>NZ_JAACGB010000008.1:0-203051 GCF_029237345.1 Aeromonas sp. 2HA2 | reverse complement strand
ATGCTGTGAGTGCCCACACAGATTGCTTGATTCAAATTGTTAAAGAGCGACGCAACAGTGTGTTGCTGCGGGAGTGGAATTCTACTCAACCGCCTTCTCGAGTCAAGCCTTATTTTCAAAGGCTTTTCGAGGCACCGACTGGCTTGTTTGCGTTGCCGCTTGCCCTGTCGATGTGGCGCATTATAGAGAGATTGATCGCGTTGGCAAGGGTCGCAATGCAATAAAACTGCAAAAATCGGCACTTTTTTAGTTATTCATAACCAACCACAGCTTTTGTACAAACTTATCCACAGAAATGCCGTAAAACGGCACTATTGGCATCATGAGTGCCCCACATTTAGCCATTGGAAGTGCCACTCCTTGCATGCCGCCCCTCCCGCTCATCTACCTATATAAAGAAGCGATCACGCCAGGCCCGCTTCTTTCACCCATGCGGCGATCAACTCGGCGGCCGGGAGGTCACGGCAACCCGATACATTCTGCCCCGCCCACAATGGCGAGAAGCCACTATCACCCACCTTTTCAGCTGCCGCACGCAACGGTGCCAGCGCGCTGCTGGCATGGGGGAAGTCAGGTGCCAGATCCGAGAGCGAGCCCAGCTCCTGCATCAGCCGGTTGACTATCCCTCGCGCCGGGCGGCCGCTGAACAAGTTGGTCAGGGCCGTATGCTGGCCCCGAGTCGAATGAATAGCCACTCGATGCAGGGCAGAGGTCGTCGCCTCATGACAGCAGAGGAAGGCAGTTCCCATCTGGACGGCGCTGGCGCCCAACGCCAGGGCGGCCCTGATACCTTTGCCATCGACTATGCCACCGGCAGCGATGACCGGCAGTTCTACCGCCGCGACTATTTGTGGCAGCAAGGTAAAGGTACCTTGCTGCAAGGCGAGATCCTCATTGAGGAAATGGCCGCGATGGCCGCCGGCCTCCAGTCCCTGCGCTATGATGGCATCGGCGCCATGGCG
Organism: Aeromonas sp. 2HA2; assembly: GCF_029237345.1. Lineage (NCBI taxonomy): Bacteria > Pseudomonadati > Pseudomonadota > Gammaproteobacteria > Aeromonadales > Aeromonadaceae > Aeromonas > Aeromonas sp. 2HA2. The sequence goes on along the minus strand of NZ_JAACGB010000008.1, from coordinate 202,089 downwards.
GGCCAGCCACTTCGCTTCTGCTACCGTGGTCGCACTGGCAAACACTTTTGCTCCCGTGGCTTTCACCCGGGCCAGCAGGCCCGGTTCGGGCAGGCCGAAATGGAAGCTGACTACGGCGGGGTTGAACTCGGTCAGGATGGCGGCATGCTCGGCGTTGAACGGGGCACGACCTGACCCACTCGATACAGCATCTGTACTCACACCGAACTCGGCATAAAAAGGCGCCAGCGCCTGTTGCCAGCGTGCAACCTGCTGGGGATCGGGATCCCCTTGCTGATGACAGAAGAAGTTGATGTTGAATGGCCCCAGACCGCTGGCGGCAAGCCGAGCGAGCTCGCTTCGCAGGTCAGTCGGACTGAGCATGGCCGCCGGCAAGGAGCCCAGACAACCCGCGCCGGTGACGGCCAGCGCCAGCGCACTGTTTTGCACTCCCGCCATGGGGGCCTGAATGATGGGATAACGCATCCCGAGCTCTGCAAACAGCTTCATGGCTATGTACCCCGCGTACAGTCCGAAACAGCAGCGACCTGGCTGCGCGCCAGCGCTATGGCGCCATCAATGGCGCCGCGGGCCTGCGGGCTGTTCTGCCAACAGGTCGACCCCAGCATGCTGGCCACCAGCTGGACTATATGGGCTGTATCCGCCCCGGCCAGCTCGCTCAGTGTGTGGTAACCCAGCTGTTCGAGCCGCCCTATGACGGTGGGCCCCACCCCTTTCACCCCAAGCAGCAAGCTTCGTTCCTGTGCCGAGAACTGTTTCATGTCGGTCATTGCCCAGACTCCTTTCCTATGGCTGTATTTGAACATCAGGCCCGCAAGGGGCCCGATGAAGATAGAGAGTGATCAGCGCACGCTGCGCAGCAGGAAGTCCGGCTGACCGCAGGAGCGCAGTTCACGCTTTTGCATCTCGTCGGAACAGGTGACGGCATCCGTCCCCTCCTTGTTGATGCAGATGTAGACCTCCCGCAGGAAGCGACCGCCGTCGGCACAGGCAACCGTGATGTTGTCTGGCGCCAGCCAGTCGTTGGCACTGGCCAGATCCGCCTTGAGCTGGAAGCGGCTTTTGCGCAGAGGCTCGGCAGGGGACTGATACGCGGCCGGGATCTTCACCTTCTGACGCAGGTCGCTGGCAAGCTGATGATACTGGCGCTGGCTGAGGCCTGAGCAGGTACCGTGTTTCTCCCACTCATGGCGATAGAGAAAGCGGCTGGGGTAGAGCCCGGCAAACTGCTGCTCCATGTCAGGATCCAGCCGCTCGCGAGAACAGCTGCTCGGGTAGCCGCGCTGGTACTGGGGCCAGAGGCCGTGCAACACGAAGTCCAGCTGGCGGGAGCATTGATCCCGATCAGCCGGTTTGATGGCGCAATGCTCCGGCGACCAAGAGAGCGCCAGGGCGTAATAGTCAAACTCGCCCGCTTGCCCCTTGGCCTGTACGGCAGAAGAGTACAAGGGGGAGAGCAGCAGAGTGCCGAGCAGCACAACAATCATTTTCATCTTGGGTTCCAGCGTTATATCAAAAGAGTGCCAATGCGGCAGCGCAGCCCCGTCGGCAGACGTCATGCTCCCATATTTTGAGAAGAGGGAACACCCCGGCAAGATGACAGCGCGCCCCTGGGGGTCAGACCAGTAAAGGGTTCCCCCTCCCGTTCCACAGGCGTAAGCTGACCCACCGGCAGGCCCTCATGCCTCGCCCTTTCCCCATCCCGATTTCATCTTCAACAGGATGCAACATGATCCGCAAGAATCCATCCGGCCACCTGCCGGTCATCGACGAGTCCGCCTATATCGACAAGACAGCCATCATCTGTGGCAAGGTGATCATCAAGGAAAACGTGTTTGTCGGCCCCTATGTAGTGATCCGCGCCGACGAGGTGGATGCCAATGGCGACATGGAGCCCATCGTCATCGGCGCCAACTCCAACATTCAGGACGGGGTGGTGATCCACTCCAAGTCCGGCGCTGCCGTCACCATAGGCGAGTACACCTCCATCGCCCACCGCAGCATAGTGCACGGGCCCTGCGAAGTCGGTAACCGGGTCTTCATCGGCTTCAACAGCGTGCTGTTCAACTGCCATATTGGTGAAGGTTCAGTAGTGCGCCACAACTCTGTGGTGGATGGCTGCGATCTGCCCCCCGGCTTCTATGTGCCCTCCACGACCCGCATCAACCAGCAGAGCGATCTGGCCGAGATCCCCAGAGTCACTGTGGATGCCACCGAGTTTTCCGAAGATGTGGCTCACACCAACATAGACCTGGTCAAAGGTTACAAGGCGCTCTCAAACGAGTTCTGATCTGCCTGATTGCCAGACAACAAAACGGGCGCCGAAGCGCCCGTTGCTATTTCTATCTCTGCTATTCAATCCGGATCATGAACACTTTTTCAAACTGATATGCCAGTTGGCACCCGACTGCACCTGATGTTTGGCGGCGAAACTGTCCATGTTGAGGGCAACCGAGACCTGCAACAGGCTGTTGAGGTAGACCAGCGGCTGGCCTTCCGGCACGTCGCCGAAGCTGCTGACGTAGGGCGCCTTGCCGTCATACTTGACCACATCCCCTTCACTGATCTTGATACAGGCCTTGTCCCCCTTGTTGACCCCCACCTGGGTCAGCAGTGTCTCGTCGATATTGGTCCAGACGTTGCCGTACTGCACATCCAGGATCGGGATTGTGCCCTTGAGGGTGCCATCTTTCTCGGCCACTGCCGGCTGATAAGGGATCTTCACCACGTCGGCAGGCAGCAGCGGGCCCACCTGCTCATAGCTGATGGCACCGGAGGCGAGCCGGGCGCCCGTATAGGCGTAAACATCGCGGCCGTGGAAGGTGTAAGACTTCTCGGAGCCCTTGAGGCGGTTGGTTTTCTCATCGATCTGACGCACAGCGTCTATGCCGAAGTGCTCGGCCACCAGGGTCAAAGTGCCGTTATCCGGGGTGACTATGTAGTGGCCGCTCCTGGTCTTGAGCACCACAGAGTGGCGATCTGTGCCCACACCGGGATCTACCACGCTGACAAACACAGTGCCCTTGGGCCAATACTGCAGGGTCTGATAGAGGCGGTAAGCCCCTTCCCAGATGTTGTAAGCCGGTATCTCGTGGGTCAGATCATAGAGCGGCAGAGTGCGGTCTACCCCGAAGGCAACCCCCTTCATGGCTGACACTGCGCCATCTTTGAGGCCAAAATCAGTCTGGATCACCAAGGCCTCGTTGGCGGCGGCGATGCCGCTGGCCAGCAGGAGGGCGAGCACAAGGGCCCGGGGAGCGGTGCGAATATCCATATCAGAACTCCTGAATCGTGATAGATGAACAAGAACAGCCATTTAGACATCTAGAATGCCACCTGTCATCAGCATTGCAAGCCCTTTCACCTGTATGGGGGGAACAGAAAAGCACTCGCCAGTGCATGCTGGCGGGTGTATGGATAGGCTTTGCCGTGACGGGATCACAGAGGAAGCAACATGACCAGACCCCAAGCCCCCACCCTGGCGTTGAATCTGGGTGAACAGATCAGCAAGGTGCTGATCACCCAGGCCGATGGCATCACCATCACCTACAAGCTGGCATTTGGTCTCGACGCCATGACACCGGGGCCATTTCGCCAGGATCCGCCGACGGCGCACGAGCTGGAACGGGCCATCATGGTGGTGGAAGATGCGCTCATGCCGCTGGCGGCCCGCATTCCGGCCCACGAGCTGGTGACGCTGCACAGCCCGATCCCGCTGGCTAGCGAGCTCGGCAGCCATGAGCTGAGCCGGGAGAGCATTGAGCAGCTGTTCGGCCAGTTTGCCGCCATGGTGGAAGGGGACCCGCTGGCGGCGGCTCACTTGCCCAAGGGACGGCACTTTGCCGCCGTGTTGTTGATCCTGCGCGAATGGATGCACCACCTGGATGCCAAACGGGTAGTCGTGGCGGAGTAAGTGCTGGCGGATAAATGGCTCAGGCTGCGGCTCGCTCGAAGCGGGTTCGCGACACAACCCAGGCCAGCCCAAGACTGATCAGAATGCTGCCGACGGCAAGCACATCCACCGCTGCCAGCAGGCCGACGCTGTCGCTCACCCAGCCCAGCAGCACAGGTACCCAGTTGGCCACATAGGCGATCACATAGAAGAGCGACACCAGCCGGGCATGGCTGGCACTGGGGGCAATGCGATTGACCAAAGTCGCGCTGCCGACAAACGCGGCGCCCTGGGCATAACCGGACACCAGCAGCCCGAACCCTGCCAGCCACAACGACTGATAGTGAACGGCGCCGGTAAACAGCAGCACGCTGAGCGCCAGGGCAAGGCAGCCGCTCTGCAGTGTGTGGCGGGCATCGAGGCGGCGAGCCCATAGCTGGCACAGGCCGGAGAACACCAGATAGGCGGCGATGAGATAGCCGAACAGGCCGAGATCCCGCATCCCCAGCAACTGGCTCGCCACCTTGGGGCCGATTGCCAGCAAACTGGCCGCCACCGCCCAGGCGGTAAACAGAGCCAAGGCGCAGAGGAAGAACGCTGCCCCCGTGGCCTTCAGCCCCTCCCCCAAGGAGCCCTTGCCTTGCCCCGATGCCACTGGCGGCTGTGCTCGTGCGCTGGCGGGCCAGCTCAGCACAAAGCCGACCATGGCGCAGGTCGCCAGTCCCATGATGAGCAGGAAGGGCAGCTGAGTCGGATAAAAGTCCAGTTGCAGCGCCAAGCCGCTGAATACCGGGCCGAGCGCCAGCCCAGCGGTGAAAGAGAGGGTCGCACTGAGCGCCGCCCGCTTGCCGCCATCCCGGGGACCGAAGCGCAACAGCGCCACATTGGCAGCACCGGTCAGCGCCCCCGTGCCAATGCCGGCCAAGACCCGCGCCAGCAGCAGCGACCAGAACGAATCGGCCAAGGAGAAGAGCAGAGCTCCACCCAGCACCGCCAGCAGCGCAGGCAATATCATGGCACGCAGGTCCGTCACCCGGCCCGCCAGATTGCCCACTCCGAACAGCGAGATCAGCACGCCAGCCGCATAGCCACCATAAATCAGGGTGAGGCTCACATCGCTCAACGCCAGCATCTGCTGATAGTGGGGATAGAGCGGCGTAGGCACGCTGCTGTTGAGCAGCGCCGACATCAGGGCCAGCGGCAGAAACAGCAGAATGGCGCCATGGGCAGCGCCCGACTGGCAGGGCCCGGGGGTAGACAAGGGTGATGACATGCACGGCTCCGATGGGCGCGGGGCCAAACCCCGCTGGTGAGAGGCGGCCATGATAGCGCCCGCACAGCGCCGCCGACAGCAGCACAAATGCATCATGCGGCTTCAATAATGCATGCGATCGGCATCTATTTGCACGCACACCAGGTCACACTCGGCTTGTGATCCCGCCTGTGCTGGCTTCTAATGGGCTCGCCCCCGCGGGGGGAACTTGAGTGGGAGGCTCGATGATCAACTGGGATGACGCGCGTTTTTTTCTGGCATTGGCAAGACAGGGCACACTGCGCGGCGCGGCCGGGGTGCTGGGGGTCGATCAGGCTACCGTCGGGCGACGCATCACGGCGCTGGAGCAGAATCTGGGCTCCAAACTCTTTATCCGCACACCAAAACTCTATGATCTAAGCCCGCTCGGCGAAACCATGCTGGCCGATGCCAGCGCCATGGAGCAGGCCATCCAGGCCATAGAGCGCAAGGCAAGCGCTGGGGATCAGAGCCTGTGCGGCGAGGTACGCATCGCCACTACCGACACCCTGGCACAAGCCTTCGTGCTGCCTGCCCTCGCCCTGCTGCGCGAGCGCCATCCCGGCATTCGTCTCAGCCTGCAGACGGCGGTCAACGTCAGTGATATCGCCTGTCTCGAAGCCGATCTCGCCATTCGGGGCCTGCGCCCCGACAACGACGAGCTGGTGATCAAACGCCTCACCACCATAGAGATGGGGCTCTACGCCTCTCACGACTATCTGGCCAGACACGGCACGCCCAAGTGCGGCCTTGGCCTGAGCCAGCATGCCCTGCTGCTGTTTGCCAAAGAGCTGGTCTCCCGCCACTGGCACAGCCTGTGCGGGGAGCCGCTGCACGAACCGAACGTGGTGCTGCAGTGCAATGCCCAGCTGCTGTTGTTGGCGGCGGCCCGTCAGGGGCTGGGAATAGCGCTGCTCTCCACCTTTCTGGCAGACAAAGAAACTGAGCTGGTACGGGTACTGCCCGCCCTCAGCGATCCGGTCGACATCTGGCTGGTGCTCCACCCCGACCTGCAGAAGGCCAGCCGGGTGCGCGCCGTGGTGGATGCGCTGGAAGAGGTGTTTCACTGCCGCTAACCAGCACAGAGTGTTCCAGCACAGGGAGCTGCTCGCCATGGCGCAGCTCCCGAGCCCGAGCAGAGGAATATGGCGAGGGATAGAGGCCAGTCCCCTTCCCCCGCCTTCTGCCCATGCCCCCACTTCTGTTACCATGCCGGCCACTATGATTGTTTCCATCGTGGCCGCTGGCCGCGATAACCCCACACTGGTGCCTTCTATGTCCATTGCCTCCTTTGCCGAACTGGCCCTATCCCCCCGTCTGCAGCAGACCCTGAGCGAGCTCGGTTATGCCGCGCCCACTCCCATTCAGGCTCGCGCCATCCCCACCATTCTGGCGGGACGGGATCTGATGGCGGGGGCCCAGACCGGCACAGGCAAGACCGCCGCTTTCGTGCTGCCGCTGCTGGAACAACTGATGCAACACCCGGCGAGCGACGCACCCCGCCCCATCCGCGCCCTGGTGCTGGTGCCGACCCGCGAGCTGGCGGTGCAGGTCTTTGAGAGCGTGACACGCTACGGTCAGGGCACCAGCCTCACCAGCGCCCTGGTCTACGGCGGGGTCAGCATAGCCGCCCAGGTGGAGGCGCTTCAAGCCGGGGTGGATCTGCTGATCGCCACCCCAGGTCGGCTACTCGACCATCTGCGTCAGGGGGCCTTGAGCCTTGAGCACCTCGACCATCTGGTGTTTGACGAGGCGGACCGCATGCTCGACATGGGCTTTATGGACGAGATCAAGGCGCTGCTCAAACAGATACCGGCAGATCGCCAGACCCTGCTCTTTTCGGCCACCTGCGATGACAACCTCTATGCCTTGAGCCGCGTATTGCTGCGCGACCCCGAACTGATTGAAGTGGCACCGCGCAACACAACGGCGGCCGAGGTGGAGCAGCGGGTCTATGCGGTGGATGGCGAGCGCAAGCTGGCGTTGGTGGAGCACCTGATCAAGGTGAAGGGCTGGGCGCCCGTACTTATCTTCAGCCGTACCCGGCAGGGGGCCGACAAGCTGGCCCAGCAGCTGGGCAAGGCGGGCATCAATGCGCTCGCCTTCCACGGCGATCTGTCGCAAAGCGCGCGAGAAAAAGTGCTGCTGGCGTTTCGCGCCGGCACCTTGCAGGCGCTGGTCGCCACCGACGTGGCGGCCCGCGGTCTCGATATCAGCGATCTCAACTACGTGATTAACCTCGAATTCCCCTTTGTGGCCGAAGATTACGTCCACCGTATCGGTCGCACCGGCCGCGCCGGCAACAAGGGGCTCGCCATCACTCTCTTTAGCCCGGAAGATGCGCCGCTCTTGGAGAAGGTGGAAGCTGTGCTCGACACCCGATTGCCCCAGCAGTGGTTCCCGGGCTTTGAGCCAGACCTCACCCGTTTCGAACCCGAGCCGCGCCGCAGCGGCAAGGCCGCCCAGAAACAGAGAGCCAGAAAACAGGCCCTCGGCGGCGGTAACAAGAGCGGCAAGGGCAAGCGTTAAGCCGCCCCTGCGCCACCAATAAAAAAACGCCCGCATGGGCGTTTTTTATTATCCAATACAGACCAGCGCCACCCTTGGCGAGTAACATCCTAGCGGGTCGCCAGCACCAATGGCAGGGATTTCAGGATCTGCCGCTCTGCCAGGGTGGAGAGAATAAACATCGCCATATAGCCGAGGCCGAGCGCCACGATAATGGCCACCACATTGGTGGTGAAGCGGGCCACCAGATAGTAGGCCGCCACCAGCGCCACTATGCCCGCCAGCCGGATCAGCAGGCTCTGGGTAAAGTGGCCATGGGCCTTGATATAGGCGAGCTGATAGCCGTTGAGCATCATGAAGATGAAAAAGATGGAGAAGTGGAACAGCACGGGCACGGCGCCCACATAGTCGACGGGGAACAGCAGCAACACCAGTGGCTTGCCCGCCAGCAGCATCAGCACAAAGAACGCCAGACTGACGATGGCGGAGAGGCGGAAGATCCAGCGGCGGATCATCCTGATCTGGCGGTGATCGCCGTTGCGCAGATTGACCGCCAGCTCCGGCAGCACGAAGCGGTAGATGGGGAAGACAAACAGCAGCGTCATATAGGTGAAGATGGGGCGCACCACCACCTGGAAATCCCCCAGCTCATCGATGCTGAAGTGGCGTATGGTGAGCAGCACGGTAATGTAAATCATCAGGATACTGGCCCCCGCCTCCAGCGAGGCGGTAAAGCTCTTCTTCACATAGCTGCGCATCTCGGGGCCGAGTTCGACTTTGGCGAGCGGTCGGGTGGCGATGTCCCGGCGGCGATAAAGATACATATAGAGGGCAATGCCCAGCGACGAGAGCGTCAGCCCATAGAAGAGCGACGAGAGTGCATCCATCCCCAGTCCGAAGTAGCAGGCCATAAACATCAGGGCGTTGGCGAGCGGCTCCAGCCAGGTGACCTTGTTGGAAATGTCATACATGCGGTACATGGCCACCAGATTGGTGAAGTAGACCTTGAGCCCCAGGCCGAAGATGATCCCCACCAGTTGCAGATACTCCACCCGGATATGTAGCCCGTGCTTGATATAGGGGATCACAATCCCCCAGGTGAGCAGCACAATGCCGATGAGGAAGTAGCGGAAGATATTGATGATGTCTCTGTCGTTTTTGGTCTGGGAGTAGCTCACCACCATGGAGGAGCGAAAACCCGTCATCAGGATGAGGGAGAGGGAGATGAGATCCACCACGCTGTTGAACAGCGCCAGGTCCCCCTTGGCCACCCACTGCGCAAGCCACACCTTGAAGGCGAAACCAATGATGATGCTGGCGAGCGAGGCCCACATACCGGTGACAAAGGCCTGCTTCAGCCGCTCGAGGGATTTATATTGCATATCAATTGCTTGTTACTGCCTGGCCAGAGAGAAATCCATCTTATGAAAGCGCACCCGGCTTGAACAGCCTTAATGCCGGGAGTCAGCTGCCGGTCGGCAAGACTCGGAAATCAGCCACAGAAAATCCGGTGCGCTGAAAACAGGAAAACGCCCGCTCGGGCGTTTTCTCTGGCCAGCACCTGTCAAGGGTGAGGCGTCTCTTGTTATCTCTTCGCCCTGGCTCTTTATGCCTGCGGCGCGGCCTTGATAAGCGTCTCGTAGTGATCGATAAGCTCTGGGCCATGCAGCGGCGAGTCGTGACCGCCAACCACAATCTTGATGGGCAGCTTCATGGCCTTGAGTCGCTCCAGCGTCTGCGGATAAGCCTTCACATCGGCAAAGCTCAGGTTGCCTAGCTTCTCCTTGAGGATGCAGTTGCCATAGAGCACCTGCTGGTCAGGGAAGTAGACAAAGATACCGTCCGGCGTGTGGGCCGGGCCCGCGTAGAAGGCGCGCACCTTGCCCTCTTGCAGGGTGAAGTCGCCATCGTGCACCACGTTCGGCAGCACCAGCGGCAAGTCCGGGTACTCCGGCAGCCCCTTGCGGGTAAAGGCGACGATCTCGGCCCAGTCGCTCTTCATCAGATCCCGGGTCTGGCGGGTCGAGACCACCTTGGCACCGATGGACTTCCAGTAGGCGTTCCCCCCTGCCCTGTCCGTGTGGTAGTTGGTGTTGATGACCTCCAGCACAGGCTTGTTGCTGACCCGTTTGATCAGCTTGTGCAGCTCGCGGGCGGTATCCGGCGTCCAGGTCGCCCCCACCACAGTCACCCCTTTGGCCCCGAAATAGACCATGGAGTTCTCTTTGACGTAGTAGTTATCTTCTACGACATACACGGGGCCACTCACCTGAGTAAGCGATATCGCCGCCGCATGCACGCTGCCGCCCCAGAAACTCGCCACCAGCACCACGGCCCCGGCCAATCCACACTTTATCCAACCTTTCATCATCTTGCTCCCTCGATACAACCAGCCCCTCGCCACCCCTGTGACAAGCTGGGCCCTTTACGCAGTGGGCAGAAGATACGGGGGATTTGTGAAGGGAAAATGGGGTTCTGTGAAGAGAAGGTGAAGTCTGGGGAAAGTCAGGTGGAATTCAGAAAAATCAGGATGGAAGAGGTAGCGAACCACGGCAAAAATGGCGGTTGGCTGTGTGGAAAATGGAGAGAGGTAAATGGTCAAAACATGCAATCAGCGCATTGCTGTAGGGACGATTAGCGCAGCGTAATCGTCCGCTTACCGCAGAGCATCAAGTCATGGCAAGACCGGCAGGAAACTCTGGATATCAGCTGCCTCTCAGCCACTACCTATTCGCGATCGTCCGAATACGCTTCGCTATTCGAACCTACAACACTGATTGCGGCCCCTCACCCTAGCCCTCTCCCGAGGGAGAGGGTTAGGCCCGAGCCAACGCCAAGCCACTCATACTCACCCGCACCACACCGCCGACGCCCAATCAGCGGAGCATATTTGCTCCCTTATCCCCTTGCGGGAGAAGGGCTGGGGATGAGGGGGAGGTAACAATAAGCTCCATAATGTAGGGTCGATTAGCGCAGCGTAATCGTCCGTTTACCGCCGCGCACCGAGTCATGGCAATACCGGCAGAAAACTCTGAATATCAGCGCCCCCTCGGCCACGACCTGCTCGCGATCGTCCGAATACGCTTCGCTATTCGAACCTACAGCCCTCTCAAAAATATGCTTCGCTAACCTAAGGCCCCATTGTCATATTGAAAAAAATGTCAAAACAAATACAATAACAAGTATTTTAAAAAACACAAACACCCTGAAAATATTATCCAACCCTACATAACATTACTTTTAATTTATATAAAGCAAGAGCCAAAATGATTACAAAAGACAACCAACGACTTGCAGAAATACATATTTCAGAAGCAAGAAAGCATGCATTGCAACTATTCGCATTTACAGGCTCTGTATTTCCATCCGAATGGAGCTTACCTTGGAATGAAGTGATTACTAACAGCCTGATTGAGTTTTCTTTTCATGCAAGAAAAGTAAATGAATTATGTGGTTTTAGAAAAGACAACTTCAATAACATTAACAATTTAATTGTAAGCATTAGTAGTAATAACCCAGGAAATTGGGAAACTGATTATCATAATGCCCTGAACGCATTTATGCATATAAAGTCATATGTCATTGGAAATGTTCAAGTGATGCATAGAATCATATTCCCTCGTTCATCCGCATGTTTGCAATCAACCTATGTAATAATATCAACAGATAGACATGCAGAAAAAGCCATCAGCATTTGTGGTTTGGTTTTTTGCTTTTTAAATGAAATAATCCCAAAAATAAAAGAAAAGCACCCAGAAATAAAATTCTAATCAAAAGAAACGTGTGACTTATCAATGTTCAACATAGTCATTAGCAAGTTCATTAAGAAGCCGCAAAAATTATTGCATTGTAACCAATTGTGATACTGAAAATAAAAACCACCTACATGGCAGGTGGTTTTTATTTCGTCATCGTAGGGCTAGCACAGGAGTTCCTCCTAACTAATATTCCCCCAACGGCGGCGTACGCGGCGGCACCAGACGCTTGCTGCCGGTGGACTCGAAGGCCGAGGCGATGCGCAGCAGGTTATTGTCGTCATAAGCGCGACCGGCGAAGGTCAGGCCCACCGGCATACCGATATCTGCCATGACGCCCATGGGGACTGTGACGGTCGGCACACCGAGATGGCGAATGGCGAGGTTACCGTTGGCGACCCAGATGCCGTTGCTCCAGGCGATATCGGCGGAGGCCGGATTCACGTCCGCGTCAGCCGGGCCGACGTCGGCGACTGTGGGGAATAGCACGGCGTCGAGTTTGAGCTCGTCCATCCAATCCTCCAGATCCAGCTTGCGGGTCTTTTCAAGGCCACGCAGGCCGTCCGGCACGGAGGCAATCTCGTCAAAACGCTTGAGGCCGCGCTTGGCCATATTGACGTACTCGTCCATACCGGCCGCCAGATCCCCCTCGCGGTTCGGCAAGGTGCCCGGATCGTGGGGGAAGATCTTGGGGCCATCCACATCGGCCAATTTATTGAGCTTGGGATCGCCATTGGCGCGCAGGAAGTCGTCGAATGCCCAGCCGGAGAGCTCCCACAGCTCGTCATTGAGAAACTCAGGTGAAACGATGCCGCGATTGAACACGGTCGGCGCGCCGGGTCTGTCCCCTTCGCAGTTGGAGACCAGCGGGAAGTCCACTTCGATGACCTCGGCGCCAGCGGCTTCCAGCGCCTGACGGGCCTGTTCCCACAGGGCGATCACCGACGGACGGGTATGGATCCGCTGACCGGTCGGGCCGCCGATGCCGGGGTTGTCGCTGGTGCCGGCCAGTTCATCCTTGTTGATAAACATGCGCGGCACGCCGAGGCGCTTGCCCTTGAGAGCATCAGGCTTTGCGGCCAGCTCAAGATAAGAAGCCGGACGCACCTCGGAGGCCTTGGGGATCTTGACCCAGGGCTGCATGCGCCACAGATCGCCACGGGTCTCGGTATCGTCGGCCACTACCACATCGAGCACTTCTAGCAGATCAGCCATGGTGCGGGCGTAGGGCACAACAACATCCATGGTCGGGGTCAGCGGCCAGTTGCCACGCACCGAGATGACGCCACGGGACGGGGTGTAGGCGCACAGACCGTTGTTGGAGGCAGGGCCACGACCGCTCGACCAGGTCTCTTCCGCCAAACCGAAGGCGGAGAAACTGGCGGCGGTGCCGGTACCGGCACCGTTGGAGGAGCCGGAGGCAAAGGGCGCTGTCAGGTAGTCGGCGTTATAGGGGCTCTCGGCACGGCCATAGACGCCGCGCTGCATGCCGCCATTGGCCATCGGCGGCATATTGGTTTTGCCCAGGCAGATGGCACCTGCGGCCCGCAGCCGCTCAACGGTAAAGGCATCACGCTGGGCCACCAGATCCTTGAAGGCAGGGCTGCCGGAGGCGGCAGTCAGCCCCTTGACCAGATAGCTGTCTTTGGCGGTGTAGGGGATGCCGTCGAGCGGACTCAGGGTTTCACCACGGGCACGGCGGGCATCAGAATCTTGCGCCTCTTTCAGCGCGTCGGGGTTGTGCACCACGACGGCATTGAGGCGGGTTTGTGTCTCGGAGCCGTTATAGGCGGCAATACGGGCCAGATAGGCCTTGACCAGTTCGACCGCTGTGGTGCGGCCTGATTCGAGCGCACCGCGCAGCTCGGCAATGGAAACCTCGGTCACTTCGATCATTTGGATCTCCTGTAAAAGGGTGACTGTTTGTAATGGTGGTCGCGGCATCAGCGCCTGCGACCATCACGCAAGCAAGAGATAAAACCCCACTGCGTGGGGTTTTGAATTTCTACACTCTTCGGCCAGCTTACTGACCAGAAGGGATTTGCTGAGTAATGCAGTGAATATTGCCACCTCCCAGCAGGATCTCGCGAGCCGGTACGCCGACCACTTTATGCTGCGGGAAAATCTCTTCCAGAATGCGCTGGGCTTCGCCATCGGTGGCGGCATCCAGCAGCGGGTAGACGATGCGATCGTTGGTGATGAGGAAGTTCACATAGGAACCGGCCAGACGACCTTCAGCCTCGCGCGGCACGCCGGTACCGCTCTCGACACCGGCAGACTCCTCTTCAGTGCAGTAGAGCGGGCCCGGCTGGGGCAGCTTCCACACTTTCAGCTTGCGGCCCTTGGCATCGACCACCGCTTCCAGCACCTTGAGGGCGGCCAGGGAGCGGGTGTACTGGGGGTCGTTCTGATCGTCGGTCCAGTGCAGGGCCACTTCACCCGGGCGCACGAAGCAGCACATGTTGTCGATGTGGCCGTCGGTTTCGTCCATGTAGACGCCCTCGTCCAGCCAGATAAAGCTCTTCACGCCCAGATAGTCACGCAGATAAGCTTCGATCTGCTCCTTGCTCAGGTGCGGGTTGCGGTTTTCGTTGAGCAGGCACTCGGCTGTGGTCAGGCAGGTGCCTTCGCCATCGACGTGGATGGAGCCCCCTTCCAGAATGAGCGGCGCGTCGTAGCGATCCATGCCGTGCTGTTCCAGCATCTGGGCCGCCACTTTTTCATCCTGATCCCAGGGATAGTAGAGCCCGCCCTTGTGGCCGCCCCAGGCGTTGAAACCCCAATCCACACCACGGCACTCGCCAGCGGCGTTGGTGACCACGGTCGGGCCAGTGTCGCGGGCCCAGCAGTCATCACTGGCCATTTCGACCAGGGTCACATGAGCGGGCATGATGGCGCGGGCCTGCTCCATAAACTGGGCGGGCACGCCCATAAAGACAGGGGTGGCCTGCCCTATGGCATCGGCTACCTTGGCGAAGGTGGCTTGCGCGAAGCGACCGGCCTCACGCCAGTTGTCCGGGCGAAACGGCCAGATCATCCAGACGGCCTGCTGGTGCGCCCACTCGGCAGGCATGGTGAAGCCGTCAGCAGCAGGGGTGGAATCAATAGTCTTGATGCTCATCGCAATATCCTTGCGGGCCTCACAGGGCCGGTAAGAGGGGAAACGGGCGGTCGCTCGCCCCGGCAGCGTGCCGGACGGCCCACCAGTTGGTCATCGGCTGCGCAACCGCCTGGCGCACCCGGGAAAAAATGAGTGTGGCCGCAGTGTAAGAAGTTGCGCTCACATCCATCAAATGAATAGGATTGATTGTCCCATAAACAAGGCAAATAATCCCTCCATGAAACTGCACCAGCTCGACCTCAATCTGCTGCTCGCCTTTGACGCCCTGATGACACAGGGCAGTGTCACCCGCGCCGCCGAAGTACTGTTTATCAGCCAGCCCGCCATGAGCCACGCCCTCGGCCGGCTGCGCACCTTCTTTGGCGACCCGCTGCTGGTCCGAACCCCGCAAGGCATGCTGCCCACTCCCCGCGCCCAGCGACTGCATCTGGGGGTACAGCAGGCGCTGCGGCTGCTGGAGCAGCAACTGAGCGACGAGGAGGTGTTCGAACCGAGCCAGTCCAAACGCCGCTTCGTGCTCTGTACCACTGACTATGTGGAGTGCGTGCTGATCCCGCCACTTATGCAGCGCCTCAAGAAGCTGGCACCCGGCGTCACCATAGAAATCCGCATACTGCGCGATACCCTGCCGGAAGCCGAGCTGGCGAGCGGCGAGATCGATCTGGTGCTGGGGTTTGACGAATACATGCAGGTGCCGAGGTATCTGGGCAAGGAGACCTGGCTCACCGAGCCCCTGGCCGGTCTGGTGCGCGCCACTCTGGAGCTGGAGGAAGAGCGGATCACCTTGCAGCAGCTTATCGAGATGCCCCATGTGTTCCACTCGCCGCTGGGCACCTCGGAGGCGAGTCTGGATCGCTACCTCAGCACCCTGGGCCACAGCCGCACCATCTCGGTCAACAGCCAGAGCTATATGTCGGCAGCGACCATCGTCAGCCAGAGCGACCACCTGCTGGTGCTGCCCAGCATGGTGGCCGAGCTGCTCGCCAACCACTGGCCGCTGAAAAGCCTGCCCCTGCCTGCGGATGTGCCGGATTACCATCTCAACTGTGTCTGGCACCCGGTGCATGCGCAGCAACCCGCACTGATATGGCTGAAAGACTTGATGAAGGAACTGGTGAGTCAGCCATAAACAGCAGGCGTGCAAATGATGTTGGGGAGATTGGAGTAGCGGGAAGAGGTTGAACGGGCGCCTGGCAGGCGGTGGGAAGCAAGGCATTCGAGGAGCTGCAGCCCGTGTTTGACGTGAGGCAACTCGATGCGCCATCTGGGCGCTTGTGATAAGGCCCGCTGCCCAGAGGTGGGCAGCGGGCCTGGAAGTGCATCACAGCAGTGGCGTACTGGCTGACGACGGGGCCTAGTTGCGACCGATAAAGAGGTCGGTCACATGACAGCTGCTTCTGGCTTCCAGCGCATCCAGCATGTAGGCGGCCGCATCTTCCGGTGTCATGAAACCGCTCGGGTCGACGTGATCCGAGTTGTCCCAGAATTCGCTGCGGATCCCGCTCGGATAGAGGTTCACCAGTCGCAATGGAGAATCCTTGAGCTCGGCACGCAAGGACTCCAGAAAGCCGCGCATGCCCCACTTGGAAGCACAGTAGAGACTCTCGTTGGCCTTGCCTACCTGAGCAGCGGAGGAGAGCACATTGGCCAGCACGCCGCCCCTCTCGCCGATGAGACGTACCGTCTGCTGGGCCACCAGTATGGTGGAGACCAGATTGCTCTCCATCACCCGGCGGATCTGCTCGGCGGTGTAGACACCAACCGGGCCGAACTCGCCGGTGCCGGCACAGTGCAGCACCAGCTCCGGCAGACCACCCCACTCCACGGCAGCGGCAAACGCCACATCCACGTCTTCGTGGTGCGCCAGATCGGCGACTATGCCGATCACGGCACTCCCGAGCAGTAGTTCCTGCTGCTGCAGTCGCTGATAACGACGCCCCATCATGGAGACTTGATGGCCCCGTTCAACCAGTCCTATGGTCAGGGCTCGGCCCAGACCGGACCCGGCCCCCGTCACTATGATGTGACCCATTATCAGCTCCTGTCAGTCAGATCAGAATGTGAATTCGCCGCCGATGAACCAGCCATCTACACGCTGATCAACGCGATCGAAGTCAATGCTCGCATCACGCCAGCCGGCACGGACCTTGAGAGGTACGGCAGCAAACTTGTAGGAGCCACCCAGACGGTAGTCATAGTTGTCGGCATCCTGCACGCGGGCATCGCCAAAGGCGGCAAAGCCGGTACCCGGAATGCGCACTTCGGCACCTGTGTAAGCCATCAGCACATCCTTGTCATAGGAGTAGTGCTGGGTGTTGAAATCGCCATCGTAACGACGACCGGTCAGGCCCAGATCGATCTGGAACAGGTCGTTGTTGAACAGGCGATAGTAGAGGCTCAGGTCGTAGGCCATCAGATCGTTGTTGAGGGCACCACCGCTGGTACCGAAATCGGAGATCTCGAACTTGGCGTTGGGCAGCAGAATGATACCGTGCTCCAGTTGCAGGTAGCCGCTCCAGTTGTAGTTCTCGTCATAGCTGCCGTTGGCCCCGATACCGTCAATCTGGCCGCTGCCCTGAGCGTTCCATACATCGGCACCGGCAGCGATACGCCAGTCATCAGCGGCCATGGCAGCCTGGCTGAACAGGGCCAGCACACAACCGGCAATCAAGGTCTTCTTCATCATTTCACTCTCTTATGGACTGGAAAGGCCATCATTTTACCCAGTGTGGCGGGAATACACAGTGCAAAAAGCTGAACAAGCGTCCATTAATGTCAGTGCTGCATCCCTGCCATGGGTTCAATCGGCTTCACTGGCAGGCTCAATTCCAGCGTCTGGCCATCATCCATGGTCAGGGTCAGCGGGAAAGGAGTGCCTTGTGACAACTCGCGCACCTCGAACAACATCACATGAAAGCTGCCGGGTTTCAGTGCCACTTCCCCCTTGGCCGGGATTGCTATGCTCTCGACCTGGCGCATCCTCATGACGCCATTTTCATGCAGATGGGTGTGCAGCTCGGCGCGCCCCACCTCGGGCGAGGCCGCGGCCACCAGCTTCACCGGCTTGTCGGCGTCATTTTTCAGCACCAGAAAAGCCGCGGTATTGGGAGATCCCGGAGGCAACAGGCGCACATAACCATCGACGGCTTCGACCTTGGCCAGGGCCGGTGCGGCCAGACCGAGCGCCAGCAGGGAGTAAAACGCACGTTTAAACATGGTTGAAATCCTTTTATGATGTTGTTAAACGCCGTGAAGCTTACCGCAGCAGTAATCTTTTGGCAGCCTGTGATAACAAGGATTTAGACATGGACCCCATTATCGTTGCCGAGCAGCAGGATGGCTTGCTCACCCTGACCTTCAATCGCCCCGACAAGCGCAATGCCCTCAATACCGACATGTATCGTGCGCTCACTCAGGCACTGCGGCAAGCGACACAAGATGACGCCGTACACGTGTTGCTGATACAGGGACAAAGCAATTGTTTCACCGCCGGCAACGATCTGGCGGACTTCATGGGCAAATCGAGTCTGGATGCCGATGACCCCATACTGCAGTTCCTGCACACACTGGCGGATTTTCCCAAGCCCGTCATCGCCGCCGTCGGTGGCCCTGCCGTCGGGATCGGCACCACCTTGCTGCTGCACTGCGATCTTGTCTATCTGGGGGATAATGCCCGGCTGCAACTGCCGTTCGTCGAACTGGGGGTGGTGCCGGAGTTTGCCTCCAGCCTGCTGCTGCCCCGCGCCGTGGGTCATCTGAAGGCGGCGGAACTCTTGCTGCTGGCCGAGGCCATCGATGCTGATGAAGCACTGCGCCTGGGTCTGGCCAACCGGGTAGTTGCCGCCGACGAGCTGCTGGCACTGGCTCGGGATCAGGGATTGAAGCTGGCGGCCAAGCCGCCCAAGGCGCTGCAAAAGAGCAAGGCACTGCTCAAACAGGAGCTGAAACAGGCGGTGCACTTCGTCATCGATCTGGAGGCGCGCGCCTTCTCCCTCGCCTTGCAGGGGGAAGAGGCGCAACACAGGATAGCGCAAAGGCTCAAACCCAGGGCCTGATCCTCAGTTGAGACGAAAACGACCTATCAGCTCGCAGCCCTGTACCTTGTCCTGCAGCTGGATCAGTCGGGCGATCTCGGGATTGGGGTGGCGCTTGAGGAAGGAGATGAGCGCCGCCTGGCAGCAACCCAGCTCGCTGACAAGGGACTCGCACTCCCGGTTCGGGCACTGGGGCACCAGCGCCGTCACCAGCTCGGAGGCAAGCTTGAGGTAGCGCAGCTCATAGGCTGGCTCTTCCATGGCGCGCCAGAAATCCGCCAGTCGATGGCAGGTGGCCACCCGCATGCTGGCCAGCTCATCCAGATCATCGCTGGCCAGTTCGTACACTTCGGCAAGGGCTTGCTGATAGAGGCAAATAGCCGCACCCAGCGCCCCCGCGCCCAGTGCGTTTTCCGCCTCCAGCATGTAACGCTGCCAGATATGATGGGTCATGCTGATCTCCCGAGTCTATGGGTGGGATCCTTATCATGCCCAGTTGAGAATGAATATCAACCTGACCTTTTGTGCAGGATTTGACCAGCAAGGCGTTCAACCGGTTGGCATCGCCCTTCTCATGTCTTACCATCCGGTCCCATCATCTGGCCTCCACTGTCAGGATCCCCTTTTCATGTTGCGACCCCGTTTACCCCAGGCGCTCGGCTGCTCGACACTGTGCGTGCCCCGCCTGCTGGTCTGGATCTATTAGCTGCGCTCCTCGCGCCATTTATCCCTTTATCCATTGAACGAGGAACATAGCCATGAAGCACTGCCAACACTGGTCGCAGGTCGAGTACCTGCATCTGACGGTGACCAATCCCAACATCAGCCTCAAGGGGCAGCACAGCTACTACTCGGGGGCCTGGGACGGTCCTTTTGAAGAGGAGGCCGTGCGCTATCTGCACGGTGACAACTGGAGCCGATCACCCGACACCGGCTGGGAGCCGCTCTGGCACATAGACAGGCTCCATATCGGCGACTACGTGCAAATCGCCGCGGGCGTGAAGATCATCATGGGAGGCAACCACACCCACAACCCGGCGTTTATCAGCACCTATCCGTTTGCCGATCTGGATGCCCTCAAGCGCAGCTACCGCCCCGCCGGCGATACCCGTATCGGCAACGATGTCTGGATCGGGATGGACGCCATGATAATGCCGGGGGTCACTATCGGGGATGGCGCCATTATCGCCGCCCGCAGCCTGGTGACACAGGACGTGCCACCTTACTGCATGGTGGCGGGTACGCCCGCCAGGGTGATCCGCCAGCGCTTTACTGTGCAAGAAACAACACGGCTGCAAACGCTGGCCTGGTGGGACTGGCCGGATGAGCAGGTGCAAGCCCTGCTGCCGCTGATCCAGCAAGGAGAGGTGGCGCTGCTGGAACAGGCCGCCGCTCGCTGGCGCTCAGCCGAACAGGAGTAAAAACACGAGTAAGGGGCGCCCGGGCGCCCCTTACTCGACCTGCTGTTCCCCTGATTCAGCTGCCGCTGCGTGACTGGTTGACCCGACACTGCTTGCCGGGATAACCGGGCAGATCACTGGCCTTGCTGCTGCACGCCAACCGTTTGGCCTGATTGAGACGTTCCATCAAGCTGGCGCCATCGACCGGTAGCCAGTTCAGCTGCTGGCCGAGCCAGCTGGTCCAGGCAAACTCGACAAAATAGACCTGATCCCGCTTCTCGAAATAACCCGCATCCTGCAGCATGCCCGCCACAGTCCGGTAGGGGTAATCGGGCAAGTCGCCAATATGGGCAGGCAACTGCTCCGGTGTCAGAGGGGCGCCCTTCTCATCCTTGAGCCAGGCCCAGTGATTACCCTGCATCTGGCTCCATAAGCTGGACTTGTCCTGCAGCCGCGCTATCACCTTGACCCTGGCCTGCTTCACCCCCAGTTGCCACAGCGCCTTGGTGAGGTGATGCCTGTCCACCAGCCAGTAGCCGCCATCCGGTGCTATGACGATAGGGATCTCTTTCTTTTTCATCACTTTATCAAGCTGCTTGGCACTTTTCCCCAGCAGCTTTGCTTGCGTGTTGTCGACCTGGATCTGGCCAACACCGCCCTGGGTTGGATGCAACTGATCTATGTTCACCTCGCACCAGCTGCCGACCTGCGTCTCGCGCTCACAAGGCGCCAGCGCCCAGGCGCCCTGACTGATGGCCAAGGCCAGCAGGATCCATGCTCTCATCCTTCACTCCTCTTCCCCTGACCGCAGATCAGCGGGTCAAGTTAGGTTCCATACCGTCCCTGAATTCTAGGGACTCACACTGGCGGTCTGACCAGCAAAGGGGATATCATGATTTCCCGTCTGCCGGCGATCATTTCTCGCCGAGTTTTCTCCCCGCTTCACACTATTTGAAGGATTAACCATGAAAGGATGGAGTCCCTTGCTGGCCCTGCTGGGTTGTGCCTGTGTCCAGGCCGCCGATGTTCCGCCCGGCACCCAACTCGCCGCCGAACAGGCCGTCGTGCGTCACCTGAAAGACGAACCGGCAAGCCTGAGCCCGCTCAAGCTGGTCGGCCTGCCCGAACTGCAGGTATTGCGAGACCTCTACGAGGGGCTGCTGACCCAGGGGCCGGATGGCAAGGTGCTGCCCGGCGTCGCGACGCGGTGGGACAACAAGGACAATCAGCAGTTTACCTTCCATTTGCGACCGGATGCACGCTGGTCCAACGGTGACAAGGTCAAGGCTGCCGACTTCGTCTACGGCTGGCGCAAGCTGGTTGATCCAAAGGAGGCCGCTACCTTCGCCTGGTTTGCCCAGCTGGCTCACTTCACCAAGGTGGACGAGATAGTGGCTGGCAAGCTGCCGCCCGAGGCGCTCGGGGTAAAAGCCCTCGACGAGCACACGCTGCAAGTGACCCTCTCCCAGCCTGTGCCCTATTTCCTGAGCCTGCTGACCCACCCCAGCCTGTCACCCCTGCATCAGGCCAGCATGGAACAGTACGGCAACCAGTGGACCCAGCCGGGCAAGCTGGTCGGCAACGGCGCCTTCGTACTGAGCCAACGGGTGGTGAACGAGAAGCTGGAGCTGGCCCCCAATCCCCATTACTGGGACAGGGCTCATACAGTGCTGACCAAGGTCACCTTCGTCCCCATCAACCAGGAAACCGCTGCCACCAATCGCTACCTGGCAGGGGATCTGCACATCACGGAATCCTTCCCCAAGGAGCAGTATCACAAGCTGATGCAGCAGATCCCGGGTGAGGTCCATACCCCGGATCAACTCGGCACCTACTACTACGCCTTCAATACCCAGCTGCCACCACTGAACGATGTGCGGGTGCGCAAGGCGCTCTCCTACACCATCGACCGCGGCCTCATTGCCGCCAAGGTACTGGGCACTGGCGAGAAACCGGCTTATCGCTTCACGCCGGATGTGACGGCCGATTTTGAACCCAAGGCCAACCTGCTCTCCAGCAGCAGCCAGCAGGCGCTGGATGAGAAGGCCAAGGCGCTGCTCAAGGAGGCCGGTTACGGCCCGGCCAAGCCGCTCAAGCTGACCCTGCTTTACAACACCGCCGAGATCCACAAGAAGATGGCGCTGGCCATCGCCAACCTGTGGAAGCAGAAACTGGGGGCGCAAGTCGAGCTCACCAATCAGGAGTGGAAAACCTATCTCGACAGCCGCCAGAGCGGTCAGTTCGAGGTGATCCGCTCCTCCTGGGTGGCCGATTACAACGATCCTTCTGCCTTCCTCGGCCTGTGGGGATCACGGCACAGTGGCAACATGGCCCGCTTCGCCAATGCACGCTATGACGAGATCCTGGCTCAAGCGGCCAAGAGCCGGGATCCCGGTGAGCGCGCCCGCCTGTTCGACGAAGCCGAGTCCATCTTGCAAGATGAGGCGCCGATCGCCCCCATCTATCAGTACACCAATGCACGGCTGATCAAACCCTGGCTCAAGGGGTATCCCATCAACAACCCGGAAGACGTGGCCTATAGCCGCCAGCTCTACCTCATCAAGCACTGATCATCCGGGGGCCAGCCTGACTGGCCCCCATTCAGGGCTGTTCATGCTCACGTTTTAGGCATAAAATGCCGCCCTTTCCATCAACCTGCACTCTCTTATCCGGTTTGTTATGCGTTTCTTATTGATGATCCCCCTGCTGGTCACACTGCCTGCCCACGCTGCAAGCGAGTCACAATGCCGTCAGGCGTTCACGGACTGGATGCTGACCCAGCACCAGCAATTCAGCGATCGCAATGCCAGCAAGATGAAGCGACGCCTGGCCGAGCGGGCCATCGATCAGATGCGCGACGAATTTGCCAAGCAGGAGAGCTTCTGTCAGGCCATGGAGTGGGCGACGCATCACCAGGATCAGGACCCCCGCTTCAACCCGAGACCGGGGGAGATCCACGACTTCACGCCCGCCAGCTGAATCAGCCGAATGAAAAAGCCCCGAACCTGAGTTCGGGGCTTTTTCATTTATCGAACGAGACACTTGCCTCAGTCGACGTAGAAGGTCTGCTGGAAGGTGAGCGTCTGTTGCTGCCCCTCCCCCATGATCTTCAAGGTGAACTGGTAGGTATCCTGGTTGCGATAGGGCAGCACAGCCAGATAGTAGATGGCGTCCCCCTCCTTGACCTCCTGGAAGGTCAGGGTGCGCAGGGTGCCGGTGAGGTTCTTGGCCTCGCCCGTGATCCCCACCGCCTGTGCCACCCCTTGCTTGTTCTGCACAGCGATATTGATGATGCCGTTGTAGCGACTGCGCTCCAGACCGTAGGCCTTGGCCACGTCCGGAGTAAGGAAGCTGGAGTTGAAGGCGCTGTAGTGCACCTGCCAGGGCCCTAGCTCCTTCATTTGTTCCGCCCGCAGCGGTAACGTCATCAGCAGTGCCAGCAGGCAGCTTATCCAGGCTGTTTTCATGGTGTCATCCTTCTCGTGTTATCCCTGAGTCTCCAGCAGGGCATGGATCTCGGCGGGGATCTGCCTGGGCGACTCGATGGCAACCGTCTTGTGCCGTCCCAGCTCCCCGCGCACTATGCGAACCTGTCCCTTGGCCACCTTGAACTGCTTGGCCAGGTACTTGATCAAGTGGCTGTTGGCCTGGCCATCCACCGGCGGCGCCGTGATGGCCACTTTCAACTCGTCTCCGTGCAATCCGACGATCTGATCCCGGCTCGCCTTGGGCTGGATCATCAGATGCAATATCAGCTCATCCCCTTCCCGCAGGACGGCTGGCATCAAATCATCCACCACAGCTGGCCGAACAGATCACCCAGCAGATAGTTGAT
The DNA here is from genome assembly GCF_029237345.1 of Aeromonas sp. 2HA2. Classification (NCBI taxonomy): domain Bacteria; kingdom Pseudomonadati; phylum Pseudomonadota; class Gammaproteobacteria; order Aeromonadales; family Aeromonadaceae; genus Aeromonas; species Aeromonas sp. 2HA2. The sequence goes on along the minus strand of NZ_JAACGB010000008.1, from coordinate 178,253 downwards.
GGCCTGCAGTCCGATAAAGGCGACCAGCACGGAAAGATCCAGCCCGCCCAGTGCCGGCAGGATGCGGCGGATAGGGGCCAGGAAGGGCTCGGTCAGCTGGTGCATCACGTGTTCGATGGGGTTGCGACCCTGGCTGACCCAGCTCAGAATGGCGCGGATCAGCAGTACCCAGAAGATCATGGAACCCGCTTTTTTCAGCACTGTCAGGGCGGCAAACAAGCTGATGGTGAGCCAGTCGGCCAGCAGCACGTTCATGCTCTTGAGCAGTGCCAGTTTGGCGAAGGCAATGATAATCGCCAGCAGCACCGAGGCCATGTCCACCCCACCGAAGCCAGGAATGACCCGGCGTAGCGGTATCACCAGCGGATTGGTCACCTTGACCACCATCTGGCTCATGGGGTTGTAGAAGTCGGCGCGGGCCCACTGCAACCAGACGCGCAGCAGCACCACCATGAGGTAGAGATCAAAAATCGTGTTAATCAGAAAGTAAGCGGTGTTCATCTGAGCTCCAGCAGTAAGAGAAGAGTGTTCAGAAAAGAGTTTCCATCTCGGCAGCCCGTGCAACGGCTGCCTGCATGGCGTGAGCGGTCAGCGGCATCAGCCCCTGTTCCTGGAATGTCTTGATGGCCTCGGCTGTGGTACCCCCCTTGCTGGTCACCTGCTCGCGCAGGGCTTGCAGCGACAAATCGGGATTCTGCTCCACCATGGCGGCGGCGCCAAGGGCTGTCTGCTGCACCAGCAAGCGGGCCTGCTCGGGGCTGAAGCCCATGGCCTCCGCTTCTTCGGCAATCGCCTGCATGAACAGGAAGAAGTAGGCAGGTGCGCTGCCGGCCGCCGCTATCACGCCATTGATGCCGGACTCTTGCGCAGTCCAGAGGGTCTTGCCCACGGCCTGCATCATCTGCTCGGCAAAGTCGCGGTCGGCTTGCTCAACCCCGGGTGGGGCATAGAGACCCGTCATGCCCAACCCCAATAGAGAAGGGGTATTGGGCATGGTGCGGATGATGCGAGCGTGACCGCCCGCCATCTCGCCAAGACGGGCCACCTTGATACCGGCCGCGATGGAGATGAGCAGCTTGCCCTCAAGGGACCCCAGCTCACCGACCAGCGCACTCAGCATGCCCGCCATCAGCTGGGGCTTGACCGCCAGCACTATGACGTCGGCCTCGCGGGCCGCCTCGGCATTATTTTGGGTGATGCGAATGCCATAGTCGCTCGCCAGCGCATCCAGCTTGGGGCGGCTGGGATTGGCGGCGATGATACGCTCGGCCGGATAACCCGCCTGGACAAGGCCGGCAATGATACTGCGGCTCATATTGCCTGCGCCGATAAAGGCGAGGATTCTCTGCTGCATCAAACACTCCTGTGGATGAAATGGCTGCAAACACCTGCACTGCCTGCGCCGATAAAGGCGAGGGTTCCATATTGCATCAGGTGGTCTTGCTTATGAATAGTCACGGGCACCGAAGATGGCGGTACCGACCCGCACCATGGTGCTGCAATGGGCGATGGCCAGTTCGAGATCCTCGGTCATCCCCATCGAGAGGGTATCGACGCTCGGGTATTGTTGCGCAAGCTCGGTGAACAGAGTCTGCATGCGCACCATCTGGGCAGCCAATACCGCTTCGTCACTGGTATGTTCCGGAATGGCCATCAGCCCCCGCAATACCAGCCGTTCACTGTGGGAGACCAGCTCGGCCAGCCGGAAAATCTCTTGCTCCGACGTTCCGGATTTGCTGCTCTCTCCGCTAATATTGATTTGCAGACAGATATTTAGCGGCGCCAACCCGGCTGGACGCTGGTTGTTGAGACGCTCGATCAGCTTGTCACGATCCACGCTCTGTACCCAGTCGAACCGTTCGGCCACCAGCCTGGACTTGTTCGATTGCAAGGGGCCGATAAAGTGCCACTCTATGTCTGTACAGACGGCTTGCTCGCGCAGTGTATCTATCTTGGTCGCCGCTTCCTGGGCATAGGACTCACCGAAGCGTCGCTGACCGGCGGCATAGGCCTCGCGAATGGCCTCAAGCGGCTTGGTTTTGCTGACCGCAAGCAGGTTGATGTGATCGACACAGCGATCCGCCCGGCGAGCGGCCTGTACAATACGTTCCTTTACCTGAAGCAGGTGCTGGGCAATCTGGCTCATATTTCGTTAGTGATCTTGTGATGGGAGAATGACAAGTCTATGGATATCACAGAGTTATTGGCTTTCAGTGTAAAGCATAAAGCCTCGGATCTACACCTCTCGGCCGGGGTTCCCCCGATGATCAGGGTTGATGGTGAGGTTCGCAAGATCAATTTGCCCGCCCTGGAACACAGGGAAGTGCATGCCCTCATTTACGACATCATGAACGACCACCAGCGCAAGGAACTGGAAGAGAACTTCGAGGTCGACTTCTCGTTCGAAGTCCCCAATCTGGCCCGCTTCCGGGTCAATGCCTTCCAGCAATCCCGCGGTTCGGGGGCCGTATTCCGTACCATCCCCAGCACAGTGCTGAGCCTGGAGGATCTCGATGCTCCCGAAATCTTCCGCAAGATCTCCGAATACCCGCGAGGCCTGGTACTGGTGACAGGGCCGACCGGCTCGGGCAAGTCCACCACACTGGCGGCCATGGTCAACTACATCAACGAGAACTTCCATCACCACATACTCACCATCGAAGACCCCATCGAATTCGTGCACGAGAACAAGCGCTGTCTGGTGAACCAGCGGGAAGTTCACAGGGACACCAAGAGCTTCAGCAACGCCCTGCGCTCGGCACTGCGGGAAGACCCGGACATCATACTGGTGGGCGAGATGCGTGACCTCGAGACCATTCGTCTGGCAATGACGGCGGCCGAGACCGGCCACCTGGTATTCGGCACCCTGCACACCTCGTCGGCAGCCAAGACCATAGACCGTATCATCGACGTCTTTCCCGGCGCGGAAAAAGACATGGTGCGATCCATGCTCTCCGAATCCCTGCGGGCGGTTATCTCCCAGACTCTGCTCAAACGGATAGGCGGCGGCCGGGTGGCGGCCCACGAGATCATGATGGGCATACCCGCTGTGCGCAACCTCATACGGGAAGACAAGATCGCCCAGCTCTACTCCGTGATCCAGACCGGGATGACCCACGGCATGCAGACCATGGATCAGAGCCTCAAGCAGCTGGTCAGCCGTGGTGTGGTTGCGTCACTCGATGCCAAGGCCAAGGCGGTCGACCCCAATAGCGTGTAACCACAACGGAAAACGAATCTAAGGAAGGAGTCGTTATGAATCTGGATGCCCTGTTGGCCGAACTGGTCGCACGCAAAGGCTCGGATCTGTTCATCACGGTTGGTACGCCCCCCACCCTCAAGATCAACGGGCATCTGTTCTCCCTCGGCAGCGAAGCGCTCGACAAGCAGAGCGCGCTGACCCTGGTCAGGGAGACGCTCAGCCCTGAGCATTTCGAGCGCTACATCCGCACCAGGGAGGGCAACTACGCCATCCACCGCGAGGCACTGGGACGCTTTCGGGTGAGTGCCTTCTGGCAGCAGGAGCTGCCGGGCATGGTAGTGCGCCGTATCGAGACCCGCATTCCAACCTTCGACGAACTGACCCTGCCGCCCATCTTGCAGGAGGTGGCCATGGCCAAACGCGGCCTGGTGCTTTTCGTCGGTGCCACCGGAACGGGCAAATCCACCACTCAGGCAGCCATGATCGGCTATCGAAACCAGAATGCGGATGGCCATATCCTGACGGTGGAAGATCCGGTGGAGTTCGTGCATCAGCACGGCCGCAGCCTGATCACCCAGCGGGAAGTGGGCATAGATACGGAATCATTCGATGTGGCGCTGAAGAGCTCCCTGCGCCAGGCACCTGACGTTATCCTCATCGGCGAGATCCGAAGCCAGGAAACCATGGAGTTCGCACTGCAATTTGCCGAGACCGGCCATCTTTGCCTCGCGACCCTGCACGCCAACAATGCCAACCAGGCGCTGGATCGCATCCTCCATCTGGTGCCGCAGGAGAAACACCGCCAGTTACTGTTCGATCTCTCCTTCAACCTGCGTGCCATCGTCGCCCAGCAACTGGTGCCAAGCCTGGATGGTCGCCGCCGCTTTGCGGCCTTTGAAGTGCTGCTCAACACGCCGCTCATCACGGATATCATCCGCAAAGGCGAGGTTCATCGTCTCAAGGAGGTGATGACCAAATCCACCGAGCTTGGCATGCAGACCTTCGATCAGGCGCTGTTTACCCTGTTTTGTGCCGGCCAAATTGGCTACAGTGAGGCCCTTGCCCATGCCGACTCGGCCAACGACCTGCGACTGCTGATCAAACTGTCCGGCCGTGAGCAGATGGGTGCAGGCACACTCGACAACGTCACCCTGGATGAATGAGGGGCGTGTGTCACCGCTATAAAGGATCGTTATGCTGATTGTGGTTTCCCCGGCCAAGACGCTGGATTACGAGTCACCTCTGGTGACCCCCCGTTTCACCCAACCCCAATTGCTGGATCACTCGGCTGAGCTGATCACCCGGGCCCGCCAGCTGAGCCCGGATCAAATCGCCAGCCTGATGAAGATCAGCGACAAGCTGGCCGGCCTCAACGCCGCCCGTTTTGCCCAGTGGCAACCTGACTTCCATCCGGACAATGCCCGCCAGGCGCTGCTTGCGTTCAAGGGAGATGTCTACACAGGGCTTGCGGTAGAAGATTTCAGCGACGGGGATTTCGACTTTGCCCAAGCGCACCTTCGCATGCTATCCGGCCTCTACGGCGTGCTGCGCCCGCTCGATCTCATGATGCCCTATCGACTGGAGATGGGGATCCGGCTCGATAACAGTCGCGGCAAGGACCTCTACCAGTTCTGGGGGGATGTGATTACCCAGTACATCAATGCAGCGCTGGTGGCGCAAGGGGACGAGGTGCTGATCAACCTGGCCTCTGACGAGTATTTCAAGTCGGTACGACCGAAAGCCCTGAAGGGCAGGATCGTCACCCCTGTGTTCAAGGACGAGAAGAATGGCCAGTTCAAGATCATCAGCTTCTACGCCAAGAAGGCGCGCGGCATGATGGCCCGCCACATCATCAAACACAGGCTGACCGAGGTTGAGCAACTGACTGGTTTCAACGTCGATGGTTACTACTTCGTGCCAGAAGAGTCTGACGTTCATACCCTGATGTTTAAACGTGCCGAAAATTAATTACAGAAAGAGGGAACCAAATTCAGGATCCCCGGGTCTGAATACGTGAATCCTCTGTTGTAAGCACTTTTTATCAGCCGACGTCTATGCGTCGGCTTTTTTCTGCGCGCGATTCCCGCGCTACTTCCCCATCCAGGATCCACTTGGCAAAACGGCCATCCGAGGATGGCCGTTGCTGCAGGTATGGCTTACTTCTTTTTCTTCTTGGCACTCTTCTTCTTGCCATCCTTCGGCTTTTTCTTCTTCACCGGCACTCGTGCTTCTTTGTGCTTGGGACGCAGCTCGTCGATCACCCGGCGCTTGAGACGCTCCTCGGTGTAACGCTCAATCTTGGCGACCATGCCCATGTCGTGAGCTTCCACCAGGCTGATGGCGCAGCCACGGTTGCCGGCGCGACCGGTACGGCCGATGCGGTGCACATAGACGTCTGTACCATAGGGCATGTCGTAGTTGATGACATGGCTGACGTTGGGCAGGTCAATGCCACGGGCGGCAACGTCGGTGGCAACGAGGAAGGGGACTTCCCCTGCATGGAACTTGCGGATCGACTCGACGCGTTTGCTCTGTTCCATCTCGCCACGGATCCAGGCACATGGAATACCCGCAGCCTGCAATTGGCCAGAGAGTTCGGCCAGGCGCTCGCGGGTTCTGACGAAGACGATGGCTTTCTGGGTTTCCGGATCCTTGAGGATGTGGATCAACAGGGCCAGCTTGTGGGCGGCGTCATCGGCCAGATGTACCCACTGGGTAATTGGGCGACGTTCGCTGCGGGGCGGCTCGGCATGGAGTTCAACCGGCTCGTTGAGGATCTCGTTGGCAAACTTCTCCAGCCCGGCCCCTTCCAGAGTCGCAGAGAACAGCATGGTGTGCTTGCGATAGCGCGCCTCCGCCACTATGCGATTCACATCCTTGACAAAACCCATGTCCAGCATGCGGTCCGCTTCATCCAGCACCAGCACTTCGATGTCGTGGCTCTCGAACTCTTCTTTATCTATGTACTCGAGCAGACGGCCCGGAGTAGCGACCACTATGTCGGTGGTCTTGGTCAGGGCAGGCAGCTGCTCTTCGTGGCTGACGCCGCCAATGATGGTCTCGATGCTGAGGTTGGTGTGCACCGCCAGCGCCTTGGCGTGGGCAGTAACTTGCAACGCCAGCTCGCGGGTCGGGGTCAGGATCAGCATGCGGCACGGGCCCGGCTTGCGGCGCGGGAAATCCAGCAGATGTTGCAGGGCAGGCAGCACGAAGGCCGCCGTCTTGCCGGTACCGGTCGGAGCGGATGCCAGAATATCGCGGCCGTCCAGGGCTGGCTCCAACACCATCTGCTGGATGGTGGTCGGGCGGGTGAATCCCATCTCGGCCAAGGCCCGGTTGAGGGCTGGATGCAGGTCGAAATCATCAAAGGACTGGCTCATGGCAATACTCGGTCATTAAGGAAACGGCAGATTATAGGCGATTATGCCGTCGGCTCCTATGGTGACTGTGGCTTAGTCGCTATAATCGCCGACCATTTTGTGTGTAACTGGCATATGGCAGGGGTCAGATGGGACGAAACAGCGGCTTTACCTTCAAACAGTTTCACGTCGAGCACGACCGCTGCGCCATGAAAGTCGGCACGGACGGCATACTGCTGGGCGCCTGGGCACCGGTGACCGACACCCGCCGGGTGCTGGACATAGGTACCGGTAGCGGCCTGGTTGCACTCATGCTGGCCCAACGCAGCAGATCCGACTGCATCATAGATGCGGTGGAGCTGGATATGAATGCAGCGACTCAGGCCAGAGAGAATGTGGCTGCCTCCCCCTGGGCAACCCGGATCAACATCATGGAGGGCGCCATTCAGGATTATCAGGCGACCCCCTATGACCTCATCGTCTCCAACCCCCCCTACTTTGGGGCAGGCCAGTCGCTGCGCGACCCGGCAAGGGCACTGGCTCGACACACAGGCTCCCTCGACAGCCGGGATCTGCTGGCCGCATGCGATCGCTTGCTGACCCCTGTCGGACAAGTCGCGCTGGTGTTGCCGACCGCCATGGCCGATGAAATTTTATGCATCTCGGCAGATTATGATCTGCATGGGGTTTGTTATACAGCTGTTATCACCAGAGCAGGGAAAGAGGCAAATCGTGTTTTATTGCTACTTGGCAGAGGATTAAACAGGTGTGAGCAGGGTGATATTGTGATCCATTCTGCTGGGGGAGCCTATTCCGACAGATACATCCAACTGACCTACCCCTTCTATTTGAAGATGTAAATTTCGTCTTGAACTATTTTTTCACGCCATTATGCTGACTCTCAAACGAGCGCCCGCTCCAGACCAGCTCAAACCACTGGTTGTGATGAAAAAACACGCGGGGCTCCTTTTTTTTACCCCTGAACAACGCCGGTCACTGACCAATAAAAAACTATAACAAGCAATAGTTTACAAGACAGACGAGGTTGAACTTGACGAAATCACTCACATTATCCGATGTACTCGGATTGGGCTTCATGACCTTTGCGTTCTATCTGGGCGCCGGTAACATCATTTTCCCGCCATTGGCAGGCTACATGGCAGGTGAGCACCTCTCCCTGGCCATGCTGGGCTTCTTGGTCACAGCCGTGGGCCTGCCCCTCATCACCATCATTGCCGTCGCCAAAGCGGGCAATGGCTGGGCTGGCATGACCAAGTTGCTGCCTGCCGGTCTGGCAACCGCACTGGCCGTGGCCATCTACATCATCATTGGCCCGGCTTTTGCTGCCCCCCGTACCGGTCTGGTGGCCTATGAAATGGGCCTCAAGCCCTTCATCGGTGATATGGGTCAAGCCGGTCTTGCCGCCTATACAGTGATCTTCTTCGGCATTGCCATACTGGTCTCCCTCAATCAGGGCAAGCTGATGGATAACATCGGCAAGTACCTGATGCCACTGCTGATGGTGCTGCTGCTGACCCTGGCCGTCGGCGTCTTCGTCGCGCCGCAAGGCACAATGCCAAGCGCCACCGGTGACTATCTCGAGGGCCCGTTCGTGAAGGGGATCCTGGAAGGCTACAACACCATGGATACCCTGGCTTCCCTGATGTTTGGCGCCCTCATCATCGATCTGTTGCGCCAGAAGGGGATCAACGACTACAAGAGCCAGTTCAAGTATCTGGCCATTGCGGGTGTTATCTCTGCCATCGGTCTGTCCGTGGTCTATATTTCCCTGTTCCAGCTGGGTAATACCGCAGCCGGGGTTGCCACCGACGTCAGCAATGGCGGCGCCATCGTGAACGCCTATGTGCTGAGCCTGTTCGGTCAACCGGGTCAGTTCATTCTGGCCGGCATCATCACCCTGGCTTGCTTCACTACCGCAGTGGGTCTCATCTCCGCCTGCTCCGACTTCTTCCACAATCTCACTGGCATGAGCTACAAGAAGCTGGTTGTCCTGCTGGGTACCATCTGTGCCATCGTCGCCAACGTGGGTCTGAGCCAACTTATCAGCCTCTCCATCCCTGTGCTGGTCGCCATCTATCCGGTCGCAGTGGCTCTGGTGCTGGTCACCTTCCTGAAGGGATACTTCGGGCGCCCTCGCCTGGTGTTCCGTGGCGTACTGCTGGTGGCATTCCTGTTCGGTTGCCTGGATGGTCTGGGTGCTGCCGGCATGAAGATGGATGCCTTTGCCTTCCTGCCACTGTTTGACAAGGGCCTGGCCTGGTTGCTGCCGACCCTGCTGGCCTGTGGCCTGGGCATGGCGGTGCGCTCCAGCGAGAAGCTGGCTGCCGAAGCCGCCTGACAACAATTTGTTCCGATATAAAAAGAGGCCAGCATATGCTGGCCTCTCTCTTTTCTCTGATCCGTCACCACAACATCAAAGCAGCGGGACTACCGGTTTGGGTTTGCCTTCCAGGCCATACCAGCGCGTCTCGATCCGACCGGCATGCCACTGAAACGTGCCCCAGGGCCTGTCTGCCTGCCAGCGCGGAAAACTCACCACCACCTTGTTGTCATCGTACTTGTAGAGCGAGGTGTTGATCTGGACATCAGACAATATGAGTAGCAAGACCCCGCCGATGACAAGCCATTTCAGCACTTTCCACATAGGATTACTCGAAACAGATTTCGATGGTGGCCCGACCGTAGTCTGACTCGAACGGCATCATGATTTTGGTGCCGTCGGCCCTGTGGGTAATAGTGTGGTTGGGGCCCGAAACTATGATGGGGGTCGCCATATCAAACTCGTAGCCCTTCTCTCCCAGCATGCGCTTGGCGCCGCCGGTCACCATGTTGGTGATCTCGCCCACCATGTCGGTCACTTCTTCGTTGATGGTCGCCGGAGCTTCACCCAGCATGCGGCGCATGATCTCCAGTGCCAGTCCCTTCTCGAAACTGATGGAGAGGGAACCCCGGGTCTGCGGACCGACCATGCCGATAAGACCAGAGACATCGCCGCGCGCCAGTTCGTCCATCTTGCGCTTGGGTTTCCCTGGTCTGAGCTCCAGCTGTGCCATGGTAGAAAGCACATTGAGCAGGGAAAGCAGGAATGGGTTTACAAAATCAGCCTTCATGATGACTTCCTACAGTGGGCGTACAGCGAGCACATTGTCCATGTGCCTCTATTGTCTTATTGGTAATAGTAAAACCATGCTGATGGGCCTGCTCGGAAAACGCGCTATCGATGGCAGTGTCATGAAGCTCTACCACATCCCCGCACTCGTCACAAATAAGCAACTGCATCGGATGGGCATGGTCAAAATGACAGCAGAATATGAAAGCGTTGAGCGACTCCACCTTGTGGGCAAAACCCTGCTCGAGCAAAAAGTCGAGCGCTCGATAGACAGTCGGCGGCTTGGCATGAGCCTCGGTTTGCTGCAGTTGAGCCAGCAGATCATAGGCGCTAATGGCGTTGCCGTGGGCAGCCAGCAGAGTGAATACCTGGCGCCGGGTAGGGGTGAAGCGGATCCCGCGTTGTTCGCAGAGTCGTTCGGCTCGTTGTAAAAGTTGGTCTTGATTCATGATCACGCAAATACCCTTTCTATTAGCCGGATACTACCACAGGGCCTCGCATGGCGCGGCGACAAAATTCATTTTCTGGGGCTGCCTCACGTTGTGATAAAATCCCGCCCCTTTGTTTAGCCAACCCGGATGATTTTTATGCAGGCGCAGCGTTTTTCCATCGCCCCCATGCTGGACTGGACCGATCGGCATTGCCGTTATTTCCACCGTCTGATGACCCGCCAGACCTTGCTTTATACCGAAATGGTGACCACGGGTGCCATCATCCATGGTAAAGGAGATTATCTGGGTTACAGCGAGCAGGAGCACCCCGTCTCCCTGCAACTGGGTGGCAGCAATCCGGCGGATCTGGCCCACTGCGCCAAGCTGGCCCGGGAGCGCGGCTATGACGAGATCAACCTCAACGTCGGCTGCCCGTCGGATCGAGTCCAGAATGGCCGCTTCGGTGCCTGCCTGATGGGTGAACCGGCGCTGGTGGCCGACTGCGTCAAGGCGATGCGCGATGTGGTCGATATCCCGGTGACGGTCAAGACCCGGATCGGTATCGACGATCAGGACTCCTACGAATTTTTGCAGGCCTTTATCGAGCAGGTGCGCGATGCCGGTTGCGATACCTTCATCGTCCATGCCCGCAAGGCATGGCTCAGCGGTCTGAGCCCACGTGAAAACCGCGAAATCCCGCCGCTCGACTATCCCCGCGTCTATCGGGTCAAACAGGATTATCCCGAGCTGACCATAGCCCTCAACGGCGGAGTCACCAGCCTCGAGCAAACGCTGGAACATCTGCAGCAGGTGGATGGGGTCATGATGGGGCGTGAGGCCTACCAGAACCCCTACATACTGGCGCAGGTAGACAGTCAGCTATTCGGTCTGGCGAGCGAGATCCCGAGCCGCCATGAGGTGGTGCGAATGATGCTCCCCTACATGGAGCAGGAGCTGGCCAAAGGCAACTACCTCTCCCACATGACCCGCCACATGCTGGGCCTGTTCCAGAACATGCAGGGAGCCCGTGCCTGGCGTCGTCACCTTAGCGAGAACGCCTGCAAGCAGGGCGCCGGCATTCAAGTCGTGCTGGATGCCATGGCCAAGGTACCGGAATTCGCCAGCGCCGAATCGGTAGAGTAATCATGTACCGCTTCACGGGTTCATGGCTGCACAAGGCAGTCGTCCGGCTCTGCGCCGGACTGTTGGCCATCCTCGGCATCAAGCTCAGCGCCTTCTACTTTCTCGGTCTGCTGATCGTGCTGGGCCTGCACAAGGATCATTTGCTGAGCTGATCCTTGTCACCTCCCTGCCAACCAATGAAAAAGCGGGTAACACCAGGTGTTACCCGCTTTTCTCTATGGGGCCATCGCTCCTGAGCTACTCCCCCTTGTCCACAAACTGCAGTTCGGGCGCAAATGATGTCAGTACGTCGGCACAGTAGTCCCAGGTCGAGATGCGATAGTGCTGTAAATCCTCATCCAGATGCAGGCCCTCCGACTCCTGATGGAACCAGCTGGCGAAACGGGACGGGGTGATGAGCTGGATCTGCTCCTCGATGGCATGGCTCTCCTTGCCTTCCGACAGATCACAGTCCTCCATGACCCGAACGGCGAAGATATGACGAAAATAGACTCGACACAGGATCTGTGGCGGCAGATCGATACTGCGCGCCCGACCCAGCATGACGGTCAGGGAATCACTCCAGATATCCTGATGAAGCTCGGCCACAACCAGGCCTGGGGGGAGTTGGCGGGACGGAGCCCAAGGTACGGCAACCTGCCGAATGGCATTTTTCTGTTCCATCATCCACCTCACTACGGCGCACGCCATATCTTGAGTGTATCTGAAACAAATTCCGCTGACGATGGCAATAAAAAACCCGGCTGGCGCCGGGTTTTACACGATTACTTGACGGCGTCTTTCAGCGCCTTGCCTGCCACAAAGGACGGCACATTCGCGGCTGCAATCTGGATTTCTTTACCAGTCTGCGGGTTACGACCAGTACGGCCAGCGCGATGGTTCACCTTGAAGGTACCAAAACCCACCAACTGCACGGCATCGCCTTCTTTCAGGCTCTGGGTAATACCATTGATGATCTCTTCCAGAGCCACTTTGGCCTGAGCTTTGCTCAGATCTGCTTTGGCTGCAATTGCATCGACAAGTTGAGCTTTGTTCATAACATTTCCTTTATGATCGGGCATTTAGCACCGGGCCACTCTATTCAAAAAAAAACACTCAGGCAAAGGCTTTATCAGCCAGATTGGCTTGAATGCTGGGGTTTTCATCAAGATCTGCGGAAATAGTCACATATCTCGCCACTTCGTTATCGTGAGCGACAGGAAGGGGAGAACAAATGATGACGTCTTGTAGCCAAAACACCACCTGACGTAACAATATCCCCATACACCTATTGACGGTCAACCGGATTTTCCCTAGTTATAGGGAGTGTCGTCAGTCAATAAGAAAGGCCGGAGGCCTGTAGCGATAGCACTCCATGCCTATGCCCCACGGAGGGATTATGTTAACTGAACTGGAAAAAACAAAGCGCGCATTGGCAGGAAAACACCGTGCTATCGATGACTGGCTGGATGCCAGGCAGGCACTGCTGGTCGAATACATGCGGCTCGCCGGGCTGACCCCCGCCCGCAACAAACAACGCTCACTGCCCAGTCCATCCGAGCTGCAACGCTTTTGCGATCAGCTGGTCGACTACGTCAGCGCCGGTCACTTCGAGATCTACAACCATGTGGTCGCCGCCTTTGAACAGGCCAGCGGTGACAAGCTGGAACTGGCCAAGCGCATCTATCCCCACATTCGGGAATGCACTGAATTCGCACTGGAATTCAACGACAAGTACAGCAACGCAGACGAAGCTCAAATGTTGCTGCTTGATGAGGATTTGAATCAGTTGGGACCTGTACTGGAGGATCGCTTCAAACAGGAAGATCGGCTGGTCAAGGCACTGCAAGTGGTAGAGTCACTCAGCGCCCAACGAGTTTGATATCCAATTTCGGAGCCAGTTCAAGATCCTGATGCGCAAGGTGCATTACACTCTATGTCATGACCTTATAGCGCTAATCCCTATTGCTGACAGGAGATGATAATGTCCGAGCGTCGACGTTTCTCACGGATCCTCTACTTGACCATGGCCGACCTCGTCCAGGGAGATAAAACATGGCGGACCCAACTGGTCGATGTCTCTCTGCAAGGGGCGCTTCTGATCCGGCCCGATGACTGGGAGAGCCGTGATAACAAAGAGTACGAACTCGGCTTTGTCCTGAGCGGCAGCGACATCGAGATCAAGATGCAGGTGGAGCTGACCCATGAAGCCAGCAAGAAACTGGGGTTCTACTGCCACCATATCGATATCGACAGTGCGACCCACCTCAAGCGGATGATAGAGCTCAATGTCGGCGACGAGGACTTGCTCCACCGTGAACTGGAGCAGCTGCTGGACGAGCACCTGGAACATCCTCATCCCTGAGCCCCAGTCCAGAATCAATAAAAAGGAGCGCCAGTTTGCGCTCCTTTTTATTGCTGAATCTTCACGCTGTGCAAACTGCGCTGGATGGGGGGTTACAACGCCTCAAGCGCATCTGCCAGTTTCTTCACCGGTACCACTTCCATCCCCTCGATGGGGTGCTTGGGTGCGTTGGCATAGGGCACTATGGCACGGCGAAAACCGTGTTTGGCCGCTTCCTGCAACCGCTCCTGACCGGACGGCACGGGTCGGATCTCGCCGGACAGACCCACTTCGCCAAAGACCACCAGATCCTTGGGCAGGGCCTGGTCACGAAAACTGGAGACCATGGCCAGCAAGAGAGCCAGATCCGCACTGGTCTCTTCAACCTTGACGCCCCCCACTACGTTGATGAAGACATCCTGATCCGCCATCTGCAGCCCGCCGTGACGGTGCAGCACGGCCAGCAGCATGGCGAGCCGGTTGTGATCCATTCCCACCGCCACCCGACGCGGATTGGAGAGCTGGGAGTAATCCACCAGCGCCTGCAGCTCGACCAACAGTGGCCGGGTGCCCTCCCAGATCACCATGACGATGGAGCCAGGCGCTTGCTCTTCACCCCGGCTGAGGAAGATGGCTGAGGGATTGCTCACCTCGCGCATGCCCTGCCCCGTCATGGCGAACACGCCGAGCTCGTTGACGGCACCGAAGCGGTTCTTGTGGGAGCGCAGGGTGCGAAAACGCGAGTCATTGGCCCCATCCAGCAGCACTGAGCAGTCGACACAGTGCTCCAGCACCTTGGGGCCTGCCAGGGTGCCGTCCTTGGTGACGTGGCCCACCATGAAGATGGCGACATGATTCTGCTTGGCATAACGGGTCAACAGGGCCGCGGCCTCCCGCACCTGGGAGACGGAGCCGGGAGATGACTGCACATCCGCCACATGCATTACCTGGATGGAGTCGATGACCATGATCTGCGGCTGCTCCTGCTGAGCTATGATGCAGATCTGCTCGACGCTGGTCTCCGACAGCATCCGCAGCTTGTCAGTGGGCAAGCCCAGCCGGCCGGCGCGCATCGCCACCTGCTGCAACGACTCTTCACCCGTGACATAAAGGGTCTTCATCCGCTCGGCCAGACCACACATGGTCTGCAGCAGCAGAGTGGACTTGCCCGCCCCCGGATTACCGCCGATAAGAATGGCAGAACCCGGCACCACACCACCGCCGAGCACCCGATCCAGCTCCTTGAAACCCGAGGAGAAGCGGGGGATCTCTGTGGTGGCGATCTCCGCCAGCGTCTGTACCTGACTGCCGATGGCGCCAGCGTAGCCGGTATAGCGGGCGTTCTTGCCCGGCGTCACCGACCCCAGACGAACCTCGGTAATGGTGTTCCACTCCTTGCACTCACCACACTGGCCTTGCCAGCGTGTGAAGTCGGCACCACATTCGGTACAAACATAGGCAGTTTTATTTTTGGCCATGGATAACTCGGGGACAGGATGAATTCCTGCTTGATATACTTGTTTGCGACCGACAGATCAAACCCAGAATCGGAAAAATGACTTTCCGTGGCAGGAACACATGGATTCAGAACAACAACAACACCTGATCGAACAGCTCATTCCTCTGCTCAGAGAAAAAGATTTCGATGACATCTTCAACCGCCTGACTCAAGGTGAAAACAGCAACAGCCGTTTTCTGATCAAGATGGAGATCAAGCGCAGATGTACTCCCTGCCGGCGGGTCATCGACATGCGTGACGAGCTGGGAGACGCCTGCCTGGTGCATGAGTTTGAAGGGGTCACCCACTTCATGCCTGCCGAAGCTATCGGCCTGTTCCAGTCCCAATGCTATCTCTATCGCGATCTGTACACTCTTGGCGTGTACGAGACGCTGCAATATTGGCAGAAACACCACCAGCACAAGAGCGACCATCAGTTGCAACCGCCCACCAGCCCATTTCGGCAGTTCGACGTCAATGCCATTCCCTTCGCCAGCTACTATGGTCGACGTCAGGAGCGAATGCACTTCAGCTCTCCCGTGGTGATCAAGTTTGCCGATGGAGAAAAGCTGTTTGCCAAGAGCTCGGATCTCTCCATCGGCGGCATTCGCGTCTCGGTCTCCTATCTGCCCAATTACCAGACCGGTGCCCAGGTCGAAGTCTTCTTTACCGGCCTGGAACGGGACCATCCCAACCCAGTGCTGCACCAACCGGTCAGCTACCAGATTTTGGGAGAGGAGAGCAAGGAAGGAAAATATTGGCTGAGGCTGGTCAAGACAGGTGAACACCCGGGCTTTGATGCCTTCCTCACGGAATTTATCGAGAGCAACAAGAGCCGCTATCGGGTCAGTGTCGACTACCTGCTGTCGGCAGCCATCATCAAGGGCTACGAGCAGTTCTACCTGCCTCGCATGACCGGCATGCCGCTGTTCTTCGGCTCGGGAGACAGCCCCAGCCTCGAGATTGCCCTTCGCACCGAGAATAACCAGCACATCCTCGAATACTGGCGCGATGCCAAGAACCGCGACATGCTCGCCAGCCTCTTTTCGGCAGCCCGTATGCAATCCCTGCTGCCCGCAGCGGGTACCTTGCGTGAGACCCTGATCTACTGCTTCACCCACTCGGTTCGCAGCCACCTCTATTTTTTCTCCGCCACCCGGGAAGAGTTGCAGCAAAGCGGCCTGACCTCACTGTTTTTCCAGGTTGGTGCTCGTCGGCCCAGCTGGCGCGTCTATAAATTCAGCCTCGAACGCTGCGCGCTGCACGAGGCCGATCTCGCCAGCCAGCAAAACCAGGAGAACCTGCAGTTGCAGGACATGCTGCTGCAAGAACGGCTCAAGCAGATAAGCCATGTCGGCTTGTTGCAAGAGATTGGCCTTGAAAACCAGCGGGAAGAGTTTCAATACGATGCCACCTTGCAGCACAACGCCAACGAGTTGCAGCGCTTCGGCCACGATACCGGGGCGGCCCCCTTTGAAATCGAGACGCTGCACTATGTTCAACTGCGCAAAGAAGCACGCTACATCCACAAGACGGCCGTTGCCATCAAGCATAATGGCAAGGCTTGGCTAGGCTGGACCCGCGACATCTCCGCCCACGGCATGCAGATAGAGCTGGAAGAGGCGATCGATGGCGCGAAAGACGACATCGTCACCATCGCCTTGCCCCGTTTGCAGGAGCTCTCCAAGAGCATGGACTTGCAACACCTCTCCTACCGGCTGGTCAGCATCAACCAGACACGGACTGTGCTGCATCTCTGCATCGAGGGGGACCCGGAGCGCCATACCGGCCGCCAGTTCTTCAGCCTGCTGATTGAAAGCAACCAGAACAAACTCAAGGCTGCGCAGGAACAGCGCCGTTATCGCGGCATGGCCAGGGCGCTGCGCAACATCTACACCCACCATGTCTTCAGTACCCCTGTGTACATCAACAAGCTGAGGGGCGCTCCAAAACCGGCCTCCATCGGCCATGCCCCTCATACACGCAGCCTGTCACGTCTACTGCGGGCCTATGCCGAGCGCAGCGATCAAGACAACCTCTATCCCCTGTTCCAGGGAGACCTGCTCAAACAGCTGGTCATGAACCCGCTGCGCGCCATCGAGCGGGAGGACAAGCCCCAGGAGGAAGAGGTCTATATCGCCAGCCTGCATACGCCAGCCGGCCTGCCCGTGTTTACCAGCCGACTGGCCAGCAGCTTTCAGAGCCTGGCGGAAAAACGCAGCTTCATTGAACAGGCCTTGCGCCAGGGGGAGTTCTACTCTGTGCTGGTCGGCATCTCCCGCACCGGGCGACCCGACACCAACTTCATCGCCAACGAGCTGGACTACATCGCCAAGTTCGCCATTCACAAGGCCAAAAAGCTGGAAGAGGAGCTGTGGAGCGTGGTGGGGGTAGGCGAGCTGACAGATACCAGTCAGGCCACCCTGTTCAGGCTCGGCATCACTTCGCCGCAACACTGAACCCGCCTGAACGAAACAGGGCGCAACATGCGCCCTGTTTTTATTGTCATGCCGCCTGCGGGTTGAGCAGCCACGCGAGGATCTGCGGGAAGTGATCCTCCTGCGCCTGCGGCGCAGTCAGCATATTGATGTGATCGTAATCGAGCCGGTTGCCGTTATCCTTGCCAAGCCGGGTGTGGCGTGCAGCTGACCCCATCTCGGCAGTGAAGCGGCGCACATCGGTCGGGTGACCCAGCACCTTGTCAGCCTTGGCCGAGATCATCCAGAGCGGCGGCCAGTTGACCCGCGCCGCGGCTTCGTCATAGGAAAAGCCGTCGTACGGGTCCTGCCAGGGACCACATTTGACCCAGGGAATCGTCTCCTGCAAGTAGCGCAGCGGCTCGTCATCCGCCCCCATCTTCAGACGGCGGGCCGCCAGAAAACCGGTGCGACGGGCCAGCCAGGGCGCCAGTCGATTCCAGATGAGATCCACCTTCAACCAGCGCTCGGGGTTTTGTACCGATACCCCGCGCTTGGTGCCAAAAAACACCAGGCTGGCGATCTGCTCGATCAGCTCAGGAAAACGTACCAGGGTAGACGCCATGATGACGCCACCCCAGGAGTGGGCCATCCAGTGCAGCTTGAAACCGCTGTGACGCGCCGCAATCCAGTTGTGCAAAGCGGGCAGATCCTCGGTGATCAACTCATGCTGGCCATGCTCCGACTGCTCGGCGATGGCCGGTGTGCTCAAGCCCCGCCCCCGCAGATCGGCCACATAGACCTGATAACCGTGGCGTGCCAGAAAGCAGGCCAGTCCCTTGCCAGATTCGGTGTAGAAGATGCGGCCATTCTCAATGGCGCCGTGCACCATCAGGATCGGCTCGCCATGTACCGCCACCCGCGGCTGTATATGGCGCACATGCAGTTGATGTGCGCCACAGGGGATAAACAGGGATTGCTGTAACAGTTCCATCTCGATGTGACGTCCTCCGTGACGTGGGGTCAGTTGTTCGCGGCTAATCAGGGGGTCAGTTGCGATCCCAGCGGCGATCGCGACAGGCAAGAGCCCCCAGCAGGCAGATCACCCCCTCCAGGTCATGATGGTTTAGGGTGGCCGCAGCCTGGGCCCGCACCAGCGGTTTGGCGTGAATGGCGATGCCGAGTCCGGCCACCCCCATCATTTTCAGATCATTGGCGCCATCGCCAATGGCCACTGTCTGGGCAGGACGAATACCAAACGATGTCGCCAGCTGTTGCAGCACGTCTGCCTTGACGCTGGCATCGACGATGCGCCCGCTCACCTGGCCGGTCAGCTGTGCCCCCTCGACTGCCAACTCGTTGGCGAAGATGGCATCCAGCCCCAGCGCCTGCTGCAACTCACCGGCGAAACGGGTGAAACCGCCCGAGGCGATCGCCACCTTCCAGCCGGCCTGCTTGAGGGTATCGACCATCAGCTGCAGCCCTGGCATCCAGGGCATCTGGGCCGCCACCTCATCGAGAATGGTCACTGATGCGCCCGCCAGCAGGGCGACCCGATTACGCAAACTGTCGGAAAACTCCAGCTTGCCCTGCATGGCGGCGGCCGTCACGGCGGCAACCTGATCTCCCACGCCAGCCAGACGGGCGATCTCGTCGATGCACTCTATCTGGATGGCGGTGGAGTCCATGTCCATCACCAGCAAGCCGGGCTCGCTCAGGGTCGGCAGCGCGGACAGATGGCAGATGTCGATGTCCCACTCCTCGGCCTTGAGCAACTGCACCAGCTCGGGGGAGAACCTGTCCGTGCCCAGCAACAGCAAGGGCACCCCGGCTGGTGTGCTCGGCGGATAGAGCTGCGCCTGAATATCCTGCGCCGCCAGCAGCTCGGCCAGACGCGCCAGATGCCGGGCGGCAAGAGGCTTGCCAAACAGCACCAGCCAGGCGCCGTCCAGCGGCTGGGCAACGGGCAGCAAGGCTTGTGGCGTCAGCTGCCACCAGGGGGCGCTGTGCAGGCACTCTGGCCACTCGGACAAGGCAGCGGGTAATTGGGACAACAGCATAGAGATAGAGCCTTCCTTGGTGATCATGGGGTTACAAAACTGGCCCAGAGTAGCGTATTGCTTTTTGTACAGGCAAGCGCCAAGATCCCGCCACCGCTTGTCATCAGGAGGCTCAACGCTTGCGTCATCTTCCCATCAAACGTGTTCTCAGCCTGGGCGCCGGTATACTGCTCGGCCTCTGGGTGCTCGGTGTGCTCATCCACATGCAGAGCGAGAGCCAGGCATCGCTGCACAGCGAGGCGCGCAACCGGGCGCAGGCACTGGTCGCCTATGCTGCCCGCGACATGAAACGCTGGATCAAGGAGGACAAAAACAGCGAGCTGGAACGGCTCGCCCAGGATCTGGCCGCCGAGCCCGAGATCCTCGATGCCACCCTCTATGATGCCCGTGGCATTCCCCTCGCCCAATCGGATCAGGCCGTGCCACTGGACAGCCTGCTCCCCATCGGCGGTGACAACAAGTCGCTGCCTGAGCAGGGCAAGGGACGCATCCAGTTTGTGCAGGAGATACTGGATGAGGAACAGACGCTGGGTTACCTGCGCATCACGCTGGAAGAGCATCAATTACTGGCGGAGAAGGACACCCGGCTCAAAGTGATTCAGGAAAAACAGCGGCTGATGCTGCTGGTGGCGCTGCTGGCCGGTCTGCTTATCTCCTATGGTGTACGCCGCAACTACATGCGGGTGCGCAAACACAAGAAGAAGAGTCCGCCCTCATCGGATACGCCGGCAAGCTGAACCGGCAACAGGACAGTAGGCTCATAAAAAAACGGCGACCCTAGGGTCGCCGTTTTGCATGATGTGAATGGGGATTACTTGTCGCCCAGCAGGACGGAGTCCAGCGCGATTTCGATCATGTCGTTGAAGGTCAGCTGACGCTCTTCGGAGGTGGTCTGCTCGCCGGTACGGATATGGTCGGAGACGGTGCAGATGGTCAGTGCCTTGGCACCGTACTCTGCGGCCACGCCGTAGATACCGGCAGCTTCCATCTCGACACCCAGGATGCCGTATTTTTCCATGACGTCGAACATGGAGGGATCCGGGGTATAGAACAGGTCGGCGGAGAAGATGTTACCCACGCGCACCGGTACGCCCTTGTTCTTGGCGGCTTGCACTGCATTGGCGACCAGGTCGAAGTCGGCGATGGCAGCGAAGTCGTGATCCTTGAAGCGCAGACGGTTGACCTTGGAATCGGTGCAGGCACCCATGCCGATCACTACATCGCGCAGTTTCACGTCTTCACGCACGGCACCACAGGAACCCACGCGGATCAGGGTCTTCACACCGTAGTCGGTGATCAGCTCTTTGGCGTAGATGGAACAGGACGGAATGCCCATGCCGTGGCCCATGACGGAGATGCGACGACCCTTGTAGGTGCCGGTAAAGCCGAGCATGCTGCGCACGTCACACACCTGCTCGACGTTCTCCAGGAAGGTTTCGGCGATGTACTTGGCGCGCAGGGGATCACCCGGCATCAGTACGGTATCAGCAAAGGCGCCATCTTTCGCATTGATATGAGGAGTTGCCATTCTCTTGATTCCTTCACACTAGGTTGAGTTTTATTGTCTTTATTGGTTGCCCGCCACCTGAGTGACGGGCGGGTAAATTACAGGAAGCTGGTACCGTATTCCAATTTCGGCAAACCGTGGTAGGCCGCTATGCTCTGGCCGATGTCGGCAAAGGTCTCGCGACGACCGACGGAACCCGCCTTGACCGGCTTGCCGAAGAACAGCACGGGGATGTATTCACGGGTGTGATCCGTGCCACCCCAGGTCGGATCGCAGCCGTGGTCGGCGGTCAGCACCACCACATCGCCGTCCTGCAGTATCTCGAACAGCTCCGGCAGACGGGAGTCGAAGTACTCCAGTGCATCGGCGTAGCCTTTCACGTCACGACGGTGACCGTAGGAGGAGTCGAAGTCGACGAAGTTGGTGAAGACGATGGTGTTGTCACCGGCCGCTTTCACCTCTTCCAGGGTTCTGTCCCACAGCTCGGTCAGACCCGTGCCCTTCACCTGCTTGGTGATGCCCTGGTTGGCATAGATGTCGGCGATCTTGCCGATGGAGACCACCTGGCCACCCGCTTCTTTCATGTAATCCAGCACTGTCGGCGCCGGCGGCAGCACAGAGTAGTCGTGACGGTTGCCGGTACGCTTGAAGTTGCCCTTGCCGCTGCCCACGAACGGACGCGCAATGACGCGGCCTATGTTGTAGGGCTCAAGCAGCTCGCGCACTATGTGGCACAGCTCATAGAGCTTCTCGAGGCCATAGGTCTCTTCATGACAGGCGATCTGGAACACGGAGTCGGCAGAGGTGTAGAGGATCGGCTTGCCGGTGCGCATGTGCTCTTCGCCAAGGTCATCCAGCACCTGGGTACCGGAGGCATGGCAGTTGCCGAGATAGCCCGACAGCCCAGCCTTCTCGACGATGGCGTCCAGCAGCTCCTGCGGGAAGCTGTTGTGGTGATCCTTGAAGTAGCCCCACTCGAACAGCACGGGCACACCTGCAATCTCCCAGTGGCCGGACGGTGTGTCCTTGCCGGAAGAGAGCTCCTGAGCGAAACCGTAGGCACCGACAACCTCGATATCCTTCTTCAACCCTTCCGGGAAGTAGCCGGAAGCGAGTTCGCCCGCATGGCCCAGACCCAGCTTGTTCAGGTTCGGCAGATTGAGGGCGCCACGGCCTTCAATGTCACCCGCCGCGCAGGCCTTGGCGATATGGCCAAGGGTGTTGGCGCCCACATCTCCGAACTTGTCGGCATCGGCAGCAGCGCCAATACCGAAAGAGTCCATCATCAGAATAAAGGTACGTTTCATGGGTTTTCCCTTGTTACAAATCAGCCAGACCGATGCGACGGTAAACCTCAGGCAACGCCTGGGGCTGGGTATCACCGATCTTGACAGCTGCCTGCACCATGCTGGCAGCCTGAGCAAATTGATCTTCAGTTTGAGCGTGGATCAGCGCGAGCGGCTTGTCAGCATCGACGCTTTGACCCAGTCGGATAAAGTCGGTCAGACCGACGGCGTAATCGAGCATGTCACCCGCCGCGCGGCGACCGCCACCCATGGCAACCACGGCCAGACCCAGTTCGCGGGTATCCATGGCGGTCACGAAGCCGGCATTGGCAGCATACACAGGGCGCACAATAGCAGCCTTAGGCAAGTGACTGTCATAACGTTCCATGAAATCGGACGGACCACCGAGGCCGGTCACCATGCGCCCGAAGATCTCGGCCGCTTTGCCGTTGTCCAGCACCGCCTGCAGTTTGCGGCGAGCATCGGCGTCGTCGCTGGCCAGATGGGCAGAGATCAGCATCTCGGCACACAGGCTCATGGTGACTTCGTGAATGCGCGGGTTGCGATATTCACCGGTCAGATAACGCACCGCTTCACGCACTTCCACCCCGTTACCGGCGCTGGAGGCCAGCACCTGGTTCATGTCGGTCAAGAGCGCTGAAGTGCGGCAGCCAGCCCCGTTGGCCACGGCCACTATGCTCTTGGCCAGCTCTTCGGACACTTCAAAGGTCGGCATGAAGGCGCCTGACCCCACCTTGACGTCCATCACCAGCGCTTCCAGCCCGGAGGCAAGCTTCTTGGAGAGGATGGAGCCGGTGATCATGGCGATGGATTCAACGGTCGCCGTGATGTCGCGTACCGCATAGATGCGCTTGTCGGCGGGCGCCAGATCGCCGGTCTGGCCTATGATGGCCACACCCGCCTCTTTCACTACTTTCAGGAAACGATCGTTGTCGACCGAGGTCTGGTAGCCGGGAATGGCATCCAGCTTGTCCAGAGTACCACCGGTATGACCCAGACCGCGGCCGGAGATCATGGGCACGAAACCACCGCAGGCAGCGACCATGGGGCCCAGCATCAGGGAGACTACATCACCCACGCCACCGGTGGAGTGCTTGTCGACAATGGGCCCCCCCAGATTGAGGTGCTCCCAGTTCAATACCATGCCGGAATCACGCATGGCGCAGGTCAGGGCGACCCGCTCATCCATGGTCATGTCCTTGAAGTAAACCGCCATCGCCAGCGCCGCAATCTGGCCCTCGCCTATGGTGTTGTTGGTAATGCCCTGAACGAAGAATTGAATCTCTTGGGTACTGAGCGCTTCACCGTTGCGCTTCTTGCGAATAATTTCTTGAGGCAAAAACATCTTTCATTCCCTCCGCCATTGCTGGCGTTACCTAAGCCGTTATCCCTGCCCGCACGCCATCTGGCGGGGGCATAACAGGGCGAGCCGCGCTCGCCCTCTCATCAACTTAGTAACCGCTGGTGTTGG
The DNA here is from genome assembly GCF_029237345.1 of Aeromonas sp. 2HA2. NCBI lineage: Bacteria > Pseudomonadati > Pseudomonadota > Gammaproteobacteria > Aeromonadales > Aeromonadaceae > Aeromonas > Aeromonas sp. 2HA2. The sequence goes on along the minus strand of NZ_JAACGB010000008.1, from coordinate 154,405 downwards.
CAGGCTTGTCGCCATGCCCCAGCGTGGCCAGCAAGCTGGCCAACAGGCTGGATGCACCAAAGCGGAAGGTGCGGGCGGATACCCAGTCCTTGCCCAGGATTTCTTCAGCCATAGCCAGATACTGACCGGCAACGGCTGCATCCTTCACGCCACCCGCTGGCTTGAAGCCGACTTTCGGGTTCTTGGCCTTGATCACTTCCATCATGATGCGGGCCGCTTCCGGGGTCGCATTGACCGGCACTTTACCGGTGGAGGTCTTGATGAAATCGGCACCGGCATCGATACAGATCTCGGAAGCACGACGGATCAGTGCTTCTTCCTTCAGCTCGCCGGTCTCGATGATCACTTTCAGCAGCGCCTTGTCGCCACAGGCTTCCTTACAAGCTTTGACCAGATCGAAGCCAACCTGTTCATTGCCAGCCATGAAGGCGCGGTACGGGAATACCACGTCCACCTCATCGGCACCGTAGGCGACGGCGGCGCGGGTCTCGGCCACGGCGATCTCGATGTCATCGTTGCCATGAGGGAAGTTGGTCACAGTCGCAATGCGCACGTCGGCGGCACCGATTTCACGCAGAGTTTTGCGAGCGATGGGGATGAAACGGGGATAAATGCAGACAGCGGCGGTCAGGCCAGCCGGTGACTTGGCCTTGCGGCACAGGTCGACAACCTTCTGATCGGTGTCATCATCGTTCAGGGTGGTCAGGTCCATCAGGTTCAGGGCGCGTTGGGCGGCCAGTTTCAGATCAGTCATTCTATTCTCCAAAGTCTCGATTTAATCCAGATCTCAAGGGCGAGCGTCTGCTTGTCGCAACGCAACCAGCAAGACACGACTTCCCAGGATACGGGAATGGAATTACAGCGCGAATGCACAGGCACCATGCAGGCACTACGACTGTAAATAAGGCAAGAGCCCTGTCACTTTCTTACAAAAGTGCGGACTTGGTTCCATGAAGACTTGAGAAAGGCCGACGACTTCTGACCCGACTTCCCAATCAATTCCATTTGACCGCCAACACCCGACTTGATCGGGCATTAGTCAATGCCAGCACCCTGCTGGCAATGCCTATTTCAGCCGAGATACCCCGTGTTTGCAAGCCGGATTTGCCAATTTCAGAGGTACCTCACATCTGGCAAATCCGGTACTGGAAAGTGCGTCAAGAGAAGAAACGTGTGAGTACCCAGGAGTAAGCAATGCCCCCAAGATAGACTCCAACGATCCCCATCACCCCGGACAGGACGGGTGGTGCAGGGATCGGCAATTTGAGGAAAGAAAACAACAAGCCAACGATAAAGCCGGCCGCCATCGCCAGTAGCACTTCATTCATATAACCTCCGATTTGACTCATTTTATTATTAGTTTAGAAAGGAAAACGGTTGTCACCGCCCCAAACGCGAACGCCACAGCATTTCGCTGTGGCGTTCGTCTTTACCTGTGTGTCAGGCAAATATTACATGGCAGTCAGTGCCAGGAAGAAGCCTGCGATAGTGGCAGACATCAGGTTGGACAGAGAGCCAGCCAGTACGGCTTTCAGACCAAACTTGGCAATGGTGCTGCGACGGTTCGGTGCCATTGATCCCAGACCACCCAGCAGGATGGCAACGGAGGACAGGTTGGCAAAGCCGCACAGGGAGAAGGAGATGATGGCCTTGGTGTGCTCTGACATGGCCACACCGTTGATCAGTACTTCATCCTTCAGATACGGGGCAAAGTTCAGGTAAGCCACGAATTCGTTCACCACCAGTTTCTGGCCGATGAAGGAACCGGCAACCACGGCTTCGCTCCAGGGTACACCGATCAGGAAGGCCAGCGGGGAGAACAACCAGCCCAGCAGCAGTTCCAGAGAAAGCTCCGGCATGCCGAACCAACCACCCACACCAGAGAAGATACCGTTGATCATGGCGATGAGGCCGATGAAGGCCAGCAGCATGGCACCTACGTTCAGAGCCAGTTGCAGACCGGCGGATGCACCGGCAGCGGCGGCATCGATCACGTTGGCAGGCTTGTCTTCCAGATCGCCTTCAGCAGAGTTTTCGTCATAGCTGGGGGATTCGGTCTCCGGCACCAGCAGCTTGGCGAACAGGAGACCACCCGGCGCGGCCATGAAGGAGGCGGCAATCAGGTATTCCATCTTGACGCCCATGGAGGCGTAACCTGCCAGCACGGAACCGGCAACGGAGGCCAGACCACCACACATGACGGCGAACAGCTCGGAGTCAGTCATCTTGGAGATGAAAGGACGCACAACCAGCGGCGCTTCAGTCTGACCAACGAAGATGTTGGCAGTCGCAGAGAGGGATTCTGTACGGGAAGTGCCCAGTACTTTTTGCAGGCCACCACCCAGCAGCTTGATCACCCACTGCATGATGCCCAGATAATAAAGAACTGCGATCAGGGAAGAGAAGAAGATGATGACGGGCAGAACGCGGAAGGCAAAGATAAAGCCGCCGCCACCGAACACTTCAAACATCTTGTTGCTGACCAGGCCACCGAACAGGAAGTCGATACCATTCTGGCCATAACCGATGACGCTGGAAACGGCATCAGATACACCCACCAGAATATCGCGACCCACAGGGACATACAGTACAAATGCACCCAGACCAGCCTGGATTGCGAAGGCACCGGCCACGGTGCGAATTCTTATTGCCTTGCGGTTGCTGGAGAACAGCACCGCGATAAGGATGAGCGTTGCCATCCCCACCAGACCCATTATCAAATTCATTATTAACACTTCCTCTTTAGTAGCACCTTCCAGCTTGTTAACAACTTGTGTGTTTCTGCTGTCAATCAAGGGTGCGCATTATACTAATTACAGGAAGACAAAGTAGAATGCTGGTCACATTTTATAAGCATGAAATACGCTGGAGGTCGCCAAATTAGACCGCAAACGATTTTTACTCCCTGCAACTTTCAGCACAACGCAACCTGACGTTAATCAAATGTTGCCAAACCCTCTTTCGATCTGGAAAGCACGCAAAGTGGATTCATGTAACACCGAAGCAACATGAGACAATGGCTGTTGCCGCAACTCGGCCAATAGTTGCGCAATTTTTGGCAAGTTGGCGGGGGTGTTTGGTCGCCCCTGCAGCCCTTGCAACGGCATGTCCGGCGCGTCCGTCTCCAGCAGCAAGGCTTCCAGCGGCAGATCGCGGATCGCCTCTCGTGTCTTGTTGGCCCGACCAAAGCTGATCACTCCTCCGACCCCCAATCGAAACCCCAATTGCCAGAATGCCTGTCCTTGTTGCAGCGAACCGCTAAAGGCATGAATGACGCCGCCTCTGGCCGGTTTGAAGCGGCGCAATATTTTCGCGACCGTATCATTGGCCCGCACCGAGTGGATAATCAGTGGCAGCTCATGATCCATGGCCAGCCTGATCTGCGCCTCGAACAGTTCAAGCTGCCCCTCCTGCGGCACATGGGAGCGCAGATCCAGCCCGCATTCCCCAACCGCCACCAGACCGCGAGGCCGGGCAGCCAGCAATCCTTGCAACCGGGTCAATACCCCTGGCGTCTGGGCGCCCACGTACCAGGGATGAATACCCAGTCCATAGGCAATGCCCGCATGCTGTTCGCTCAGCGCCATCACCCGGGCCCAGTTTTCCTCCCCCACGGCGGGAATGATATACTCGCCGACCCCCAGCTGCCGGCACTCGGCCAGCAGCGCCGCCCGGTCGGGATCGAAGACCGGAAAGTCGAGATGGCAATGGGTGTCGATCAGTTGCATGTCACTTTCACCTGTTTGTCGTATTTGATGGGTCTACTCAATAATGAAACGCTCGAACCTTGGCTTTACCCTGATTGAACTGGTGCTGGTCATCATAGTGCTGGGGATCCTGGCCGTCACCGCCCTGCCCCGCTTCATCAATATCAAGGATGATGCGCTCAAGAGCACTGTCTCCACCACCTCAGCCAGCTTTGCCGGTGCGGTGCAACTGGCCCACGCTGGCTGGGCGGTCAAGACGAAAGGGGAGCCGCTGGCACTCTATAACTTTAGCGGCATGGGTAAGCAGGATCTCGATATCAACCGGTTTGGCTGGCCGGTGGGCACCAAGGAAGACCAGGGAGGCCAGAGCCCCGATACCATTTTCCCGGGTGGCGACAGTGATCAGATCTCCGTCAGCAGTCCGGATGATTGCGAGTCCCTTTTCACCGCCATACTGGACACCGATCAAACCGTGGCTGACCAGGGCAAGAAGAGCGCTGACACCCATTACATCTCGCAAGAGCTCAATGTGCCGGATCAGGCCGATAACGGACTCAGTCACAGCAACTGCCGCTATATCCTGCGCGCCTCCATCGACCGCTTCCCGGCCTATCCGGATGGCCTCTCCTTCGACTACAACAGCGTTACCGGGGCCGTGACTCGCAATTTTGATTGAGAGACTCTGCATCGCACTCTGGCTCAGCCTTCTTTGTCTCATCTTCATCATAACGAACCGGCATGCAGCAGCGCCGGTTCTCCGGGGTGAGTCCCCACTCCTGACACCAGCCATCGTAACGGGCCAACCAGCGTAACAAGACACCTTTCATCGTCTGCTCCTTGGGGTTGCTATAAAGCGGTTCTATACCCTGCTCCATTGCCTCATACCGGCCAAGCACAATCGGGCCAACGGCATCATGGCGCTTCGGACGGCAACAGCAGCCCCATGCTGATCTCGTCGACATAGCCCTCGTCCAGCCGATACGCCTGCCGCCGCAACCCCTCATCCCTGAAACCACACTTGCGGTAGAGTGAATGAGCCACCTCGTTATGGGCCATGACACCCAGCTCCAGCCGGTTGATACCCAGATCGCTGGCCGCCTCAATAAGCGTGCGCAGTAACCGCTCTCCCCAGCCCTGACCGCGCGCACTCGGCCGCAGCCCCATCACCACCAGTCCACAATGGCGATTGCGATGCATGTTCCCTCCCAACAGGACGGCAAAACCCTGCACCTCACCGCCCTGGCTCAGCAGCAACATCCGCTGATTGAGGCTGGCCTGCATAGCCGCCAGACGCTGGCGCTGTCCCTCGACATCGGAGGGGCGCTCCCCTGCCTCATACAGCATGAAGCGGGTCTCCCGATCCAGCTGCTGAAAGAAGTGATCCAGCGCCGCCGCATCCTCCACGTTTGCCAGACGAATCGTCATGCTCCCCCTCCCTGTTTGGCTGTTGCGCCGGATCACAGTCATAAAAAAACGACTCCATTTGGAGTCGTTTTTATCAGAGTCATCTGGCCAGTTCAATCAATGGCGATACCGGCAGATCAGTTGCCGGCAGGCAGACTGAGTCTGGCAACCGCTTCAACGTGCATGGAGTGAGGGAACATGTCTACCGGCTGCACCTCATCCAGCACGAAGCCCTGCTTGACCAACCAGGCGAGGTCGCGGGCCAGAGTCTGCGGGTTGCAGGAGACATAGACCAGACGACGCGGTGCCATGGCGACCAGAGTCTGCAGTACCGCCTTGTCACAACCCTTGCGGGGCGGATCCATCACCACCACATCGGCGGTCACGCCCTGGGCGTACAGCTCGGGCATCAGCTGCTCGGCCTTGCCCACATGGAATTCGGTGTGCTCTATGCCGTTGAGGGCCGCGTTGCGACGGGCATCGCTGATGGCGCTCTCGACCGATTCTATCCCCACCACCTTGGCGGCCTTGCCAGCCAGGAAGAGGGAGATGGTGCCGATACCGCAATAGATGTCGAATACAGTCTCGTTGCCGGTCAGCTCGGCATACTCGAGGGCGCTGGAGTAGAGCACGTCAGTCTGGGTCGGGTTGTTCTGGAAGAAGGAGAGCGGCGAGATCTCGAACTCGAGTTCATGGATCTTGTCGCGGATCACCCCTTCCCCCAGCAGCACCCGGTTGTTGGCCCCCAGAATGCGGTTGGTGCGCTCATCGTTGATGTTCTGCACCAGGGTGGTGATGGGCAGATCGCTCAGGGTAGCCAGCAGCTCCGCTTCGAATGGCAGCGCTTCACCCAGGGTCACCAACACCACCATCAGCTCACCGCTCTTGAAACCCTTGCGGGTCATCAGGTTGCGCACGCAGCCAGTGTGGTTCACCTCGTCATAGGCCGCGATGTCATGCTCGCGCATCCAGTTGCGCACACGGGCATTGAGCTCCACGTGCAACGAGTCCTGCACAGCGCAATCGTCGGCGGTGATGAGATCGTGAGAGTGCTTGCGATAAAAGCCGATCTCGGCACCGGCTTCGCAGCCACGCACCGCGTATTGGGCCTTGTTGCGATAGGCGAACGGGCTCTCCATGCCGAGGATGGGGTTGACTGTGGTGTTACCCAACCCGGCCTGCTCCAGTGCGCTCTGCACCAGAGCCTGCTTGAGCTTGAGCTGGGCCGGATAGGCCAGCGGGCGTACCTGACAACCACCGCACTCTGTGTTGGGGCAAAAGTCGGCGACCCGATCGGCAGAGGGCTGGAGCAGCTCGGTGACCTTGCCGTGCAGATAGTTCGGCTTGACCTCGGTCAGCTCCACCAGCGCCTGCTCACCGGGCAGCAGACCCTCGACGAACAGGGGGCGGTCGAACAGGCGTCCTTTGCCATCTCCCTTGTCAGTCAGTTCCAGGATCTCGATCTGGTGTTGATGTCCCACTAACGGCATGAGCGGCTCCAAAGGCATAGAAAATGATGGGGAAAATGGGGCAAGCCCATTAAGGGTGGCAGAGTTTAGCGGAGATCTGCCCAAATTGCAGGCATAAAAGGTTGGGTAAAGCGCACTCTACTTTTGCAGACATAAAAAAGCCGCTGGCATAACCGGCGGCGCACTCTTATTGGCACAGGGCCACGACTGGGTTACAGGCTATAGGCTTTCTCACCGTGGGTGGTGACATCCAGCCCTTCACGCTCCGCATCTTCTTTGACTCGCAGACCGACCATCAGATCCACCAGCTTGAAAGCCACCACAGAGATAACACCGGACCAGAGGATGGTGACTCCAACCCCGATAGCCTGGATCTTCACCTGAGTCAGGATGGAGTAACCCTCCGCAACCTGGTTGGTGACATAGTCCCACACCCCAGTACCACCCAGATCCGGGCTGGCGAAGACGCCGGTCAGCAGGGCACCGAGAATGCCGCACACACCATGCACACCAAACACGTCAAGACTGTCATCGGCGCCAAGCAAGCGTTTGAGACCGTGAACTCCCCACAACCCCGCCACGCCACCCATCAGGCCCATCACCAGGCCACCACCCACACCGACAAAACCGGCCGCCGGGGTGATCACCACCAGACCTGAGACGGCACCTGAGGCTGCGCCCAGCAAGGAGGGACGCCCCTTCATCACCCACTCGGCCAAGGTCCAGGAGAGCGCAGCGGCGGCCGGGGCCACCCAGGTGTTGATAAAGGCCAGCGCGGCGGTGCCATTGGCTTCCAGTGCGGAGCCTGCGTTGAACCCGAACCAGCCAAACCAGAGCAGGGAGGCACCTATCATGGTCATGGTGAGGCTGTGCGGTGTCATGGGATCACGACCGTAACCCAGACGCTTGCCCACCAGATAAGCCCCCACCAGACCGGCTACGGCGGCGTTGATGTGCACCACTGTGCCACCGGCAAAATCCAGTGCACCATGCTGGAACAGATAACCGGCCGTCGCCGTTGCTGCGGCTGCAGCATCAACCGTGGTATAGGCATCCGGGCCAGCCCAGTACCACACCATGTGGGCCAGCGGTATGTAGGCGAAGGTGAACCAGATCACCGAGAACAGCAAGACGGCGGCGAACTTGATGCGTTCGGCGAAGGCCCCCACGATGAGGCCGCAGGTAATGGCCGCGAAAGCCCCTTGAAACACCACATAGATAAACTCGCTGATACCGACGCCTTTGCTGAAAGTGGCCGCGATGGAATCAGGGGTTACCCCCTTGAGCAGCACCTTGCTGAAAGAACCGTAAAGGCTGGTGCCCTCGGTAAAGGCCAGTGAATAACCGTAGATCACCCACAGCACGCAGATGAGCGAGAACAGGGTGAACACCTGCATCAGTACGCTCAACATGTTCTTGCTACGTACCAGACCGCCATAAAACAACGCCAACCCGGGGATCGACATCAGGATCACCAAGGCTGCAGAGAGCAGCATCCAGGTATTGTCACCCTTGTTGATGGTCACGGCAGCCACCACTGGCGCCGCTGCCTGTACAACATCGACCGATGCGGCCACCAGCTCTTCAGCCCAACTGGGGCTGGCCAGCAAGGCGGCAAGCGCCAACCAGCCTGTCATCACGAGTCTCTTGAGCATACTGCCTTCTCCTTCCCTGTCGTCCCGGCACCAGTCCGGGTCCATTTCCTGATATGAATATCGAATCCATGAGTCGCGTCACACACTGAATTCACTTTGTTGCACCACTGTTACTCGGCAGTGCATCGACTTGTCCAGCATCATGGCAATCTCAAAGCATAAAACAGGCCAACTCACTAAATCATTTAAGATCAATATCTTGTGCTCATACAGGCTGAGCAATGCACCAGAGTTGATCACAAGGTACGTCAGCATGGGAGCAAGGGCGCACTTATGCTGTGCAGGGTAGCCCGCTCGCACCGAAATAGAGCAGAGCATAAACCAGAGCTGATGACAGACCGGTGACGACAAAACCGCAGGTGACAACGGGATATACCTGGCTAGCGCCAGTGATGAATGCAGACACAGAGAGAAAGCAGTGAAGAGAGGCAAGCAGTGACGCAATATCCAAGGCCATCAGCAAGGGTGGTCTTTGCTATTGGCTTGGATCTGACAGGGCACAATCATGAGCATGCCGCCACTTTGACGCCATAACACAATGTTCAGACACTGAAAAAACGTAAGGCCACCCGCTTGGGTGGCCTTACGTCATTGAATTCTAATGGTGCCCGGGGTCGGACTCGAACCGACACGATTATTCATCGGCGGATTTTGAATCCAGAAACTGCGGTTTCATAAGGATAGTACGACTCGTAATACCTTGAATCAAGAGGGTTTGAGTTATCTCTAGTTTGCTGTGAGTGAGGCGGGTTTGCACACTTTGCACATTTTTACCCACCAACTAAATGCATTCTTTGTCTGATATAAGAGCCGAAATCAGATGGCATAGGTGAGGGCTGACCGTGTGTCCGCTAGTTTTTGTACTTGTCATGAGAACAGACAAAATCATGAAAAATAAAAGCACCACCATAACGGCGGTGCTTTTTATCTCTACTCACTTGGCTGTTTAAAATCGTTGTAAGACCTTTACTGGACCGAGACAGTGAGCTCAGGATGACCAAATGCAACCAACTGCCCGTTGGACTTGCTGAAATATTGGCCCCAGAAGGTTTCAAGATGTTGGATCATCTTGCCACTGCGGTAGCCGTTCTTGGCATCGGTAGGCACGAAGGCCGCCCCATGCACATAGACCCGCGCACCATTGAAGTCAGCGACCAGATTGGCCTTCTCAACCTTGCTCATCTCGATATCAGGCTGAATGTCACGAATCCCTCGAGACTGATAGAAGCTGCCAAAGTCGCTGTGCTCCAGCATGTCAGACATCAGTAAAACAACATTATCCTTCACTCCCTCCGCAGCCCGGATATCGTCGCCTACCGCCTTGAGGCTAAACAGGATCTCGCTGCGCGGGATATCGGTGGAGGATTTTCCCATGGTCTGCGCGAACCGCTGGCCAAACTGCTGTAACATCTGCTTCGGCTGGGTAGCGAGGCATTGGTCGAGCTTCTTGGCGCTCATTATAGGCACATCACCCACTGTCGATTGGTCAAGTCCTTTCTCCAGCAGTCCTGCATATTTGAGCTGCATGTAGTGGCCTTCCAGATAGGCGGAGAAAGAGTACAGCCGCAACTGATCGCCCGGCTGCAGGAATCGCTTGATATGCTCCCAGGCGGTGCGCTGCAGATCCCGCGTGAGCGGAGTGGTCTGATCCACCACCACCGACAACATGCGACCCGAGGGCTCGGGCTTGAACTCGGTGATCCGGGCCTGTTGATAGCAACTGGTCAGGTCGTTGCGGTCTGCTGCCATAACGGCAGCAGGCAGCAACATTGCCAAAGTCAGGAGGTGTTTCAGAGTTATCACGCTTCCACCTTGTCCAATTGCTGCAGACGACGAGCCCGTTTAAGATCTTCCACTAACGCCCCCTTCTTGTTGGCGACGTATTCCATATCGTCCTCATCGAACTGGGTGAGATCACCCCATGCATGCGGATTAAAACTAGCTACCTTCACCTCCTCGCTGTGAGGCCGTTGAAGGTCAACGTCATGGGCTATCTGTGCCATTTCAACCACTGGAACTACCGTTGCCACTGATGAGACAGGTGCGACAGCAACCGTGGCGGGTTGATAGGGCTGTGGGACCGCTTGGGGCTGTGGCGCGTTGGGTCTCGCGCCAAAGACGGTCACCAATTCGTTGAACTGAGCTTTTTGAGCCATCAGTGCAGGATTATTGATCGCGGCGAACCGAGGCCCGGCAACATCAGTGATCGACCAAATCCTCTCGTTGTCCTTCGCGGCTATCGCCTCTTTCAAGTCCTTGATGGTCTTGGCTACGTAGTCGGTGACCACATCGGTACTTTGCTTGCCGATCTCACGGTTTTTCTTGATATGCTCGATGGTCTCCTGCTCTTCCACGTAGCGCAGGAAGGTGCGGCTGTCCTTGTTATGACTCAGGTCGTCCTTCGTCTTACCGCTCACCCTGAACACCTTGTCCTGCAACGACTGCAACTTCGCCAGAGAGGATTGCGCATCCTGGGCAATGGAGGCAGCTTTGATCTGGTGGTTTCTTACAAACTCTGAGGCACTGTTGTACCTGTGAGTCATCTCCCAGGCTCCTCGCGAGTACGTTCCAGCGAAGCTGTGCCTGAATGCAAGGAAGGTCGAAGTAAACTGAATAAAGACGAACAGGCCTGACAGCACAGCAAAGGTCACCAGTGAAGCACGGTGGATCGCATCAATCTGGTCTTGCGCGGACTTCTGGCTGCTGTTGACCGACAACTCGGCCATGTCAGTCGGCAGAGGGATGTCGTCCTCACCAGACGCAACCGGGAAATCATCAGCGTTCTGGATGACGGCAGTCGGATTCTCGACCAACAATGCTTCCTGTTGGTTCAGGGTTTCGGCACGAACCCAGAACGCAGCGACTGCCAGCCCTATGATGAAGACCCCGTACCCGGCAATGATAGAGAACCGGCGCTGCGGCTGACCGTATTTATCGATCGGCACATTGATCCGATTCAGTAAGTGCTGGAAGCGTTTATCGCCATCATCGTCGTAAGTATTATCGATGGTGGCGTTGAGGGTCTTGGTCATGTCTGCACCATCACGGATCGACTCGTAGGAGAGGATCTTGCTCACTACACCGTTGCGGTAGAGCTGACGGCCTGCAAGCTCGGACAGAGCCAAGGCAATAATTGAGATGACTAAACCCAGGAAGAAAGCGCCAACAATGGCTGTGTTGGGGGTCGCCATGGTGAGGGCAAACGGTGCCAACGCATAGCCAAAGGCTGATGCTTCAATCACCATCAGGACGATCATCAGCAGCCAGATCCCTAAACCCTTCTCCGACCGATCAGCCTCGTCTGCTTTCCCCAGATAATCCAGGTTGCGTTTGAAGTTCTCTTCCGAGGGCTGATACTTCTTGTAGAAGGTATTATAGGCACCACACACACCTTTCTCGCCAGGATTGAAACCTACCGCATTGGGGTTGTCCTCGGACGCCTTCTCGTTTTCGCCCGGGTTCTTGACCCAGGCCGCAATTCGGCCAAACCACGGCATGCGAAGTCGCATTTCCATGTGCCAGTATTTTACTTCGTACCAGTAGACGATGGCAGTCACTACCGCGACCATCAGACCGATCACCAACATGATGATTTGCCAGATCCCAGACAGGGTATGAACAATGTCTTGTATCATTTTTGGAGTCCTTAACGACGCTTTGGCAGGTATTGGGCCACGTAGGCATCACTCTGCTTCGGATAGTAGATTTCGCCTGCAACCGCAGAACCAGATCGTTTGTCGAACACAATGTCCATGCACGACACAGGTGAGGTGGCCTGATTGACGGCAAACACCCGATAGAGGATTTGGGTCTCCCCTTCATAGGTGTTGGCGACCGATTCAATCTTGGCGGTCTGCTTTTTGGATTTCTTGTAGTCCGGGATGAACTGCATCGCGGGCTGCTTAACCACTTTCGCCTCGTCACGCAGTACCGCAACAGGCCCCACCGAGGCAACATGACCATTCACGGCGGCGACCCATGGCTTGCCATTGAGGCCAGGGAAGTATTCTTCAGTCGAATGCTCCGCCAGCGGTTGGTCGTTCTCCAGATTCTTAACTTGGCCCTCTACACGGGGCAGATCCCCTATGCAAGAACTGATAGGTGCACTGGCGTAAGCCGGACTGATAATGGAGAAGGTGGGGGTCTTGGGCGCAATGCTGCCGGTCAGTGGTGAGGAACTGTCGGTAACCAGATGGCCACCAAAGTCGATGGTTCCCTTGCCCGCCAATTTGATCGCTACAGATTCACTGGCTGGGAGAACATCATCCAAGTGAGGTTGATTGGCTTGCTTGTCTTTGATGAGCGCCGCAGCAGTGGCTGTCGACTCGGCAACGCTGGCAGACTTAGCGTGTACTGTCTCAGCCTTCGCCACCTTTTTGGTCACGGAACTGGTAGTGGTAGCCCGTGCGGCCTTGCTCGCAGAGCCGGTACCATGAGCCAAATATTTGGGACTGGCACGTTCCTCACCAACACGCTTGACCAGCAAGGCCTCATTTTGTACCTCGACCAACTCGACCCGGCGGTTCTGTGCCCTACCATCTTCGCTGTCGTTGTTGGCAATCGGTCGGGAAGAGCCTGCCCCCTGGTAGTAGATATCGCTACGAGGCACCCCGGCTGCGGCCAATATCTGGCCCATGGCCCGGGCTCGTTCCTCAGAGAGGCGCTGATTGAACTGAGCGGCCCCGGCTGAATCGGTATGGCCGACCACCAACACCTTCCTGCGTTGATTCTCGGGGAGCTTGGACTGATCTTCCCGCTTGCTGGCGAACTCTTGCGCCACACGGGTCATTTTCCGGTAACCCTCAGTGGTCAGGTTGGCAGAACCTACCGGGAACATCTGGGCGTACTCTACGGACGCTTCAAGTCCAACGGCGGTAGATTCCCCCTTCTGTTTCTGCTGCTCCTGAGCGGTGGCCAATTGCAGCTCTCTCACCTGCATTTTCAAGCCTTCTTCCTTGGCTATTTTTTGCAACCGATCAACTCGGTTTTTGTACAACAGGCCTCCACCACAACCCACCGCGGCACCGGCAATGGTCCCGAGGAGCACCTTGTCGCTACCACCTTGGGTTGCACCAATTGCAGCGCCAGCAAGAGCACCCAGCAGGCCACCACCAACACAGCTGACCCAACTATCACTTTCGGCCACTTTTTTGTCGATGGTTGCACACCCTGTCATCGACACGGCTATGGCCATCGCCAGCGCAGTTGGCCTCGCTATAGGCATCCTAATCATTACTTATCCTTTTTTGTTATGTTTACCTGAATAGCAAGATTTCTTGCCAACCCCTCAATTTACCGTGAGTCAGTCGACAGAACTCGGAGTAAAACGCTGATACACGATTCGATGATGGATTCCTGCACATCGGAAATCGCATCGGGACTGGTCTTAATATTAAATTGCACAATAAATCACCCGCACTCCATGCCGGTGGTAATATGCTCAAGCAGCTCAACAGATTGCTCATTATTTTAATTTTTCAGCCAGCCCCAGGTAATAAGGTTGCTCCTGGGGAATGTTTCAGCAAAAGACAGGCTCTCTTATCCAGATCCCCATCGCCTTACCACTGAGGAAAACCTTCACAAACAAAGAGACACCAAATAGTGTCCGACAATTAATATCGCGGCCCATATTGTGCCTCATGCGAGAACGCAATGCAGCCTCATTATGTGGGTTGCGAAAAGAAATGATCTACAGTGAAATGAAGATTTAATCCTTTTATTTCATGTAATTGCGTGCAATTACGTTGAATGTCAATTAGACTAACTTATGGAGTAGTCAACTAGATCCGGACTCTTAGTTAGGCCCAACCTCGGGTTTCATGAAACATAAAAATGGGTTTAATCTCCTCGGAGGCTGAACCCATTTCTTACTAAATTAGTAGGAGCTCATAGCCCTGCTCCTCTACCTCTTGATAAAACCATGACTGGAGAGCATGAATTTCATCATTCGTTCGTTCTGCAGGAATGCGCGAAAGAAGATAGGCCATCCAGAGATCTGCAACCGAGGGTTTTGAGCTCCATTGCTTGGTCTGAACCACTAACGAGCCAATATCATGGATTCGGTTTGGTACGCGAAAGCCATCTTGTCCCATCACTCTCTCACCTCTTTGAGTGGCAATAGCCAACCTTCTTCCTGCAGCTGCTCCGCCTGTCCGTTTACATCAACGACGCTCCCATCAGCCCCTACTACTCGGTTGGTCCAAATCGCATGACGAACATCTGCTGCCACGGCAGCCTTCAGCATGGAGGCAATAGCTTGAGTACCATGGTCATGGCCATAAAAATGCCGCGAGAGCACCTTATAGCTGGTCACGCTGCCTGCTGGCACCACCACCTTGAGGTGGGCCAACAGGTCTTTCCAGTTCACGCTACTCATAGCTTCCCTTGCAATGGCTTACCAAATCCCTTGAACAGCAGGTCCAGGATCAAACCCTGGATGACATTGGCCGCTTCGGGCCGAGAGAGGTAGTCCAGCGACATGCCGTTCTGGATATCCATCCGCTCGATCACGGCAGCATCGACTGCCTTGGGATAGTCACCCAGCATGATGGCGTCTCGGGGGTTATTTCGAACCTGATCCATCAAGGGCTGGTTTTCCGCAATCTTGCTGGCCATCCCCTGTAGCCAATCCAGCTTGTCCCCATCGGTCACCTCTGTGCCGAACAGATCGTTCAACTGCTCCAGGATGTGAGAGAGGAAGTCTTTCTTCTCCTCTTTTGCTTTGGCACTGCCGAGCGCCGAAATGCCCTGCAAGCCATAACCGGCAGCATCCTCTTTGAGCTTGAGATCCTGAGTTCGCTTGGCCTTGAGGTTGTAATGGCTCAGCAATACTTGGGAGAGGTCAATCTCGTCCTCCTCCAGTACCTCCTGACGCAGCATCGGCAGCAGGTGGCGGGCGAACACGCAGAGCCGCTCCAATGATTCGTCATCAAAGGCGGTGATCTGGGAGACAAACTCATAGAACCGCACATAGCTGTTGAGATCTTTCTTGAAGAGATCCAGCTCACCCCGGGCTTCGGTCGCTTCTTTGACCCGCCGTTCGGCATTTACCTTGTCAGTCGCAGATCCCCCTTCCCGTTCGATGCGTTTGAGCATCTGGCGGCACTCCCGCACAGCCTCACTGGCCAGCTTGTAACGCTTGGTGAACCGCTCGACAGCCGGTTTGATATAACCGGGCAAGGCTTGCGCCCCGCGCTTGGGATCGAAATAGGCATCACTAAACGCCTCCACCTCGCTCCAGGTAAAGATGCCCGTCGCTTTCAGCTTGTGGAACAGGTCATAAACCAGATTGGGATCGGAGACGGTATCGAGGGTGGCTGTCTCAAAATATTTCTGGAACTCCTCCAGCACATCCAGCGGGTCATTGACGAAATCGAGCACAAAGGTGCTCTCTTTACCGGGATAGGTGCGGTTGAGGCGAGACAGGGTCTGGATGCAATCCACCCCTGTCAGCTTCTTGTCCACATACATGGCACACAGCTTGGGCTGATCGAAACCGGTCTGAAACTTGTTGGCCACCAGCATCACCTGATAGTCCTGGGTATCGAACGCCTTACGCATGTCCCGCCCATTGAGCTCGGGGTTCATGTTCCGCTCGTTATAACTCTGCCCTTCCTCTTCGATGTCGCCAGAGAACGCCACCATGGCACGAATAGCACCATAGCCTTGCTCCCTTACATACTTGTCAAACGCCAGCTTGTAGCGCACCGCCTCCAACCGACTCGAGGTCACGACCATCGCCTTGGCCTGTCCACCCAGGAGATTGACCACGTTGGAGCGGAAATGCTCAACGATGATCGCCACTTTCTGGCCGATATTGTGCGGGTGTAGCCGCACCCACTTGGATAGCCGGATGCGAGCCTTCTTGGCGTCAACTTCCTGCTCTTCGCTACTAGAGATGGCCTCTTCTGCCTTCATGGCGAGTTTGTAGGCAAGCTTATAATTGGTGTAGTTCTTCAGCACGTCGAGGATAAAACCCTCCTCGATCGCCTGACGCATGGAGTAAACATGAAATGGCTTGGGCTTGTTATCCGGGCCAAGCGGCATAGCCGGGTTCGCTGGGCGGCCAAACAGCTCCAGCGTTTTACCCTTCGGGGTTGCCGTAAAGGCGAAATAGCTGATGTTCTGGCTGCCGCCACGAGCGGCCAGCGTCATGTTCATCACATCTTCGCCACTGAGCTCCTCTTCCCCATCCAGCTGCTCGGCCATCAAGACTTCACGCAATTGGCGAGCCGTGCTGCCGGTCTGGCTTGAATGCGCCTCATCGGCAACTACCGCAAAGCGAGAGCCTTTCAGCGTGGTCGACTCCTGAATAGCCTTGAGTACGTGAGGGAACGTTTGAATGGTGACGATGATGATGGGAGTGCCACTGGCCAGTGCTTCGGTCAATTGTGCCGACTTGGAGCCATCTCCCTCTTCCCGGTTGATGCGGCTCACCACCCCATCAGCATGGTCAAACTGGGCGATAGTCTCTTGCAACTGGCTGTCGAGCACCGTTCTATCGGTAATCACTATCACCGAATTGAACAGCTTCTCCCCTTTATCCAGGTAGAGTGAGGCCAGCTGATGGGTCAGCCAGGCAATGGAGTTTGATTTGCCAGACCCCGCAGAATGCTGGATCAGGTACTTCTGACCAGCCCCCTCCAGTCCCACCGTGGCCAACAAATTCTGAACCACTTTCCACTGGTGATAGCGAGGGAAGATCATCGTCTCTTTCTTGCTCTGCCGCCCTAGCTCATCCTCTTCCACCTTGACCTCAAGGTGCAGATAGCGGCTCAGTATCCGCAGGAAGTTATCCGGCTGCAGGATCTCTTGCCACAGATAGCCGGTGGCAATGCCCTCCTCACCATTCACTGGCAAGGGCTGATCATTGCCCGCCCCACCCTCACGGGTGCCCTGATTGAATGGCAGGAAGAAAGTCGAGTCGCCCGCCAGCTTGGTGGTCATCGCCACCTCGAACTGATTTACTGCAAAGTGCACCAGTGCCCCACGGCGAAAACTCAGCAGTGGCTCATCACGGCCATTGGTCTTGGGCAAGCGATCTTCGCGATACTGCTTCTTGGCATTCTCCAGCGACTGCTTGAAGCAAGATTTGAGCTCCAGTGTCGCTACCGGGATGCCGTTCAAAAAGAGGGTAAGATCGATACGGCCATCATAGCCATGGGGGCTATAAACCAACTCGGGCACAACCCGCAGCCGGTTGGCGTGATAGCGAGCCAGCAGCTCGGGATTCAAGTCATGATCAGGCTTGAAGCTGGCGACCTTGAGTCGATGGCCGCGATCTTCAATCTGATTACGCAGCAACCACAGGGTTCCCCCCTCACTGCGTTTAAGCTGGCGTACCGCACCGTCCAGCAGGTGGCGTTCCGGCTGCTCGCCATAGGTCTTGCAGTATTTCTGCCACCCCTCAGGCTGGCTCTCTTGCACAAAGGCGACCAAATCTTCCGGGTAGAGTGCTCGCTCTTTATCGTAGTGAGACGACTCGCCCGCCAGCCAACCCGAAGCGGCCAGCTGCGTGATGATATGGTCTTGAAATGCCTTTTCCCGTGCTTTGTTATCCATTGTTATCGCCATCCTCGCTACAAGGTCTCAATCGCCTTGTTCATGGTATCTTTCAGAAGGGGCCAGTCTTGCAACCAGAAGTGCTGTAGCTTCTTGTCGATCTGTTTTTTGCACGCCTCTTCGTCAGGCTCATCGACAGTGTGTTTTTTATCGAGCAGACGCAGTGAGTAGACTTGGCTCCATTGCGGGCTTTGCCGTAGTTTTCTCGTCGACAAAGCGGCGACCTTACTCTGTTCAACACAGCCAAACAGATGGTCACGCAACGCAGTATCACTGCTTGGGCCAATCAGCAGTTTCAGCTCCAGCTTGTCGGTATTGCTCTGAATTTCAAACAGCACAACGCGACCACTTTTAGTCCAGTTTGAAGAACGCATCCCCTTCCCCTCACCCCACGGCAAATGGGCGTAGCGAACCATGGTTCTTGTCTCACTATCGAGCTCCCAATCATGATGCTGTGCGGCGGTCGCTATCATCTCCTTTGCCCAGTTCCGGCGCTCGGTTCGGCCATCGCCATCAGCAGGTCTGTGCTCAAAAATCAGATCCAGAGCTTTCTGGTGCTTCTTGTAAATGCGGCGGCAGAGCTCCGCAATCTCGGTATCTTCCATAAAATATCGCTTGAATAGGGTGATGTAGTGCTCAATGCCGATACGGGCTGATGGCGGGATCTGGTGGCCATAATCTGTGACCAGTTCGCTCAGGCATTCAATCACCTGGGCATAGCTCAGGTTTAACCAGCCATCGCGACTGGCATCGTTGCCATCCAGGGTCAAGAAGACAAAGACTTTTCGATACTCGGGGTAGCGGCGATTTACGGTCTGCTCATACCGTTCCAGCTGATTGCCGTGTTCACCAGCATCAATCTTGTTCTCGATAACAAAGACCTGACGGTTTTGTTCGCTCACCAGCAGCAGATCAATACGATCTTGCTCACGAAACACCTGCAGGCCTTCGTAATCACAGAGATCGATGTCGAGCAGAGATACCTCGCCACTACGACGATCCGGCAAGTCATAGAGCAACCTTGAAATCAGCGACTCAAAGAAGCGAGAGCCCAAGCCATGGGGCTCACGAGGATTAAAGAGAGTGCCGAGAAAATGGGAGTGACGGATCTCCTGACGCACCATCCCCATCGCTTCAAAGAGATTGAACTCGGAGACCATGCCCCCCAGTTTATCGAGCTCCTTGCTATCGAAAATCAGCTCGGTCAGCCAGCGGTACCGCTCGTCATTACTGGCTAGCTCTGTGGTATCAGCTGCTTCGTCTTGCTGCAGTGAACTCATGAGGCAGCCTCTTCTGCTGGCGGGGTCCAACCACGCAGATCGATCTTGCCAGTGACGGCTGCTGAGATAAGAGCTGTGCGACGTTCTTGAAGCAATGAGACTTGTCTAGATGCGCTCTGCTCTATGTTTTTATATTTTCGGTCAAAATCATTCAAATACGAACGAATTGCAACGGCTTCATCTTCTGGCGGCACTACGACAACAAAATTCCGGATATCATCAACATTAATTCTTTTGAATGTAGAACCAACCATTAACGTATCAAGCTGATAGAAAATAATTCTTGACTTCAGTTGATACATGAAAAAATCAGTATCAATAAATTCCCTAATCCTTTTCAACAAGCAAACATCTTGGCCCATAGCAAACCGAGGATGTTCGGCAGTCACTCTAGCAGCTTCACCTACAGTAGCATTACGGCTATAGATAATATCGCCATTCTCAGGAATTCTACCTCCATCAATCAGCGCATTATAGTATTCCTCCGATGTTTGTTTTGCGTTACTAAGATCAACCGCCCAACTTTGAACCTCTCGAATACTTGCCAGTGGTATTCCATCATCAATGAATTCAGCAGTAATGTGTTTACAATCCACGACTCCCCAGTACCTCTTTAATGCAGTTACCACCCAATGCTCTGGCACTTGACCAAGCCACTCGATGCCGGAGTCTTTCATGGGGGCATCGGGCTTGAGGCCCTTGGTGACGGCGTGGGAGATCACCGCCTGCCGCTTCTCTTTGAGCAGTTCGATCAGCCGCTGCTGCTGGGCAATCAGCCGATCAATTCTGGCGGTTTCGTAGTCGAGGAAAGCGGCGATTTGTTCAATCTGCTCTAGCTGATTTGGCAAAGCTACTTTGATATCTCCAACTGTATCTGTGTTGAGATTCAGCTGGGTTCCCATTTTGCCTAGGCCTTTGTACGCCAGTTCTCCAGCAAATACATAATAAAGGTACTTATTAGGAATTTTTAGCTCTGGGAAATAAACAAATCCATCGTGTATGCATGCTTTGATCTTATTGATGCAGGGTTTACCCACCGTACCAGCAATGCTTAGAAACAGTTGATCGGGTTCAAGCCTAACGCTCAGCGAACTACCAAGCTCAGACATTGTCTGCGGCGTTTTTTCTAAATATGTACTTGAGGCTGTAACATCAGCAATTCTGACCCAAGCGTAATCGCCATCCTCATCAAAATATTTTGGATCGTCTATCGGTCTTGGAGAGGCACCCCGTTTAACCGAACTTAGGTGCTTTATCTTGATAACATCCCAACTATTTGGGATCTCTCCAAGCCACTCCACTCCAGAATCTTTGTACTCAGGGTACGCCACATTTTTGCTGTTCGATGCCGCTTGCTCACTCATAGCACGGCTCCTGATGAGGATTTTTTGCCTAGAACAAGGCGTGCCTGGGCACAGCGAAGGAGCATAGTTTGCCTATGTGACTGAGCGAACACAGCCACAACGCGGTTATCGGTAAAAAAGACCTTCAGGAGAGCCATCAGGAGTGCACCTCCGCCAACAGTTGCATAATCTCCTTAGCTACCGCATCCAGATCTGCGTCGATGGCCGCCAGCTCGCGGGGCGGCTGGTACTTGTAGAAGTGGCGGTTAAAGGGGATCTCATAACCGACCATGCCAATCTGGCCATCCAGCAGATCGGTCTTGCTGGTGTCGATCCAGGCATCCGGCACATGGGGTAGTACCTCCCGCTTCAGATACTCATGGATATCCTCCCCGAGCGGTACGTTCTCGTAGTCCCGCAGATCGGAGCTTGCCTCGACCTCCCCCTTGGTCTTGCACAGTTCGGCCTCATCGCACTGCTCGCCAAAGGTGCTCACCAGCAGCTTAAAGGCCGGGGCGGATAGCTTTAAGGTGCCTAACGCCTTAGTGAGCTGCTTTTTGAACTGCTCACGGCAGAGCAGCCGCTCGGGCATGGTCGGCAGGGCCTTGAGGATGGCCTGCTGTAACTCGGCATCGAGCTTGACCCACCCCTTGTCGGCAGTGAGGCTGGCGAGTCGTTCGGCATCCTGCGGATAGAACGCCAATTTTAGCGGCCGCTCGATGGTCAAACGGCGATAGCCAAAAGCAGTGGTGGGGAAGATCTTGGCGATCGGGCTCTCTTCGTAGCGGCTATAGAGGCTGACGATCTCGCTTAACGCTTCATCGCTCAGCTGCTTGCGCTTGGAGCCCAACGATTTACGCATCGGGCTGTGCATATCGCTGGCGTTGATCAGCAGCACCTTGCCCTTACGCTCGGCCGGTTTGTGGTTGGAGAGCACCCAGATATAGGTGGCGATGCCGGTGTTGTAGAACATATCGGTGGGCAGGGCCACCAAGGCATCCAGCAGATCGTGCTCAAGGATATAACGGCGGATCTCGCTCTCGCCACTGCCTGCCCCACCGGTAAAGAGCGGTGAGCCGTTGAGGATAATCCCGATCTTGGAGCCCACACACTCGGCCGTGGGTTGCTGCATTTTGGCGATGAGGTGCATCAGAAACAGCAAGGAGCCGTCAGATACCCGTGGCAAGCCAGGGCCAAAACGGCCATTAAAGCCTTGCTTGGTCGCTTCATCCCGCACCTGTTTTTCGACCTTCTTCCAGTCCACCCCGAATGGCGGGTTGGAAAGACAATAATCGAAACTCTTGTAGGGCAACTGATCATCGGAGAGGGTATTGCCCAGCTTGATGTTGCTGATTTCCTGCCCCTTGATCAGCATGTCGGCTTTACAGATGGCGTAGGACTCGGGGTTAAGCTCCTGGCCGAAGGTGGCCAACCGTGCGGTGGGGTTCAGCTCGTGCAGATACTCCATGCCGCAAGAGAGAAAGCCACCGGTCCCCGCTGTGGGATCATAGATGGAACGCACAATGCCCGGCTTGCCGAGCGCCTCGTCATCACCGGCAAACACCAGGGAGGTGGTGAGCCGCACGATATCGCGAGGGGTAAAGTGTTCACCGGCGGTTTCGTTGGAGCTTTCCGCAAAGCGGCGGATCAGCTCTTCAAACACCAGACCCATGTGGTAGTTGTCTACCACTTCCGGGGAGAGATCCACGTTGGCAAAGGAGCGAACTACCTTGTAGAGCAGGTCAGCATCTTCCAGCAGGTTGATGCTGGCATCGAAGTTGAAGTGCTCGAAGATCTCACGAGCATCCTTGGAGAAAGCCCGCACGTAGGCATCCAGGTTATCACCCACATGGGTTTCACCCAGCTTGGCCAGCTCCAGCGGAGAACTGTTGTAGAAGGCGTGGCCTGCTGCACTTAGTAACAGCTTATCTTTAGCCAATTCGGCTACTGTGTCAGGCAATGCCTTATTGCTCTCAACTGTAGCCAACACTTTAGCCTTGTTTGGAGCCAGCACACACTCAAGACGACGCAGTACGGTAAAGGGCAAGATGATACGACCATACTGGGACTGTTTGAAATCACCGCGTAGAAGGTCGGCAACCGACCAGATCAGGCTAGCCAGAGAAGAGATATTGGTGGTCATTGGGATTCTCAAAATACGGGGAACTGCCGAGGCATATTCAGGACCAAACGGAAATGCGGGCAGTTTACCACAGGGGACATGGTGTTTTCGTGAGCTAGGCTGTTTGGTGAACCAATACCTCTCTTGCTTCTCACCGTCATCCATCGTCCCCTTTCGATACAGCAAGGTTCAAGGGCGCTCTGCAAATGATCACTCGTAACGGGACAAAGGATTTTGCATTTTGGGGGACAGTCGAAGAGGCGTGTGCGATCGCCCCTACCAGTAATCCCTTGCCAGGACTGGGCTTGCGGTGAATTAGGGGACTGGTGACTACAAAAAACGATCCTGGCTAGCCAGAAAAGCGATCGCCGAGAGCAGAGAAAAAGGATCGTTATGCAAAACGATCACTTTTAATAAAAACCTTTATTTTACTGTGTGTTACCACGGTTTGTGACGCGAGTAAGCGATCCTGCTTTTGCATCAGAACCACTCAGCCAAAAGTGATCGCTTTACCGTATTTGGGGACGTAAGCTGGGCTGTAGCCCGCATTATCATTGGCTTATCACAACCACATGGCCACGCAGGGCAATAATGATCGCCTGTAACACAAAAAGTGATCATTTTAGGGATGATCACTCCGGGATGATTTCCAACTCCCAACCCCATGGCTCATTTGGTGAGCCCCTAGGGTATGAGGCGAAACGCCAACCCAACGGCTTCAACACTGTGTTCAAGCGACGGAACACCATCCTGTGATTTGAATGGCTCAGGTTGTAGAAGTCAGTCAGCTCCTCACCGGTCACGCCGGGATCTGTTGCGACGACCAGAATGTAGGCATGGTGCGGGTGCCACTCCATTGCAACGACAAGAGCAGCCAAGTGATTAATCGGCCCCAGCTTGGCTATGGCATGGTCTCGCTCTGCCCGCTCCATCAATCGACGGTTAGACTGCCCGACATTCCGAGCCCAGGCATTACGATACCGAAAGATGTCTTCGACTCCCGGTGCTGGCTTGCACAATCGTTCTAGCTGCTTGCGTTGGCGCTCTGCTCGTTTTTGCTCCTTTAGCCGCTGCTTTTCCTCTTCCGCCATCTCTTTGGCGAACATCTTGTTAATCTCCGCGAACACTCGCCTTTCCTCCAAGTTGTGGCGTGCAGGGCAAGAACATTCTTCCTCGTCACTCAGATGACTCGCCTAATCACAATGCTGAAATGCCTCATGGTCGGCTGCGGCATTCGGTACCATTTTGCTTTGGTTTCACCTCATCCCCCTCAATCAATCCTCACTTACTGGCACACCTCACCAGTGGGCGTTAGCGTTACCCAATGAGGATGCAGCAAAGCCTGTATTGACGCGGACATGCTGGCGAACATGGACGTATATCGTCACTTTTTCTGTCTATAGAAAAAAAGTGAGGATAAATAGCCCCCGCCTCACGCTCCTCACCCAGCCTTCACTTTTTACTGGTTAGTCACCTGATTTTACTAGCCAGATAAGGTCGCCATCCCGTTCAATTAGGCGTTCTGAAATCAACTTGTTTCGATGGCGAGTACGGTTCTTTTTGTCATCCATCTTTGCTGCCTTCATGTGGTCGATCACCTGCTGCCAAGTTGTCTTACCACCATTGGCATTACAAAGCTGACGTATAGCTCCAAACATTGCTTTGTGGTTCGCAGTCACGTTGGATACGTTACCCAGTTCATCAGATTCTATGGGCTCTCGGCTTGTATCCACCAGCACCATACTGGTGACATCATCACCGTCTGCATCTGAGCCAATAACCCGTTGTTTAAGATCATGAGCCCGTAGAGCGGGTTCTTCATCATCCTTCATCTTGGTACATGTCAGAATGATGGATGCGTCCTCCTTGTTTTCACGTTTCAGCAGATACTCGGCATCTAATGCCGCTCTGAATGCGCTACTCCCCCTGGCCCCATTTTCTTCGTTCTTGCCGGTGTGGTGTATCAGCAAAATAGTGGCCCCAGTTTCCGCCTTAATACGATCACAACCGGCGATAAACGCCCCCATATCAGCAGCACGATTTTCATCGCCACCGCCAAAGCAGCGAGCCACTGTATCGACCACAATAAGCCTGACAGGTAACCCTGTATCCGCTTTGATCTGGATGGCAGCTAACCGCAACTCATTGACTTGAGCATCATCTGCCATAAACACTGGCTGGTTAACACGATATAAATTGGGAACGTCTTGCTGCTCGTGATACTCATCAGCCCACGCCTTAATACGACGCGGTACACCGACCCCACCTTCACCCACAATGTAAAGCACTGCACCTTGTTGGACTGGCCTACCATCCCAAGCCAGACCGGTGCTTATATGGCAAGCAATTGAAACAGCTGTAAAGCTCTTAAAGCTACCGCTGGGACCATAGATGCTGCACATGCTAGACGCGGGCAACAACCCTTTGATTAGGTAGCTTTGTTGGTGGTCATAGCCGCTGAAGCCAATCGAAAGAGAAAGATTGGTTTGCAATCTCTTCTGGTACTCGAATTGCTGGTGGATATTCACAAGCGCCCATGGTTCAGCATTCCGATCAGGATGACCAAGATAGAGCTCTGCACTAGGAGCTTGTTTCAATAGCTCATCTATTAGCCGGTGCTGTTTGTTTACATGAAGCTGACCGCAGATATGCACAATCACCTTTTCCGTCGCATCTCGGTCAACCATCCGATATAGCTTCCTACCCTCATCAAGCTGGGTGGGTGATACATAAAGACTCACCACCGGTTGTTCATCAGGATCTACGGGATTATCAGCGGTAATCGCATGATTGAGGGCTCGCTGTAAAACCTCCCTCTGCCCCCCATGAGACGGCGCATGAGAGCCCGTATAAATCACAATCGTCTTTTGATCTGGGAGATCTCTAAATTTCACCAAACCATGTGCTGGTGAGCTGGCAGCCTGAACGTTCGCAGCCATATGGGGAATTCGCGCTATTTGGTGGGGCTGTGCGTTCATCACTCTCCCCTAACCAGAGCGGTTACCAACCCATCGAATGCCCGTTCATTTAAGCCTGCCTTCATTTGGCGAGCATAAGGACGAGTTACAACCGCAGCGGCTCCTTTGCATTGCGCTATAAAGGCGGCTCTCGCTTTTCGGCTGGTGAAGGCACTCAATACTCCGACACGGGAGCGTTTACCGGTTCTGGGATTGGGTGGTCCATAGAAGGTCTCAGCCTGGCTATCAGCGGCCCATGCAAAATAGATCATCGCTTGCCCTCCGAATCAGAAGACGAAGCATGGATCTCGGCCAGCAAGCCTTGATGGCCTTTATGGATTAATAAGTGAACTTTCATGCTAAAATTACCTCACACTCACTGGCTCCTTGGTCTGCAAACTGTCAGAGCCAGCGAGTAATCCGAAATGCCCTTACTGTCGCAGGTAAGGGCTTTTTTTCATGTTTTCCCCATGGGTTTGCACACCATGTTTGCCTATATCCGGTAACAGATGGATTCCCTGCGGTTTAATCATCCGTCGGGTGTTGTTCAGGCAGTCCACCAGCCATCCACAAGCTGAAGAGTTTGGTATTCACAAACATCCGCTTGCCGACAATTCGGCAGCAACGTTCTAAGCCGGGCTTCTCTGCTCGCTTCCAAAACATGGCCTTCAGTGTGGGATAGTTAAATTGGGGGTAGCGCTTGGGGATTTCGGTCACAGGCAGCCAGTTGTTTAGATCTTGACTGATTGCGATGAGGTTGAGGTCTTGCATACTGCTTATACTCCCTTTCCTGTTGCTCTTGGTGTTCTGCGGTTTGGTCAGGGAGTATTTAACGCGATGTGGTAGGCATTCTTTTAGAACAGAAGTCAGCGCACTTCTGTTCTTGACTTTTTCAATATCTTGGCTGCACTAACGATATATGAAGGGATAACGCTCCATGCTTTAGCGACAAACAGAGCCCATGGTTCATCTTCTATATTTGTCTTACATGGGATTCCTGCTGCAGTCAGAAGTGCTTTTGCGGCCTGTACCGCATCGACTTGACGCAGTTTCATCTGCTTTTCGAACTCAATGTCTTGTTGGATGAGGTTAATCGACCTTTCTAACGAAGCGATCTCATCACCAAACCATTCCTCAGAATTATCGTGGTTCACTGCCTGAGCTTCTAAGTACACGAGCCGATCCAAAAGAGACTCCAAAGTAATCTCCAACGTTGACGGCGGTGGAGCTTTCTTTCGCATTCCTTGTCGGGTATACACTCTCCCCCATACTTCCCCCAGGCAAGGGTTTAGCAACGCGATATCTAAGGCTATCCTCATAAGAGCACAAGATATTTCCTCTTCACTTTTCCCTTTCAGGTGAGCCATGAATCCCTTTTGGAAACCAATCTTGTGATATTCAACGTAGGCAGCTAAAGCCAGTCTTGGAATCTTATATCGATGAGGAGAGAGCCTATTTCTAGCTCGGATAGTAGCAACTGAGGGTACTGTGATATGTGAGTCAGCCCAGCAGAGCGCATGTGAATTCAGTTCAAAATCCATCCGCTCATCGGTCCACCCAATTTTCCGCAATTTTGCGCTATAACTGATGGCCTCTTTGAGAACTTCACGCTCAATCATCAAGCGAGGTGTGTTATTTCCCCAGCTCCCGACATGAAATTGACCATTTTGGCGTTCGACCTCATCATCAGATGTTACTTTTTTGGCTGTGATGTCAATTGATACGGAGTCTATTAATTGGCCATCTTTTGTAATGGCCAGCCTCGGGCGGCCATTTGGGGAGAAGTACGGGATTCCTTCCTCTCCATCAACGATGATGGGTTCATCATCTGGTGATTTTTGCCATACAACCAAACCCTCCAGAAAATCACTGCTTATATATTGCTCACTCATCTACTACATCCCCAAAAAAACAAAAGCCCCCCGCATCCATAGATACGGGGGGCTCAGGCTAACATATTCAATATATCTAGGCTGCAAGGCCGACTTGATTAGCCACCCATCAGATTCCCGAATACCCGCTCTGTGAGCTTGGCCGTGTGGGCATTGCACAGATGGGAATATCTTTGAGTCATGGTGATCGACTTATGGCCTAACACCTCTGCGATCTCCAGAATGCTGGCACCATTCATCGCCAACAAGCTTGCACAGGTATGCCGAAGGTCATGAAAATGGAAATCAGAGAGCAACGCAGCTTTCTTCGCTACCTGCCAGTGGTAGTCAAACTCGGTAAATGGTCGATTTAGGCCAGAGGGGTGAGGGAAAACAAAGCTGGCACCAATCTCGCGAAACTTTGAGAGCTCAGTAAGCAGATCAGCCGTCAGAGACAAAACCCTCTGACTACCATTCTTGGTCACCGCCAAATGAGCTGTTCGCGTGTTGAAGTTGATATCTGACCATTTGAGGCCTATCAGCTCGCCCCTCCGTGCTCCTGTGGTCAACGCCATATGAACCAGCATATGAAGTCGCTCCCACTTGCTCGACTTGGTGGCCTTCATCAATCGAGCAAGTTCATCTGTCGACAAAAAGCGTGTGCGAGCATTGTCTTCCCGCTTCTGTTTCACTTCCAGGCAAGGGTTCACTTTGAGGTCATAGCGATCGCACATGTAGGCAAAGACTGCTGACAACGCCGCTTTATAACGATTCAGGGTCGCAGGAGCTTTCCCTTCTGCCTCCAGAATCGAGATGGCGTTCTTGATCCGCTGGCGATTTACTTTGTTCAACGTCTTGTCGCCGATATGTTCAGCCCACCAGCCCAGACGCTGTG
This sequence comes from Aeromonas sp. 2HA2, assembly GCF_029237345.1. Lineage (NCBI taxonomy): Bacteria > Pseudomonadati > Pseudomonadota > Gammaproteobacteria > Aeromonadales > Aeromonadaceae > Aeromonas > Aeromonas sp. 2HA2. The sequence continues at coordinate 126,141 of NZ_JAACGB010000008.1, read as the reverse complement.
GTACAGACTTGTCCCGTCCCTTGTGCTGTTCAAGGTACTCATGGATAGCTTGTTGAATGGTGGTACTGGTGAGGGTGACGTTGGTTAAGGCATCTGCCAGCTCGTCAGATACAGTGATCTGAGCCAGGAACTGCTCTGCGTCTTTTTTGCGGGTAAAAACTTTGGACACGCGGTTGCCGTTACGCATGAACTGAACGCGATAGGACTTGCCGGTTTTTCGAGTGAGAACTTGGATGCTTGCCATTGGTTGAAACCTCTTGCACATATTTGCACATGAATGAGTGTTATCAACCGCAGAAACTTTGAGCAGGAGCGCTCTTGAGCGCTGTAACCTGTTGACCAAACAGGGAAAAGAATGGTGCCCGGGGTCGGACTCGAACCGACACGATTATTCATCGGCGGATTTTGAATCCGCTGCGTCTACCGATTTCGCCACCCGGGCAACTGCGAGGGATTATACGAATGGCGCGATGCCATGCAAGGTGTTTTTCTTGTGCACGCTCTCGTTTGCTCATTTATTCAACGCCTTGCCGATACAAGGTCAGTTACATAGAATGCCCGCATCATATTAATGGAATAAAAACGATGGCCAAGCGTACACCCGTTTCACCAAAACCTGTCTCTACCGCTACCCCGCACTACCCGTCGGCTGGTCTGCTACGCCGCCTCGGCGCTCTGCTCTATGACTATCTGGTGGTCATCTCTTTGCTGATCATCGCAGGCTTTATCGGTATGGGGATAGCGCATCTGCTGCTGGCAACCGGCGCAGCTACCCTTCCGGAAGGCAAAGACGCCTCCTGGTTGCTGACCAGTCCGATCTACAGCGCCTGGCTCGCCTTCATCATCTGCGGTTTCTACACCTGGTTCTGGACCCGTGCCGGTCAGACCATAGGCATGCGCGCCTGGCGACTGCGCATCCAGAATGCGGATGGCAGCAACATCCGCATCACCCAGGCCCTGATCCGGCTGGCGACGGCGGCATTCGGCCTTGGCAACCTGATGTGTCTGTTCAACCGCAAGGCACCCCGCGCCTTTCAGGACATCTGGTCCGAGTGCGAAGTGGTGGTGTTGAGCAAGCAGGAGAACCTGGAGCAGCTGAACAAGTGAGCTGGCGAGCAGGGTATGAATAACAAGAAGGGCACCCAGTGGGTGCCCTTCTTGTTTGGTCTATGCAGGCCGCTACTGTTTGCGGCTCAGAATATAGAAGGAGATACCGCCAAACAGCAGGCTGGGAGCAATGGCGGCCAGGATCGGCGGCACGGCGTACACCAGACTGATGGGCCCGAACACTCGATCGCTCACATAGACGGCGAAGCCGGTCATGATCCCCATCAGCATGCGGGCGCCCATGCTCACCGAGCGCAGCGGGCCGAAGATGAAGGAGGAGGCCAGCAGTATCATGGCCACCACGGAGAGCGGCGACAACAGCTTGCGCCACATCTCCAGCTTGTAACGCCCGGCGTCCTGCTTGTTGGCATCGAGATAGCCGATGTAGTCGAGCAGACCGGCAACCGGCAGGTTTTCAGGGTCGATACTCACCACCCCGAGCTGCTTGGGCGTGAGCTCGGAGCTCCACTCCATCTGGGCCTGTGTCTCGCTCAGGATCTGAGCGGGATCGTCAAAACGGGTGATCTGGACCTGCTTGAGCAGCCAGTGATGCTGCTCAAACACGCCTTCGCGAGCCTGGAGGATATCGATCAGTTTACGCTCTGGAGTGAAGCGATAGAGGGTGATGCCGGTCAGTGCACCATCGTTGCGCACCCCGTTGATATTGACGAAGTTGTTGCCATCACGTGCCCAGACCCCATAAGCAGAAACAGTCAATCGCCCCTCTGACAGCGCACCAGCCTTGACGTCGTCTGCCATCCGCTTGGCGATGGGCGCCACATATTCACCCATCAATCCCACCAGTATCATCAAGGGGATCGCAGTCTTGAGCGCCGCCATCACGATACTGATCTTGGAGCGGCCCGCCGCCTGCATCACCACCAGCTCAGAGCTGGTCGCCAGCTGACCCAGCCCTATGAGCCCGCCCAGCAGGGCAGCCAGCGGGAAGAACTGAACCGCCTCCTTGGGCATGGAGAGCAGGACGTAATAGAGGGCATTGATCATGTCGTAGTTGCCTTCCCCGACCGACCTGAGCTGCTCCACATACTTGATGAGTGCAGCCAATCCGACCAGGGTCAGTTCACACAGCAGGATCGACATGAAAATGACCCTGCCGATATATCTATCAAGAATGCCAAACATCAGGCGAGATTCCTAAGTTGCAGCATCATGCTGATTTTCTGTTGAAATAGCGCCCTTTCACTCCGTTCCACCAACTGGTGCCCTGCAAGTTGAGCGGCAGGCCGATCAACAGCAGATAGACCAGGGGCACCAGGAACATACCCGGCCAATGGGGCAGGCGTCCGCTGTCGATGGCCGAGCGCGCCGCGCTGAGCAACAGGAAGTAGGAGAGATAGAGCAAGATGGCCGGCAGCAGCTTGGCATAACGGCCCTGACGGGGGTTGACCCGCGCCAGTGGCACTACCAGGAAGGTGAGCACCAGAATGGAGAACGGCAACGAGATACGCCACTGCAGCTCGGCCATCATGCCGTTGTCCTGAGTCCCCAGCAGCTCGACCGTCGGCTTGGCGGCCGCCTTGCGGTTGGACCGCTCCATCTCCTGCTGACGGATCACCAGACTGTACTCGTCAAATTCGGAGATCTGGAACTGCCTGGTGCTGAAGTGCCCCTCATAGCGAGAACCATCTTTCAGAGTCAACCATTGCAGGCCATTGCTGTCCAGGGTCACCACCCCTTCCGTCGCGACCACCACAGAGGGCGGCTTGCCATCATGGGAGCGTTGCAGCACGAAGATCTTCTGCAGCAGAGACCCCTTGTCATTCAACTCCTGGATGTAGGCAACGAGGCGTCCCTTGTCGAGCTCCATGAAACGACCCGCCTGCAGGAAGGAGATACCCGGATCGGCTTTGAATTCATCGATCACCTGATACTCCCGCTCCTTGGCCTGGGGAGCTATCCAGCCGGTATTGAAGGCCGCAACGGCGGCAGTCAACAGGGCCAGCACCATGGCGCAGCGCATCACGAAGCGGTGACTGAATCCCACCGCATGCAGCACAGTCATCTCACTTTCGGCATACAGGCGCCCGTGAGCAAACAAGATGGCTAAAAACAGGCTGATAGGCAGCATCAACAAGGCCATATTGGGCAGGTTGAGCAGCAACAGGGTGGAAACCAGGCGTGTCGGTACCTCGCCATCGGCGGCATCGCCGATGATCTTGATAAATTGTTGGCTGACAAAGATAAGCAGCAATACGAATAACACTGCCAGCTGCGTTTTCAGGGTTTCCCTGAACAAATATCGGAAAACGATCACAGTCATTCCCAAGTAAACTTGTGTTTTTAGTCGAATGCCTGAAAAATAGGGCCGTATATTGGATTTTTACCAGTTTGAACTGCGGAGCCTATGGCTGTTCGCTCCGCCTCTGATACCCCAACAAGCACCGCATTATTCAATAAAAGGTGCCTTTTGTCTTTAGGATGTAGGAGATTCCATGGAGTTCAGTGTAAAGAGTGGCAGTCCTGAGAAGCAACGCAGTGCTTGCGTCGTGGTCGGCGTATTCGAGCCCCGTCGCCTCTCTCCGGTTGCCGAACAACTGGACAAGATCAGCGATGGCTACATCAGCTCGCTGCTGCGCCGTGGCGACCTGGAAGGGAAACCAGGCCAGATGCTGTTGCTGCATCAAGTACCAGGCGTGCTCAGTGAGCGCGTGCTGCTGGTCGGTTGTGGCAAGGAGCGGGAACTCGACGAACGCCAGTACAAGCAGATCATCAACAAGACCATCACCACCCTGAACGAAACCGGCTCCATGGAGGCTGTCTGCTTCCTGACCGAGTTGCACGTCAAGGGGCGGGATACCTATTGGAAGGTGCGTCAGGCGGTAGAAACCACCAAGGCGGGCCTCTACAACTTTGATCAGTTCAAGACCAACAAGGCCGAGCCGCGCCGCCCATTGCGCAAGCTGGTATTCAATGTGCCGACACGTCGGGAACTGACCATTGGTGAAAAAGCCATCGCCCACGGTCTGGCCGTGGCGAAAGGAGTCCGGGTCTGCCGCGACGTGGCCAACATGCCGCCCAACGTCTGCAATCCGGCCTATCTTGCCTCCCAGGCCCGCCGTCTGGCCGACTCTTTCGACAATATCACCACCAAGGTGATCGGTGAGCAGGAGATGGCCGAGCTCGGCATGAACTCCTATCTGGCGGTAGCCCGTGGCTCCGAGAATGAAGCCATGATGGCCATCATCGAATACAAGGGCAACGCCGATGCCAAGCCCATAGTGCTGGTCGGCAAGGGGCTGACCTTCGATTCGGGCGGCATCTCCATCAAGCCGGCCGAAGGCATGGACGAGATGAAGTACGACATGGGTGGCGCCGCCTCCGTGCTCGGTACCATGCATGCCCTGGCACAGCTGCAGCTGCCCATCAACGTCATCGGCGTGCTGGCGGGTTGTGAAAACATGCCGGGTGGCAACGCCTATCGCCCGGGTGACATCCTCACCTCCATGTCCGGCCAGACCATTGAAGTGCTGAACACGGATGCGGAAGGCCGTCTGGTGCTGTGCGATGCGCTCACCTATGTGGACCGTTACGATCCCGAGACCGTCATCGACGTGGCCACCCTGACCGGTGCCTGCATCATAGCGCTGGGCCACCACACCACGGGGCTGCTGGCCAACCACAACCCGCTGGCTCACGAACTGCTCAACGCCTCCGAGCAGGCTGGCGATCGCGCCTGGCGCCTGCCGCTGTTCGAGGAGTATCAGGAACAGCTGGAGAGCCCGTTTGCCGACATGGCCAACATAGGCGGGCGTCCGGCCGGCACCATTACCGCTGCCGCCTTCCTGTCACGCTTCACCAAGAAGTACAACTGGGCCCACCTGGATATCGCCGGGACTGCCTGGAAGAGTGGCAAGGACAAAGGCTCCACCGGTCGTCCGGTTCCCCTGCTGACCCAGTTCCTGCTCAACCGGGCAGGCGTGGATATCGAAGAAAAAGAGTAACTCCCCTGCCCCTTTCGATGAATGCATCGGAAGCCCGGGAGTTGCCCAGTACCACAAGGAAGAGGCCCGCCTCTTCCTTGTTTCATTCTTGAATCAGTGAGCAGCAGGCGGGAAAACTCCCTGTCAGCCTCTTCGGCGGTCAATAGTCCGTCACCGGAAAACGGGATCAACCTGATGAGCCAAGTGACTTTTTACCTGATGAACGAACAGGATGACGCACAGGCCAGCGCCGTCGAACGGCTCGCCTGCCAACTGGCGGCCGAGTCATGGGGCGCAGGCCACCTCTACCTGTTTTGCGACGATGAGACCCAGGCCCTGCGCCTGGACGAGCTGCTGTGGCAACTGCCACCGGAGCGTTTCGTGCCGCACCAGCTGCAAGGCGAGAGCGGTCAGGCGCCGGTGGAGATAGGCCATCAGCCGCCGAAACGGCGCTACGCCCGCCTCATCAATCTGGCCAGAGAGACACCTTTGTTTGCAGGACACTTCGCTCAAGTGGTAGATTTTGTCCCCACTGACGAAACGCAAAAGCAGCAAGCCCGCGAGCGCTACAAGCACTATCGCCAGGCAGGCCATGCCCTCGAGATGAGGGATCAGCCCGTCCTTGCCGCACAGGATCCGGCGCAGCCCTGACTGCACCACCCTCGATCCACGACGAATCAACACCAGACTCCATCCATCCAGATTACGGCGAGACCATGGAAAAGACTTTTAATCACAACGCCATCGAACAGGCGCTCTATCAGCACTGGGAAGCCCAGGGTTACTTCAAGCCCCACGGCGACACCAGCAAAGACTCCTTCTGCATCATGATCCCGCCGCCGAACGTCACCGGCAGCCTGCACATGGGTCACGCCTTCCAGCAAACCCTGATGGATACCCTGATCCGCTACAACCGCATGCAGGGCAAGAACACCCTGTGGCAGGCGGGTACCGACCACGCCGGTATCGCCACCCAGATGGTGGTGGAGCGCAAGATCGCCGCCGAAGAGGGCAAGACCCGTCACGACTACGGCCGTGATGCCTTCATCGACAAGATCTGGCAGTGGAAGGAAGAGTCCGGCGGCACCATCACCCGCCAGATGCGCCGTCTGGGCGACTCGGTGGACTGGGAGCGCGAGCGCTTCACCATGGATGAGGGTCTCTCGAGCGCCGTGCAGGAAGTGTTTGTCCGTCTCTACGAAGATGGCCTTATGTACCGCGGCAAGCGTCTGGTGAACTGGGATCCCAAGCTCAACACCGCCATCTCCGATCTGGAAGTGGAAAACCGCGAGATCAAGGGCCACATGTGGCACCTGCGCTATCCGCTGGCCAACGGCGCCAAGACAGCTGAAGGTCAGGATCACCTGATCGTCGCCACCACCCGTCCGGAAACCATGCTGGGCGATACCGCAGTGGCAGTGAACCCGGAAGACCCGCGCTACAAGGCGCTGATCGGCCAGCATATACTGCTGCCACTGGTGAACCGTCTGATCCCCATAGTCGCCGACGAACACGCCGACATGGAGAAGGGCACCGGCTGCGTGAAGATCACCCCGGCCCACGACTTCAACGATAACGAAGTGGGCAAGCGCCACAACCTGCCGATGATCAACATCTTCACCCTGGACGCCCACGTGCGCGCCGAGGCCGAAGTGGTCGACACCAACGGCAACCCCAGCACTGCCTACGACGCCGCCCTGCCGACCGAGTTCGCCGGTATGGAGCGCTTCGCTGCCCGCAAGGCCATTGTGGCCAAGCTGGATGAGCTGGGCCTGTTGGCTGAAATCAAGGATCACGTGCTGCAGCAGCCTTACGGCGATCGCGGTGGTGTGCCCATCGAGCCGATGCTGACCGACCAGTGGTACGTGCGTGTGGCGCCGATGGCCAAGACCGCCATCGAAGCGGTGGAAGATGGCCGCATCCAGTTCGTGCCCAAGCAGTACGAGAACATGTACTTCTCCTGGATGCGCGACATTCAGGACTGGTGTGTCTCCCGTCAGCTGTGGTGGGGTCACCGCATCCCGGCCTGGTATGACGACGCCGGCAACGTCTACGTGGGCCGTGACGAGGCGGAAGTGCGTGCCAAGCACAGCATACCGTCCGTGACAGTGCTGCGTCAGGACGAAGACGTGCTCGACACCTGGTTCAGCTCCGCCCTCTGGACCTTCTCCACCCTGGGCTGGCCGAACAACACAGAGGCGCTCAAGACCTTCCACCCGACCGACGTGCTGATGAGCGGCTTCGACATCATCTTCTTCTGGATTGCCCGGATGATCATGATGACCATGCACTTCATCAAGGACGAAAACGGCCAGCCGCAAGTCCCGTTCAAGACCGTCTACATCACGGGCCTCATCCGTGACGAAGAAGGCCAGAAGATGTCCAAGTCCAAGGGCAACGTGCTGGATCCCCTCGACATGATCGACGGCATCTCGCTGGAAAATCTGCTGGAGAAGCGCACCGGCAACATGATGCAGCCGCAGATGGCCGAGAAGATCGGCAAGCGTACCGCCAAGCAGTTCCCGGAAGGGATCGAGGCTCACGGCACCGATGCCCTGCGCTTCACCCTGGCGGCGCTGGCCTCTACCGGTCGTGACATCAACTGGGACATGAAGCGCCTGGACGGTTACAACAACTTCTGCAACAAGCTGTGGAACGCCTCCCGCTACGTGCTGATGAACACCGAAGATCAGGATTGCGGCTTCTCTTCACAAGGCAATGGCGGCGAAATGCAGTTCAGTCTGGCGGATCGCTGGATCCAGTCCCAGCTGCAGGTCGCCATCCGCGACTTCCGCACCGCGCTGGACACCTACCGCTTCGACATCGCGGCTGGCGTGCTGTACGAATTTATCTGGAACCAGTTCTGCGACTGGTATCTGGAGCTGACCAAGCCGGTACTGGGCAAAGGCTCCGAGGCCGAGCAGCGCGCCACCCGTCACACCTTGGTGACTGTGCTGGAAACCCTGCTGCGTCTTGCGCACCCGATCATCCCGTTCATCACCGAAACCATCTGGAAATCGGTGGCGCCGCTGACCGGCGTGCACGCCGACACCATCATGCTGCAAGCCTTCCCGCAGTTCGATGCCGCCAAGGTAGACGACGCTGCGATGGCGGATCAGGAGTGGGTGAAGGAGTTTATCGTCGGCATTCGCAACATCCGCGCCGAGATGAACGTGGCGCCGAGCGTGGCCTTGAACGTGCTGCTCAAGTGTGATGCCAAGGACACCCAGCGCGCCGGTGACAACGAGGCTTTCCTCAAGTCCCTGGCCCGTCTGGAGTCCATCCGCGTACTGGCGGACGGCGAAGTGGCGCCCCTGTCGGTGAAGAAGCTGATCGGTGCCACCGAGCTGATGATCCCCATGGCTGGCCTCATCGACAAGGATGCCGAACTGACCCGTCTGGCCAAAGAAGTGGCCAAGCTGGTCGGTGAATGCGCCCGTATCGAAGGCAAGCTCGGCAACGAGGCCTTCGTGGCCAAGGCGCCGGAAGCCGTCATTGCCAAGGAGCGCGAGAAGCTGGAAGAGTACCGTGCCCAACTGGTGACGCTCGAGGCACAGCAGGTAGAGATCGCCGCCCTGTAAGTCTGCTGCTGTCCTGACAAAGCCCCCTTTTCACAGGGGGCTTTTGTTTATCTACCCCATCCCCGCGGGTTTGCTCACATTTTCATACAAATTTAGCGAGCCAAATCACCTGCTTTCACAAGCGCATTTCCCCCAAATTCATTACACTGCCAGCGATCTTTTCTATCGGGAGTGCAGTGGCAGTATGGAAATATTGATCCTGTTTGGATTGATTTTGCTCAATGGCGTCTTTGCCATGTCGGAAATCGCCATTGTTACCGCACGCAAGGCCCGCCTTGGCAAGATGGCGAGCGAAGGGAGTCGTTCTGCTGCCATAGCCCTCAGACTGAGCGAAGATCCGACCAACTTCCTCTCCGCCGTCCAGATAGGCATTACCAGCATAGGTCTGCTCAACGGCATCTACGGCGAGTCACTGCTGGCCCAACCGCTGGCGCTCTGGCTGCAGGAGTGGGGCATGGCCGCCAAGAGCAGCAGCATGCTTGCGACCGTGCTGGTGATCGTCATCGTCACCTACCTCTCTATCGTTGTCGGTGAACTGGTGCCCAAACGCCTCGGTCAGCTCAACGCCGAACGCCTCGCCTGTCTGGTCGCGCGCCCCATGATGTGGCTGGCTGCCGTCACCCGCCCCTTCGTCTGGCTGCTGTCGGCCTCCACCAACGCCAGCCTGCGTATTCTCAGGGCCAAGCAGGATGGTGGTGCCAACGTGACCCAGGAGGAGATCCACGCCATGCTGGCGGAGGGCTCGGAAGCCGGGGTCATCGAAGATCATGAACACACTATGCTGCGCAACGTGTTTCGTCTCGACGAACGCAGTCTGGCCTCCCTGATGGTGCCGCGCAGCGACATCCGTTATCTGGATCTCGCGCTGCCACTGGAGGTGAACCTGCAGCGACTGGTGGAGTATCGCCACAGCTGCTTCCCTGTCTGTGACGGCAGCCTTTCCGATCTGGTGGGCATCATCAACGTCAGCAAGGTGCTGCACGCCTACATCAAGGGGGAGCCCATCGATCTGGCGGCCCTGACCCAGGATGGCAGCCTGTTGCCGGAGACCCTCAACGGACTCGAGCTGCTCAATCATTTTCGCACCCACGCCGAGCACATGGTGCTGGTAGTGGACGAATATGGCGAGTTGCAGGGGCTGGTCACTCAGCAGGATCTGCTGGAGACGCTGGCAGGCGATTTTCAGCAGGAAGACAGTGAAGATAACTGGGCATTCCAGCGAGCCGACGGCAGCTGGCTGCTGGACGGCCTCATTCCCCTGCCGGAGTTGAAAGACTGCCTGGGACTGGCTCAACTGCCGGAAGAAGAAAAACATCACTACCACACCCTCGGAGGGCTTATTATGCTGCTCCTTGGCCGTGTTCCCAGGATCGGAGATCTGGTCACACTGGAACAGTGGCAACTGGAAATTGTTGACATGGATGGTCTGCGCATCGACAAGGTGATCGCCATGCCTTTGCTCGATCAACCCAGCTAACCTGCGGAGTTTGCAAGAATGGAGCAGTTTTACCAACTGGCTCACGCCTTTATGCATCAGGATCTGGTGACCTTGTCCGATCCCAAGATGGCCTTTATGGTCTGCGGCGTGTTATTGACGTTTCTGGTGCTGGAGAATGGCTTCATCCCTACCGCCTTCTTGCCCGGGGATAGCCTGCTGATCCTGACGGGGGTACTCATCTATCAGGATGTGCTCTCCCTGAGCATAGTGCCGCTACTTATCCTGGCTACCTTCGTCGGTACCTGGCTGGGCTATATGCAGGGTCGCTTCCTCGGCCACACCCAGATGTACCATCGTCTCTTGTCCCATGTGGAAGAGAGGCACAAGGAGAAGGTCTTCTATCTGCTGGACAAGTACGGCATCCTGACCCTGATCACCGCCCGCTATATTGCTTTCGTACGCACTGCCTACCCCTATATCGTCGGGGCGACCGAGATCCCCCAGGGGCGCTTTCTCATCGTCAATCTGATCAGCTCCATCATGTGGATCTGCCCGCTGGTCGGGCTGGGTTACTATCTGAGCCACACCAAGCTAGCCGCCCAGTATGAGTCACAGTTTCTCAGCATCATTCTCTACCTGCCGCTGGTGCTCCTGCTGGGGGGCATTGTCGCCCTGCTCTGGCGCTGGCTGAGCAAACGCAAAGCCGTTCTCCCACGGGATTGAGTCAAACACACAGGGCCATCGCAAGATGGCTCTTTTTTTACCAAAATAGTGGCGAATTCCCACGGGCACCCTTGTAAAACCAGAGTAAAAATGCGTGAATCTAGCGCCTTTTTTTCGATGTAAACGGAGTCGGTAGTATGCGGTGTCGGGTTAGCGCAATGGCGCTGGTATATGCATTGGTTGGACTGCTGGGTTTGCCAGCAGCATTGGCTGCCCCCAACCCGGCCAAACTGCAACTGCGATCGAGCAGTGCCCTTGTAGTGGACGTCAACACGGGAAAGACTCTGTATCAGAAGAACGCCACCCAGGTTCGGCCAATCGCCTCGCTGACCAAGCTGATGACGGCGCTGGTGGTACTGGAGGGGCGACAGAACCTCAACCAGACCCTGACCATAGATCAGAATGACAGGGACAACGTCAAGCACACCTATTCACGCATCCGTTTCGGCACCAAGGTGACGCGCCGTGATGCCCTGCATTTGACCTTGATGTCCTCCGAAAACCGCATGGCTTCTGCCCTGGCACGCCACTATCCCGGCGGCCGCCAGGCCTTCATCCGCGCCATGAACAACAAAGCCAGACAGCTTGGCATGCGCAACAGCCGCTTCCACGACTCCACTGGCCTGTCGACGCGCAACGTCTCCACCGCCCAGGATCTGGCCAAGCTCGTCTCCGCCGCCTATCGCCAGCCACTGATCCGCCAGTTCACTCAGGATGCAAACCGGGATATGCGCTTCAGTACCCCCGCCTATCGCCTGATGTTCAACAACACCAACCCGCTGGTGAAGAACCCTGACTGGGGTGTGCGCCTCTCCAAAACGGGCTTCACCGATGAGGCAGGCCGCTGCCTGGTGATGCGCGCCAAACCCGACAGCCGTGAGCTGGCCATAGTACTGCTCAACTCTGTGGGCAAGCGCACCCCCATCGGCGATGCCAACCGCATTCGCAAATGGCTGAAAAGCTGAGTCTCTGAACAGGTGTGGGAAAAAGGATGCTGCGGCATCCTTTTTTATTGGCCGCAGCTCTACGGGTCTCCTTACGTCGAGCCTGCCACGCTTGCCCATCTGCTTGGCTCATCCCACTATTTGGCAGAGGAGCGCAGAATGGCGCTAGGGTGCAAGGTATTCAGGGGGATCAGCAGGACGAGGTGAACGCAGGGATGAGGCCGGGTGGAAACCCATAGATGAGGGGAGAGAAAGGGGACGATTGGTCATGTTGCCAGGCATCAAGGGCTGTCTGGCCAGCTCCGGCACATAAAAAACAGCCCCGACCTAAGTCGAGGCTGTCTGTATGGTGCGCCCGGGAGGATTCGAACCTCCGACCACCTGGTTCGTAGCCAGGTACTCTATCCAGCTGAGCTACGGGCGCTCATCAACTTTTGGTACTGCTCAAAATGGTGCGCCCGGGAGGATTCGAACCTCCGACCACCTGGTTCGTAGCCAGGTACTCTATCCAGCTGAGCTACGGGCGCTCACAAACTTTTGTGTACTGCTAAAAATGGTGCGCCCGGGAGGATTCGAACCTCCGACCACCTGGTTCGTAGCCAGGTACTCTATCCAGCTGAGCTACGGGCGCCCTGATTTAAAACGATAAAAAAAGCTTACTTATCAGTAAGCCTTTTCCAAAGTGTCGACTTGCTGATGGTCAACACATGACTCTTGCTTGAGTCTTAATATGGTGCGCCCGGGAGGATTCGAACCTCCGACCACCTGGTTCGTAGCCAGGTACTCTATCCAGCTGAGCTACGGGCGCAAATGGCGGAGAAGGGGGGATTCGAACCCCCGATGCGGGTATAAGCCGCATACTCCCTTAGCAGGGGAGCGCCTTCAGCCTCTCGGCCACCTCTCCGTTTGCGGGGCTGATAATACTTCACAGGGATTTTTAGTCAAACACTTTTTTGGAGAAAAAAGCGTGTTCGCTCAGCATTTGGACAAAGCGTGGAATATTCAAACAATATCGGCACTTACCCCACAGTTTAGTGCCTTGCAGGGCCATTTCAGACGCGCAAAAAAACAAAAGGCGACACAACCAGTGTCGCCTTAAAGCAGCTATCGATGCGGCTTAGAAATTCGGTTGGCCCGGCACTTTCTCGGCCTGTATCCGCATGTAGATCTCTTCACGGTGTACGGAGACCTCTTTCGGTGCGTTAACACCGATACGAACCTGATTGCCTTTAACGCCCAGTACGGTGACAGTCACTTCGTCACCAATCATCAGGGTTTCCCCTACACGACGAGTCAAAATAAGCATTCGCTTGCTCCTGTATCCTGTTTTGTATTTATATCGATATGCGACATTATCTTACAAAGATACCGATATGGTAAATGGTTGAAACTAAATCAATCAGGGATTGTTCCCCAAGGGCTGCTCATGAGGCTCATTATCCAGCCCGAAAGCGGCGTGCAAGGCGCGCACGGCCAGCTCCAGGTACTTCTCGTCAATCACCACGGATATTTTGATTTCAGAGGTGGAAATCAACTGCATGTTGATCCCCTCCTCGCCCAATACCTTGAACATGGTGCGGGCGACACCGGGGTGGTTCCACATGCCGACACCGACAATGGACACCTTGGCTATCTCGCCGTTGCCCTGCACGCAGGCGGCCCCCAGTTCGCTGGCGGTCTCCTCCAGCAAGGCGCGCGCCCGGCGATAGTCATCGCGATTCACCGTGAAGGTGAAGTCGGCTGTGCCATCCCCCAGCGTGTTCTGCACTATCATGTCGACATCTATGTTGGCGTCGCTGATCGGATTCAGGATCTGCGCCGCAACTGTGGGCCTGTCCGGCACACCCAGAATGGTCAGACTGGCCTCGTTGCGATTGAAGGCTATCCCGGATACCAGGGGAGCTTCCATCCTCTCACCTCCATATGTGATTAAGGTTCCCTCTCCATCGACAAAGCTCGACAGCACCCGTAGTGGTACGCGGTACTTGCCCGCGAACTCCACCGAACGGATCTGCAGCACCTTGGCCCCCAGGCTCGCCATCTCCAGCATCTCCTCGAAAGTGATGGTGGAAAGACGACGCGCCTTGGGCTCGATGCGCGGATCCGTGGTATAGACCCCATCCACATCGGTAAAGATCTGGCATTCATCGGCCTTGATGGCTGCGGCTACCGCCACTGCCGTGGTATCCGAACCACCGCGCCCCAGGGTCGTGATGGCATTGTGCTCATCACGGCCCTGGAAACCGGCGATCACCACCACCTTGCCCGCCCCCAGTTCAGCCTGAACCTGTTCGGTGTCGATGTGGGTGATACGTGCCTTGCCATAGGCGGAGTCGGTATGAATGCGTACCTGATCGCCGGTCATAGAGACCGCAGCGCAACCGCATTTGTTCAACGCGATCGCCAGCAGCGCTATGGTGACCTGCTCACCGGTGGAGACGAGCACATCCATCTCGCGCCGGTTGGCATCAGGATCCAGCCGCTGGGCCATACCCAGCAACCGGTTGGTTTCCCCCGACATGGCAGAGACCACTACCACCACGTCGTGTCCCTGGGCGCGGGTCAGTTGAACCCGCTCAGCCACCGCCTCGATCCGATCCAGCGTGCCGACCGAGGTGCCGCCGTACTTCTGTACATAGAGTGCCACAGATCACCTCGCCCTTTTACAGGCGCTCTTCCAGCCAGGAGTGAACGGATTGCAGTGCCGCAGGCACAGCTTCTGGCTGAGTGCCACCCGCCTGAGCCATGTCAGGACGACCACCACCCTTGCCACCCACCTGCTGGGCCACCAGATTGACCAGCTCACCGGCCTTGACCTTGCCGGTCAAATCGCTGGTCACACCGGCGATCAGGTTGACCTTGTCATCGCTGCTGGTTGCCAACAGCACGACACCGGACTTCATCCGGTTTTTCAGCTCATCCAGCATGCCACGCAGTGACTTGGGATCCGCCCCTTCCAGCGCCGCTATCAGCACCTTCTGACCGTTTATCTCGATCACCTGGCTCAACAGGTCGCTACCAGCCTGGGCGGCCAGCTTGGCCTTGAGCTGCTCCAGCTCGCGCTCCATCATCTTGGACTTGTCCAGTATCTGGCGCACTTTATCGGCGATGGAGAACTGATCCCCCTTCACCAGAGCCGCTGCCTCTTCGATCTGCTCACCCATCTGGTGCATGAAATCGATGGCACCCTTGCCGGTCACGGCTTCGATGCGACGCACACCCGCGGCAATGCCGCTCTCGGCGATGATCTTGAAGAAGCCGATGTCACCGGTACGCTTGGCGTGAGTACCGCCGCACAGCTCGGTGGAGTAGTCGCCCATGCGCACTACGCGCACGTCGTCTTCATATTTTTCACCGAACAGCGCCATGGCACCGGCCGACTTGGCCGCTTCCAGATCCATTACCTGGGTAGCGATGTCGTGGTTGGCACGGATCTGGGCATTGACCAGCTCCTCGACCCGACGAATGGTCGCCATGGTCAGTCCTTCGAAGTGGGAGAAATCGAAGCGCATGCGCTCGGCCCCCACCAGAGACCCTTTCTGAGTCACGTGATCCCCCAGCGCCTGGCGCAGGGCTGCGTGCAGCAGGTGAGTCACAGAGTGGTTCAGGGCCACAGCCTGACGACGCTCGCCATCGACAACGGCTTCGACCAGGGCGCCTTTCTCCAGGGTACCCAGCTCCAGATAACCCTTGTGGATGATGGCCTTGCCCGCTTTCTGGGTATCGGTCACGGCGAAGATACCGTCATCTACCTTGAGCACACCGCAATCACCCACCTGACCACCTGACTCGGCGTAGAAGGGAGTCTCGGCCAGTACCACGACGGCTTCTTCACCGGCGATGAGGCCATTCACTTCGACGCCATCCTTGTAGATGCCGACGACGCTGGTTTTCTGGCTCAGCTGCTTGTAACCGGTAAACGGGGTCTCGAAGTCGAGCTTGAGCACTTCGTTGTAGTTCACACCGAAGCTGGAGGCCTCTTTCGCGCGGGCACGCTGCTTCTCCATCTCGGCATTGAAGCCCTCTTCGTCGATGCCGATCTCGCGCTCGCGCACCACGTCGGCGGTCAGGTCAGCCGGGAAGCCGTAGGTGTCATACAGCTTGAACACCACCTCGCCAGGTATGACCTTGGCATCACCCAGATTGGCCAGCACGTCTTCCAGCAGCAGCAGGCCGCGATCCAGCGTACGAACGAACTGCTCTTCCTCGAGGCGCAGCACGCGCTCAACCAGCGGCAGCTGGGCGATCAGTTCGGCGCCCACGTCTTTCATCTGCACCGCCAGTTCGGCAGCCAGCTTGTAGAAGAAGACATCGGTGGCACCCAGCTTGCGACCGTGACGCACGGCGCGACGGATAATGCGGCGCAGCACATAGCCACGACCTTCGTTGGACGGCATGACGCCGTCTGCGATGAGGAAGGCGCAGGAGCGAATGTGGTCGGCGATGACGCGCAGGGACTGATTGCTGAGATCGGTAGTACCCACGATCTCGGCCGCTTTCTTGATCAGCGCCTGGAAGATGTCGATCTCGTAGTTGGAGTGCACGCCCTGCATGATGGCGGATATACGCTCCAGACCCATGCCGGTATCCACGGACGGACGGGGCAGCGGTTCCATGGTACCGTCAGCCTGACGGTTGAACTGCATGAACACCACGTTCCAGATCTCGATGAAACGATCGCCATCTTCTTCCGGTGAGCCGGGAGGGCCACCCCAGATGTGATCGCCGTGGTCATAGAAGATCTCGGTGCAGGGGCCACACGGACCTGTATCACCCATCTGCCAGAAGTTATCGGAAGCAAAGGCTGCCCCCTTGTTGTCACCGATGCGTACTATGCGCTCGACCGGCACACCCACTTCGTTTGCCCAGATGTTGAAGGCTTCATCGTCCGTTTCATACACGGTTACCAGCAAGCGCTCTTTGGGCAGCTGGAGAGTACCGGTCAGGAATTCCCAGGCAAAACGAATGGCGTCCTGCTTGAAGTAGTCACCGAAGCTGAAGTTGCCCAGCATTTCGAAGAAGGTGTGGTGACGAGCGGTATAGCCGACGTTTTCCAGGTCATTGTGTTTACCACCGGCACGAACACAACGCTGGGAAGTGGTTGCCCGATTGTAGGCACGCTTGTCTGCACCAAGGAACACATCCTTGAACTGGTTCATGCCTGCGTTGGTAAACAACAGGGTCGGGTCGTTATGCGGTACCAGCGAGCTGGAAGAGACAACCTGGTGCCCCTGAGAGCGGAAATACTCGAGAAACGCAGCGCGTATCTCTGACGTGGACATATACATGGAAAATCCTGCTTGATTCGAATACGGACTTTTAACCGCATTAATGTAAGTTTTCTGCGGGGTAAAGTAAAACGTGCCGGTCGGTCACGGGTGAAAAAGTGCACATAAATGTGTGTTGGCGGGCAATGGGGGCAGACAAGCGGTTTTTGCAGAGAAAATACGGCCACACGCGGGGGAATATTCGTGGCAAAACGGGTCGGTGAGCTTACAGAAACAAGGTACCCACCCTCAATACGCGGACGTGGGCCTGCCGTTCGATCTGTGCACCGCTTGGTGGCTTGATGTGACGCGACCTGTGGCCTCATGGGCTGACTGGCGGTCACCCGGAACAATGCAGGAACCAGGCCTGTATGCGCAATCAGCACGCCTGATTGCATGCCGCTTCCAGATCAATCGTCTTGAGTTTCGCTCTCCATCATGGTCGCGATGGCATAACGGGCCTGATCCTGATTAAACCCGCGTCCCAGCAGATACTTGAGCCACTTCATCCGCAGTTTGAAGTCTCCCAGATCGCGGGCTCTGGCTCGTCGCTCAAGCAGGGCCAGAGCCAGCTCGAACCAGTCCAGTTCAGGCTGATCGAACGCGGCCTCTATCTGGCCATCGTCCAGCCCCTTGCGACGCAGCTCAAAGCGGATCTTGATGGGACCATGGCCCTTGGCAGCACCAGATCGCACCGCCATGGCGCCATAGCGCTCGTCATTGACCCAGTTATACCCGCGGCAGTAGTCGACGACAGCGCAGGCGACATCTTCGTTGAAGCCCTGCTGGCGCAGCCGGTTGGCCAGTTCAGACTCGGCGCTCTCGCGGCGAGCCAGACTGCGCATGGCAAAAGCGCGGGCAGCAGCAAACTGCTCTTCGAAGGAGGGTTCAGTGGGTTCGCAGTTGGGTGTATCAGTCATAAATGACAAGGCCGGGGGTTAGCCCGGCCTCACTGTTATTCGAACTCTTGTTCGCTTTCGGCTTCGAGCTCGTCGGCATCCGCCACGACCGGCGTCTCGGCCGGCGCATCACCGGAGAGCAGCAACTCACGCAGTCTGGCTTCCACCTCTGCCGCCATCACCTTGTTCTCGGTGAACAGCTTCATCACGTTGGCCTTGCCCTGACCTATCTTCTCGCCGTTGTAGCTGTACCAGGCACCGGCCTTGTCGATCAGCTTGTGCTTGACGCCGAGATCCACCAGCTCACCTTCCTTGGAGATACCGACACCATAGAAAATCTGGAATTCAGCCTGCTTGAAGGGAGGCGCAACCTTGTTCTTGACCACCTTGACGCGGGTCTCGTTACCGACCACTTCGTCACCTTCCTTGATGGCGCCGATGCGACGGATGTCCAGACGTACTGAGGCGTAGAACTTGAGCGCGTTACCACCGGTAGTGGTTTCCGGGCTGCCGAACATGACACCAATCTTCATCCGGATTTGGTTGATGAAGATACAGAGGCAGTTGGCGTTCTTGATGTTGGCGGTCAGCTTGCGCAGCGCCTGGGACATCAGACGAGCCTGCAGGCCGACGTGGGAATCCCCCATCTCGCCTTCGATTTCTGCTTTCGGCGTCAGAGCGGCCACCGAGTCGACGATGATGACGTCAACGGCGTTGGAACGTACCAGCATGTCGCAGATTTCCAGCGCCTGCTCACCGGTGTCCGGCTGGGAGATCAGCAGGTCATCGACGTTGACGCCCAGTTTGGCTGCATAGATGGGGTCGAGGGCGTGCTCCGCATCGATAAAGGCACAGACCTTGCCTTTCTTCTGGGCTTCCGCAATCACCTGCAGGGTGAGGGTGGTTTTACCGGAAGATTCCGGGCCATAGATCTCGACGATACGGCCGCACGGCAGACCGCCAATGCCCAGCGCCACGTCCAGGGAGAGGGAACCGGTAGAGATGGCTTCGATATCCATGGTCTTGCTGTCGCCCAGACGCATGATGGAGCCTTTGCCGAACTGCTTTTCAATCTGACCCAGCGCAGCCGCCAGTGCCTTCTGTTTGTTCTGATCCATGCCAATCTCCGCTGGAAATCGTGAGTAATAAGTGAAGTTGGGCTAAGTATACTGTCTATTCATACAGTATCAAGCCCAATTTATCTGAGCAGGGCCAAGAGTCCGGACAAGGCCTGTCTGACCGCCTGCTGGCGTACCTGACGCCGGTCACCGTCGAAACGGGCCAGCAGAGAGTGATGGCGGCCACCCTGTTCCGCCCAGGCGAACCAGACGGTACCGACAGGTTTGTCTTCGGTTGCCCCCCCCGGGCCTGCGATACCGCTGATGGCCACGCTGATGGCGGCCGAGGAGTGTGCCAGGGCGCCACGGGCCATCTCCAGCACCACAGCCTCGCTTACGGCGCCGTGCTGCTGCAGACTCTCGTCACTCACCCCCAGCATCTGCTGCTTGGCCTGGTTGGTGTAGGTGACGAAGCCGCGATCGAACCAGCCAGAGCTGCCGGCAATGTCGGTGATGGCCGTTGCTACGCCGCCGCCGGTACAGGATTCGGCGGTAGCCGCCAACCAGCCTCGCTGGCCGAGGGCCTTGCCCAGTTCGGTGGCGAGGTGCTCTATCTCTGCGTCCAGTTTCATCCCGGCTCCCTAGCTCGTTGAAGAGGCTCATTATGCGATCCTGCCGCCATCCCCCGCAACCGCAGCAGTCTCAGCACAGACATACTGGCAGCCTGATGTCATTCGTTCAGAGCTCATCATTGCGCCAATGGGCGGGAAAACGGGAGGAAAGCCTGAGTCACGGCAGGCATAGATCAGGGTGATTGAAATATCTGCCGCCATCATACGACGACGGGCCAATAAAACAGTTTTCGACTATATATCAACTGGTTGAAATCAATACAGCCAGCCAGGCTCAACGTGATCGGCACCGCTATCACAACAAACACACAGTGCTATCGTGATGCCAACCACACTTTCCTGTGGATGCAATGGCTGTTAACATGCCGCCTCCATGATTAATTTATGCTCTGGCGTGACTGTAACGCCGCCTTAACCCCCTCCTTAGCGGCTGCTGCCGCCAGACTCTGGTTATCACAACCGGAGTGCTTTTGTTTACCCGTTGAATACCAACAAAACTATCTGTTCATGCTCTCACTCCATCTGACTTCAGGTTGGTGGATGTGTGCGGCTATGGACACATAACAAGCGAGAAAATCCCGAATGCTAGAACGTGCAAGACAAGAGTGGTTCTCCAACATCCGTGGCGACCTGCTGGCCGGTACAGTGGTGGCGCTGGCGCTGATCCCGGAGGCCATCGCCTTCTCCATCATCGCCGGCGTTGATCCCAAGGTCGGCCTTTATGCCTCCTTCTGTATCGCTGTCGTCATCGCCTTCGTCGGTGGCCGCCCGGGCATGATCTCCGCCGCCACCGGTGCCATGGCGCTGCTGATGGTGACCCTGGTCAAAGATCATGGTCTGCAATATCTGCTGGCCGCCACCTTGCTGACCGGCCTCTTCCAGATAGCGGCGGGTTACCTGAAGCTGGGCAGCCTGATGCGGTTTGTCTCCCGCTCCGTGGTCACCGGCTTCGTCAATGCGCTGGCGATCCTCATCTTCATGGCCCAGTTGCCGGAGCTGACCAACGTCACCTGGCAGGTCTATGCCATGACGGCAGCCGGGCTTGGCATCATCTATCTGTTTCCACTCATTCCCGTGGTGGGCAAGCTGGTTCCCTCCCCGCTGCTCTGCATCGTCATCCTGACGGCGATTGCCATCACAATGGGTCTCGATATCCGCACCGTGGGTGACATGGGCGAACTGCCTGATACCCTGCCCATCTTCCTGTGGCCAGAAGTCCCCCTCAATTTCGAGACGCTGGCCATCATATTCCCCTATTCTGCGGCGCTGGCAGTCGTTGGTCTGCTCGAATCCATGATGACGGCGGCCATTGTCGATGACCTGACCGATACCCAGAGCGATCGCAATCGCGAGTGCAAGGGCCAGGGGATCGCCAACATAGGCGCGGGTCTGATGGGCGGCATGGCGGGGTGCGCCATGATTGGCCAGTCGATCATCAACATCAAATCCGGTGGCCGCGGCCGTCTCTCCACATTTTTCGCAGGCACCCTGCTGATCCTGATGGTGGTGTTCATGGATGAGTGGATCCGCCAGATCCCCATGGCGGCACTGGTGGCCGTGATGATCATGGTCTCTATCGGTACCTTCTCTTGGGAGTCGGTTCGCAATCTCAAAAAGCACCCGCTCTCCACCAATATAGTGATGGTCGCGACAGTGGCCGTGGTCGTGGCTACCCATAACCTGGCACTCGGGGTATTTGTCGGTGTGCTGCTGGCGTCCCTGTTCTTCGCCAACAAGGTCGCTCGCTTCATGCTGGTCAAGAGCGACAGTGAGCGCAGTGGCGAGGTGCGCACCTATCAGGTGCGGGGCCAGGTTTTCTTCGCCAGTGCCGAACAATTCTTTGCCGGTTTCGATTTCAAGGAAGTGCTGGACAAGGTGGTGATAGATCTGACCCATGCCCATTTCTGGGACATCACCTCCGTCACTGCGCTGGACAAGGTGGTCATCAAGTTCCGTCGTGAAGGAACCGACGTGGAACTCATAGGCCTGAACGAAGCGAGCGCCACCATAGTCGACCGCTTCGGTGTGCACGACAAACCCGAAGAAGTTGAAAAGCTGCTGGCTGGCCACTGATAACAAGAAGGGATTTACCATGACACGAATTTTTGCCTGTATCGATGGCTCCAATGCCATGACGGCGGTGTGCGACGCAGCGGCATGGGCCAGCGCCACGACCGAATTGCCTGTCACCCTGCTGCATGTGCTGGAAAAGAACGAGTTTGAAGGGCAGGCCGATCTCTCCGGCAACATTGGCCTGGGCAGCCGTGAGCATCTGCTCAAGGAGCTCGCCGAGCTGGATCATCAACGCAGCCGCCTCGCCCATGAACAGGGACGCATGCTGCTCAAGAGCGGCCAGGCGTACCTGACTGGCTTGGGGATGACAGAGGTCGATACCCTGCAACGCCACGGGCAACTGGTGGAGGCTGCCCAGGCGCTGTCACCCGGGATGCGCATGATGATCATGGGCAAGAGAGGGACGACCCACTCCCATGATCACGACCTGATTGGCAGCAATATCGAGAACATCATCCGCACCCTGGCCAATCCCATCATGGTGGTGCAGCCGGGATTTGAGGCACCAGACCGCTTCCTGTTTGCCTATGACGCCAGCCCGACCGCCAAAAAGGTGCTGGAGTTGATCGCAAGCAGTCCCCTGCTCAAAGGACTTGAATGTGACCTGGTGATGGTCGCCGAGCCGAGTGACGAGCACGAGCGTCAGCTGGCGCAGGCCAAACAGGTATTGAAGAGTGGCGGCATCAGGGTCGAAGCCAAACTGCTTCAGGGAGAGGTTGTCTCCGGGATTTGTCAGTATGCCACCGAGATGGGGATCCACCTTATCGTCATGGGGGCTTACGGTCATTCACGGATCAGGCAATTCATCGTGGGCAGTACCACCACTGGCATAGTGAAAACCACGCAGGCATCCGTTCTGCTGCTGCGATAACGCTGTTATTGGCAACTCATGATGAGGGGAACTGCGGTTCCCCTTTTTTATGACGCTATCTTGTGCCCATTGCGCACGGGAAACCGGATCTCAGTGGGCGTCAAGCTCAACACCTTAGCCCTTCTGACGAAACCTCGGCACTCATCAGAACAGGCCAGCGGTGACTTGCATCCATCGACTCGCGAGAGCAGACTGTTTGGCCTTGTTTTGACTCAAGGCAACCACCATGACTCCTGCCATCAACCTGCTGAAAAAGCTCAAGATACCCCACAAGCTCTACCCCTATGAGTGCGATGCTCACGACGATTTCGGCAAGCACGCCGCGACCCGGCTCGGCCTGCCGGAAGCCCAGGTGTTCAAGACCCTGATTGCCCATCATGACAAGCAGGCAGTGGTGGCCATAGTGCCTTCATCCGGCATGTGCAGTCTCAAACAGTTGGCCAAGGCCACGGGTTTGAAAAAGGTGGAGATGATGAAACCGGCGGAGGCCGAGAAGCTGACCGGTTACAAGGTGGGGGGCATCAGCCCGCTGGCCCAGAAGAAGCTGCTGCCAACCGTACTCGATGACTCCGCCATGGCGTTTGACGAAATCCTGGTGAGCGGCGGCAAACGCGGCCTCTCGGTCGGGGTGGCGCCACAGGACATGCTGACGCTGATGAAATGGATTGCGGCCCCGATTGGTGAACACCAGGGGGACTAGTCAAAAAGAGAGGCCCAGACCAACCCTGAGCCTCTGCATATCACCCGGCTTTCCCATGACAGGCGGTGGTCAGATCGGATAACCGCAGCCGCTGCCTGCCAGCCTCATCGAAGTTCTCCTCTGCCAACCAGCGCGCGAAACACGCCTGCAGGGCGGGCCACTCGCTGTCGATCACCGAGAACCAGGCGGTATCCCGACTGCGTCCCTTGTCTACCCTGTTCTGGCGAAATGTCCCCTCATAACTGAAACCGAGCCGCAGCGCCGCCCGCCAGGAGGGCTTGTTGAGGGCATTGCACTTCCACTCGTAGCGCCGGTAGCCGAGGGCAAAGGCGTTGGCCATCATCAGCGCCATGGCCGCCGTCGCCAGCCGCGACTGTTGCAGGGCCGGCGAGAAGTGCAGCCAGCCCACCTCAATGCTGCCCGCCTGGGGATCGATGCGCAGGTAGCTGGCCAGCCCCAGTGCCTTGCCGCTGTCGGCGTCCGTTTTTGCGTCCACTATGGCGTAGAACTGAGGATCCGCCTTGGCGATGCACTGTTGCAGCCAAGCCTGCATGGCCGCCTCATCGGCGAAGGGGCCACTGGTGAGATAGGTCCACATGGCCCCGCTGTCGGTGCCGAACGCCTGCCAGAGAGCGGGTCCGTGGCGCTCGGGATCCAGCGGCTCCAGCCGGCAGCCCCAGCCTGACAGTGGCTGATGGGGAGGAAACTCGGCCCCGCGCCAGTCGGGCAAGGGGACGCCAACCGCTTGGTCGAACTCGTTCAGATGATGATCAGCAGCCACAGGTCATTCCCCCTTCCAGCAAAACGCCCGCATCTTCACCAAGGGCGACGGCAAAGCCATCCTGACGCCACCAGTGCAGGCCACCGATCAGCTCCTTGACCTGAAAGCCCAGCGCCGCCAGTTTGTAGGCCCCTTGAGTCGACCCGTTGCAGCCTATGCCATCGCAGTAGCAGACATAAACCTTGTCCCGCGCAAGGGTGGCCGTCGTCGCCGGATTCATGGATCCATGGGGGAAAGAGACGGCCCCTGGAATATGCCCCAGCCGGTAATGCTGCGCGGATCGAGTGTCGATGACGACGATGCGCTCTTCTTTTTCCAGCAGATCGGCAGCCAGGTCCGCCGGGTCGGTGCGAAATCTCAGCTGGGCCTCGAAAAAGGCGCTAGCGTCCATCGGGCTGGCAAGACCCGTACTCAATACATGACTCATGGTGAAGCTCCTTGTGGCTAAACCCGGATCCGGGTGGTGGCGATGGTGTTGACCAGGCTGATGAGGTCGGAGCCCAATACATGGCTCATAGGGAAGCCTCCCGTGGCCACAGTACGATTTGGGTGGTCACTGTGGTCCTGACCGAGTTGGCGATGAAGCACTCCTCGTGGGCCTGGTGGTGCAGTTGCTCCAGCTCGGCCAGGGTCGGCTGGCGTGCGCCGCCAAACAATACCTGCGGGCGCAGGGTCACCCGGGTAATCGACTGACGCCCCCGTTCATCCTCCTCCATGACGCCAATCGCCTGATCCCGATAGCGGTCCACCAGATAGCCTTGCTTGGCCACCAGCCAGAGAAAGGTCAGCATGTGGCAGCTGGAAAGGGCGGCCACAAAGGCCTCCTCCGGATCGACGTGCTCGGCCACCGACCAGGGCAAGGGCACCACGTGCGGGGAGGAGGAAGCGGCCACTCTGACGCCGCCGTCGAATTCCCATTGATGGGCCCGACTGTAGCGCTGATCGAGGAAGCGCTCGCTGGCACCTCGCTCCCAGCTGATGATGGCGCTGTATTCCGACATGCAGACTCCTTTCGTTGCCAATATGGTTGCTCATGTTCCTTGCGCACCAATGTAACGGGATAATGGCCTTGCCACGCCGACCAATTTTGCCAATATGGGCAGACCAATTATGCCAAGCGCCGGAGATAGCCATGCCCGCCCTGCCAACCCTGTTTGCCACTCAGCAAGCTAGCGAGCTGCCGCTGCACGAGCAGCTGGTGCGCACCCTGCGCGGTGCCATCCTGGCCGGCCATCTGCCCCAGCACAGCCGGCTGCCCGCCAGCCGTATGCTGGCAGGGGATCTGGGGGTCTCCCGCAGCACGGTAGAGCTGGCTTATGGTCGGCTGGAGGCGGAAGGTTATCTGGTGCGCAAGGTGGGGGCCGGCAGCTTTGTAGCCCTGGCAACGGTGTGCCCGGCGCCACGTCCGCCCCAGTCGGCGGCCGGACTCTCCCGCCGTGGTCAGGAGATGGCGGCAGGCGGCGCCTGTCATGACACACCACTCGTCGGCACCTCGTTTGCGTCCAGTCAGCCTGACTCCCGCCTCTTCCCCCATGCGCTCTGGGGTCGGCTGATGCAGCAGCAGTGGCGTCAGCAAGGCGAACGCTGGATGAACTATGGCGACCCGCAAGGCTTGCCTGAGCTGCGGGCCGCCATCAGCAGCTATCTGGTGCAGTCCCGCGGCGTGGTGTGCGAACCGGATCAAATCCTGATCCTCACCAGTTCCCAGCAAGGGATACTGCTGGCGACCCAGCTGCTCATCGATGCCGGTGATACCGTCTGGGTAGAGGATCCCGGCTACCCCGGGGCCCGTACAGCCATGGAGAGCGCCGGTGCCAGAGTGCACCCTGTGCCAGTGGATGGGGAGGGGCTCAACCCGCTGGGGCAACACCCGGCGCCGCGCCTCATCTACACCACGCCGGCCCACCAGTACCCCCTGGGCGTGCCCATGAGCCTCGCCCGCCGAATGGCGTTGCTGAGAGAAGCCAAGCGTCAAGGCGCCTGGATCCTGGAGGACGATTACGATGGGGAATATCAGTACGATCAGCGCCCGCTGCCCGCCTTGCAGGGGCTGGATAACCAGGGGAGAGTCATCTATGTGGGGACCTTCAGCAAGGTGCTGTTCGGTTCGTTGCGACTCGCTTATCTGGTGCTGCCAAGGCCGCTGATGAGTGCCTTCTGCCAGGCCAGGGCTGCCTTTGATGGCCACAGCAACCAGTTGCAGCAAGCGGTCACGGCGGACTTCATCCGCGCCGGTCACTTCGCCGCCCACCTGCGCCAGAGTCGGCTCATCTACCAGAGCCGGCGCGACCTGCTGCTAACCGAGCTCGCCAGTCACTGCCCGCAGCTCACCCCGGTTCACAGCGGCGCCGGGCTGCAATGCGCCGTGCTGTTGCCCGCTGGCGGCGAGACCCGCTGGACCAACCCCGCCAATGCCCGGGGCATAGGTCTTCGTCCACTCGGACAGTTCTATCTCGGCGAGCCAAATCTGGAGGGCTGGCTGCTCGGCTTTGGCGCCCTCGACAACCAGACACTGCGCCAGCTATGTCGCCAGTTGGGAAACTTGATGAAGTCGTCCTGATGGCGGTGTGAACGCACTCTTCGCCGAGCAGATGCGTGGCCTGCGACCGGGCAAGACCCAAAAACAGCGAACTATAATGGATGCAAGATAGTCGTTGAGCCTAGCCGAGATGTATAGATTCCTGTTTCTGACCCTCTGCTTTTTCCTCCCTTCCATTCTGATGGCAGCCACCCGTTTCACCTACATCAGCCCGGAGAGCGAACGGGATCCCCGCATGACCTATGACAGAGAGCTGCTACGACTGGCGCTCGACAAAACCCGCGACATGTTTGGTGACTATGAGCTGGTGCCCGCCCCCATCATGACCAAGGACAGAGCGCGCCTCAGCCTGCAATTCAACAGCTTTACCAACCTGTTCGTCATGGACAGTTACAGCAGCAGGCGCAATGGGAAGGGGCTGGCCTATGTCCGCTTTCCCATTCATCTGGGCATCGTCAGCTACCGCATCTGCTTCGTCAACCCCCGGCAGCAGGCGGCCATGGCTGGGGTAACCGATCTGGACGGGTTGCGCCGTTTCACCTTTGGCCAGGGCAAAGGCTGGCTGGATGTGGAAATACTGAGCCATGCCGGTCTCAAGGTCGTGGAGGTGGTGAGTTACGAGATGCTGTTCAAAATGGTGGCTCGTGGCCGTTTCGATCTCTTGTGCCGTGGCGCGAGCGAATTGCGCAGCGAACAGCTTACCCACAAGGACGTTGCGAACCTGCTGGTAGACGACCATCTGCTGCTCTACTACCCGCTACCTCGGCTCTTTTACACCAACATGGCAAATGGTGATGCCCTGAAACGGGTAGAGGTCGGCCTGCACCGGGCATGGCAGGACGGATCCCTGCAAGCGCTGTGGCGCCATAGCTTCGGCCCCGCCATCGCCTTTGCCGGGCTCAAGCAGCGGCGCATGCTGCGACTGGAAAACCCCTTCCTCGAGGGGATCAACTTCGACTATCTCCCCTACTTCTACAACCCCATGACGGATCGCTTCGGCAAAGACTGAGCACGGTGTCAGCCCTGCTCGCGGCAGAGCGCGAGCCAGGCTTCGGCGGTGCGGGAGAGATAGCGATCGCTCGGCCAGATCACCCCGAGCCGCCAGCTGAGTTCAGGCAAAAGCGGCCGCAGCACCAGCCCGTCCGGTGTCAACCGACGGCAGATGGGTTCGGGCAAAAAGGCGACCCCCATGCCGCTGCTCACCATGGCGGTGAGAAAGTCCCACTGGCTGCTGCGGGCTGCCACCTGGGGCACGAAGCCCGCCTGCTGGCATGCCTGCTCCAGCCGCTCGCTCAGGGTGAAGGCCAGGGTGTAGAGCAGGAAGGGTTCATCACGTAAATCCTCCAGCCGGATCTCGCTGCATGCGCGCCAGCGCGGCAAGTCCGGCAGCACCACCTGAATGGGATACTGATCCAGCTCCAGCGCGCTCAGGGCGCCCCCCTCCCGGGTTGGCAGCATGGTGATGGCGAGATCCAGCTCCCCCGCCAGCACAGCCTGCTCGATGCGCCGACCACCATATTCGACGATGGAGAGCTCCACCTTGGGGTAGCGGCTGCGATAGGTACGAATGAGATCCGCATAGACGTGGCCCACCATGGGCGGTATGCCGAGAGCCAACCGGCCAAATTGCAGGCTCTGCAGATCCGCAAGCTCGGCCTCCAGCTGCTGCATCTCGGCCAGTATGGTCTGGGCCCGGTTGAACAGCACCTGGCCGCTGTCGGTCAGGGTGAAGCGGCGCCCCTCGCGGTTGAGCAAGGGTTGGCCCAGCTCCTCCTCGATATTGCGGATCATCTTGCTGATGGTGGGCTGGGTGACGAACAGCTTCTCGGAGGCTCGGGTGAAACTTTGCTCCCGCACCAGTTCCACAAAGTAACGCAGGGCTCGGATATCCATGGTGCTCTCTATGCTGGCCGGAGCCTTTATCATGCCTCTTTGGCATGAATTTGATAATTTAAATTCATTTTTTGCAGGTTTAACCCGTCTCTATACTGTGAGCCAGTTCACAGAAAGACACCCATCATGAAAGCCCTCTGCATTCGCTGGTTCCAGACTCCCTTCCAAATCGCCCTGCTGGCCGCCATCTGGCTGCTGGCCGATGCGGCGGTACGTACCTTCCACCTGCCGTTGCCCGCCAACCTCACCGGCATGCTGGCACTGCTGGTCCTGATCCTGCTCGGCGTGGTCAAGACCCAGTGGTTCAGCGCAGGTGCCCGCTGGCTGCTGGCCGAGATGCTGCTGTTCTTCGTGCCGGCCGTGGTGGCCGTGGTCAACTATCAGGATCTGCTGTTGCAGGAGGGGTGGCGCATCATGCTGGTCTTGCTGATCAGCACCACTCTGGTGCTGGGCACCACTGCGCTGGTGGTGGACAGGGTCTATCGCCTCGAACTGAAGCTCGCCCGCCGGAGTCGCCGCCATGTCTGATACCCTGCTCGGCCTGCTCTGCTTCGCCCTTACCCTGCTGTTCTACTACGCCAGCAAGTGGCTCTATGGTCGCAAGCGCATACTGCCCCTGATGCCGCTGCTGTTGGCGCCCACCCTGCTGGTGGCCGTGGTGCTGCAGTTTCACATCCCCTATCAGGACTACATGGCTCAATCCCACTGGCTGCTCTGGTTACTGGGACCGGCCACCGTCGCCTTCGCCGTGCCCGTCTATGAGAACCGCCAGCTGATCCACCGGCACTGGCTCTCCCTCTCGGTAGGCGTCGTCGCCTCCGTCATCATGGCAGTGGGCAGCACAGTGCTGCTGGCGCGATGGTTGCACCTCTCCGACATGTTGCAGCGCAGCCTGGCGATGCGCTCCATCACCACACCGTTCGCAGTGGAAGCGACCCGCGCCATCGGCGGCCAGACCGATCTCACAGCGCTGTTTGTGGTGCTGACCGGGGTGATCGGCATGGCGGTGGGGGAGAGCGTGCTCACCCTGCTCGCCATTCGCAGCCGCCTCGGCAAGGGGGCCGGTTTCGGCGCCTCGGCCCATGGCGCCGGTACCGCCAAGGCGTACCAGATGGGTAACGAAGAGGGCGTCGTCTCCAGCATGGTGATGATGATAGCGGGCATGGTGACGGTGCTGCTCGCCCCTCTGCTCGGCCGGATGTTCTGGTAGCACGGGCAAACAGGCTGGGCACACTACACTCAAGCAAGAGTGTGTCTGGAAACATCGCATGATCCGTTATGGCCTGTTCCCGTTCTGGTTGCTGCTTGGCAACCTGCTGCTGACCCAGCCCTTGCTGGCGGTCGAGATTTTTACGCATGCCAGCCCGGAGAGCGAACAGGACAAGCGGGCATCTTATTACCGTGACCTGCTGCAGCTGGCGCTGGATAAAACCCGTGTCAGCTACGGCGAGTATGAGCTGCAGGCCGCACTGCCCATGAATCGGGTACGGCTGCGGCTAGCCATACAGCAAGGAAGCTACCCCAACTTTTTTGCGGTGGATAGCCAGCGCCCGGCCAGTGAAGCCGACTCTCTCGACTATGTTCCCTTCCCGGTAGACCTCGGCATACTGAGTTATCGGATCTGTTTTGTCAGTCCCCAGCGTCAACAGGCACTAGCCAGACTGACCCGCCTTGATGAGTTGAAAAGCTTCCTCCATGGCCAGGGGCGGGGCTGGCAGGATGTCACCATTTTGCGTCATGCAGGCATGCGAGTGCAGGAGGTCGACAACTACGAGCGCCTGTTCAAACTGGTAGAGCGGGGCCGGATCGACCTGTTCTGCCGGGGGGCCAACGAGCTGCTTACCGAGCTGGAAACCCACAGGGATCTCACCCGCCTCACTGTCGATCAACACATAGCCCTCCACTATCCCTTCATCCACCTCTTCTATACCCACAAGGGGAACAAGCACGCCCTCAAACGCATCCAGACAGGACTGTTACTGGCCTGGCAAGATGGCTCCTTGCAGACCCTCTGGCTCAAGACCTTCAAGCCAGCCCTCGACTTTGCCAGACTGGATAAACGACGGCTGTTCCGGTTGGAAAATCCGCAACTCCGGGAGCTGGAGATTGACTACCGCGACTACACCTACGATCCGCTCAGGGGCACCTTTGGCTCAGGAGGCACGAGAAACGGCGAGCCCTGACGCCAGGTGACACAGACGCAGTAACACGGCCGCAGCCACTATATTCAGAAGAGTCTATTTTTCGACAGGAGGTCGTGATGATCTGGTTTTCTCTGCTTCTCCTCTTGTTGACCCCGTCAGCGCAGGCTGCCACACCGACTCTGTTCACCCACATGAGCCCGGAGAGTGAACGGGATCCCAGAGTCACCTATGACCGTGAACTGCTGCGACTGGCGCTGGAGAAGACTCGCGCCAGCCATGGTGACTTTCAATTGCGAGCCGCACCACCCATGACATTGGCCAGGATGTGGATCAGCCTGCGCTTCAACCACTATCCCAACCTGTTTGCCATGGACAGCTACCGCTCAGACCGTGACATGACGGGGGTCGACTATGTTCGTTTCCCCATCCATCTCGGGATCGTCAGCTACCGCATCTGCTTCGTCAGCCCCCAACAGCAGGCAGCCGTCGCCAGCGTCACCACTCTGGATCAGCTGAAGAAGTTTACTCTCGGCCAGGGCAAGGGCTGGCTCGATGTACAGATCCTGAGGCAGGCAGGGTTCAAGGTGCAGGAAGTAGAAGGCTATGAGCTGCTGTTCAAGATGGTGGCACGCGGTCGCTTCGATCTCTTCTGTCGCGGGATCAACGAGTTGCCGCAGGAGAAACTGAACCACAAGGAGATCAGGGACCTGGTCATGGATGAGAGCATAGCCCTCTACTATCCCCTGCCCCGGGTCTTCTTCGCCCACAATGCCAATCGGGAGGCCATACAGAGAGTAGAGGCCGGGCTGAAAGCCGCCTGGCAAGACGGTTCGTTGCAAATCCTCTGGCTCAACACCTTCAAACCTTCCCTCACCTTCGCCCACCTCGATACACGCCGCCTGTTTCGGCTTGAGAACCCCTTCATCAAGGGGATAGGCTTCAACTACCAGGCTTACTTCTACGATCCGGTCCACAGTCGGTTCGGGCCGGGCGAGCCATAGCAAGAGGGCGCCAACCGGGCGCCCTCTGTTTATTTGCGGTGACAGCACCAGATCCGAGCGCCACTTTCCCCACCTCAGAGATCTTCCCAGAGACGGACGCAGACCCGCCACAGAACGCGCTGTGTATGGCGGCGGCCGTCACTTTTCCCGCCTCAGAGATCTTCTCAGAGGCTGGCGCAGATCTGCCACAGGTCATACTGGATGGCGGCGGCCGTTACTTCACGCCCTGCCCCCGGCCCCTGTATCACCAGCGGGTTGGTACGATAGCTGTCGCTCTCGATGGCGAACACGTTGTCACAAGGCAGCAAATTGGCGAACGGGTGGTGAGGCTCCAGCGCCTCCAGCCCGACCCTGGCCTTGCCATCGTGCTCGAAGCGGGCGACGTAGCGCAGCACCTTGCCAACCCGACGCGCCCCCTCAAATGCGGTCTGGATCGGGTCATCCAGATCCTTGAGCCTGTCCATGAACTGATCCGTGCTCACCTTGCGCAGTGTCACCGGCACCAGGTTTTCCAGTTCGATATCCGCGGAATCCAGCTCGAAGCCCGCCTCCCGCGCCAGGATCAGCAGCTTGCGGCGCACATCCTGGCCGGAGAGATCCTCACGGGGGTCCGGCTCGGTCAGACCGTGCTGCCACGCCTCGTCCACCAGCTCGGAGAAGGGGCGCGTGCCGTCATACTGCTGGAACAGCCAGGAGAGGGTGCCGGAGAAAATACCCGAGACCCCCTGAATGCGGTCGCCGCTCTGGCGCAGCATCTGGATGCTGGACTGGATCGGCAGCCCGGCGCCCACTGTGGCGTTGTAGCGCCACTGCACCTGATGATCGCGGCAGGTCTGCTTGATGCGCTGGTAGAACTCGCTCTCGGCGGCACCGGCAAACTTGTTGGCGGCGATGATGTGAATTCCGAGCTGGGCGAAGTCCGGGTAGTAGCGACTCACCGTCTCGCTGGCGGTCAAGTCCAGGGCAATCAGCGTATCGAAACTGTGCTGCTCCAGCTGGGTCAGCAGTTCGGGCCAGATCAGCGGTTTGGGGTTGAACTTGTCCTGCACCTTGAGGGGATCCAGCCCCTCTTCGTCCAGCAGCCCCCCTTCGGAGCTGAACACCCCGTACAGGGTCAACGCCAGATTGAGCTCGTGTTCGAGCCGCGCCTTCTCGCGGGCATAGAGGGTGAGCCAGTGGCCGCCTATGTTGCCCTTGCCAAATACCACCAGTCCGACCCGGGTCGGGCGGCTGAACAGGGCGCTGTGCAGGGCGATAAGAAGCGGCTCCAGCACCACCTGACGCAGCACGGCCACCAAGCTCAGGCCATCTCTGGCCACCTGCACGAACTCCAGCGGCTGATCCGCCAGCAACTGATAGAAGCGGTGACACTGCTCGGCGTTGTCGGTGACACCAGCCCCCACCAGGGCCACCAGACTGAATCCCTCTTTCTGGATAAGGCCAGTGAAGCTGCCCTGCAGCTGGAAGTCGCGCAGTATCTCGAACGCCCCTTCCGCCACTTCCAGGGTATAGGCCAGACGCAGTACCCGCCGATCCGGCTGACGCTGCAGGGTGAGCGGGTTGAGGCGGTGGCGGGCCAGATGGGCCTCGATAGCCGCCACCGTCTGCTCATAGTGGGTCTGTGGCAGCACTTTCAGCTCAATGAGAGCGATCTGATCCACAGAGGAGACGATGCGGGCACCACCGGAGCGCGGCGCCCGGCGCAGTATGTGAGTACAGCCCTCATCCGGGTTGTAGCTGCAGCGCAGGGTGAGACGCTGGCGACTGTCCGCCACCGGTTGCAGGGTGCGCGAATGCAGCACGGACGAACCGAGGCGAGCCAGCTCGTTTGCTTCTGCCAGACTGAGACGCTCCAGCAGGCGCGCCTCCTTCACCCGGCGCGGATCGGCGCTGTAGACACCGGCCACGTCGCTCCAGATGGTGGTGGATTCGCCATCAGCCAGGGCTGCCAAGAGGCTGGCGCTGTAGTCGGAGCCGTTGCGCCCGAGCAGCAGGGAGCGCCCCTCCATGTCGGCGGCGATGAAACCGGTCACCACGATGCGACCGGCATGTTCGGCCAGACGGGCCTTGAGCAGTTCACTGGAAAGGGCCGTATCCACCTTGACCAGGGCACCATCCTCGGCACGCAGGAAGCTGCGGGCATCAAGCCAGATGGCCTTCTCACCGCGGCTGGTGAGCAGGGCGGCCAGCAGGCGCGCCGACCACACTTCGCCAAAGGCGAGCAGGCCGTTGCGGGCGAAGCGGTCAAACTGCCCCTCCAGGGTCTTGGCGATCAGCTGCATGTCGTCGGCCAGCTGCTGGCTCAAGTCGAGCTGCAGCTCTCCCTCCAGCAGGCCATCGATCAGGCTCTGCTGATAAGCTTGCAGCGCAGAGATGGCTTCACCGGCCGCCTCATCCCCCGCATCGGCCAGCTCCACCAGCTGGATCAAGCGGTTGGTGGTCTTGCCGGCGGCGGAGACCACGACGAGCTCATCCCCGCCAACCTGCTGTTCGACGATAGCGGCGACCCGGCGATAGCAGACCGGATCCGCCAGACTGCTGCCACCAAACTTGTGTACCTGCCGCCGCTTCAACCCTGCTTGTGTTGCCACCGCTATATCTCCTTGCTGCTGTTCCATTACTTCGCCACCTGTTCTGCCAGCTGCGCCTGTTCAAAAGCCTGAGCCAGATCGGCCACCAGATCTTCACCGTGTTCAATACCCACCGACAGACGCAGCAACTGGGCGCTGATGCCCGCCGCCTGCTGCGCCGCCGGTGTCATGGCCCTGTGGGTCATGCTGGCCGGATGGGCCACCAGACTCTCCACCCCGCCGAGAGACTCGGCTACCGAGAAGAGGGTGAGGGCCGCGAGGAAGGTGCGTAATCCCGCCTCGTTGCAATCGAGTTCAAAACTTAGCATGGCGCCGAAGCCGGACTGTTGACGGCGCGCAATATCATGGCCTGGATGGCTCTGCAGGCTGGGATGATAGATTTTTTTGACCAGCGGCTGTTGCTGCAGGAAGGCGAGAATGCGGTCCGTGTTCTCCTGATGGGCGCGCAATCTGGGAGCCAGGGTGCGCAGGCCGCGCAGGGTGAGGTAGGAGTCGAACGCCCCGGAGGTGAGCCCCAGACAGTTGGCCCACCACACCAGTGATTCAGCCAGCGCGGGATCCTTGGCAATGGCCACCCCCCCCACCACATCGGAGTGGCCGTTGATGTACTTGGTGGTGGAGTGCACAACCAGATCCGCACCCAGCGACAACGGCTGTTGCAGCAGCGGAGAGAGGAAGGTGTTGTCCACCACCACCTGGGCACCCACCTCATGGGAGGCGGCGGCGATGGCGGTGATGTCCACTACCCGCAGCAAGGGGTTGGAAGGGGTCTCCACCCACACCAGCGCCGGCTTCTGTGTCAGCGCCTCTGCCAGTGCGGCCTCATCACCCTGATCGACAAACTGCACCCGATAGTGGCCCTTGGCAGCCAGATACTCGAACAGGCGCCAAGTACCGCCGTAACAGTCGTGAGGGGCGATCAGCAGATCCCCCGCCTTGAGCAGAGCCGTGGTCACCAGATGGATGGCCCCCATGCCAGTGCCGGTCACAACGGCGCCAGCGCCTCCTTCCAGCGCCGCCAGGGCGTCCGCCAGATTGGTGCGGGTCGGATTGCCGGAGCGGGCATAATCGTATTGACGGGGCTCGCCAAAGTCGGCAAAGGTGTAGTTGCTGGAGAGGTAGATGGGCGGCACCACGGCACCGTGCTGCGTGTCTGTTTCAATCCCGGTGCGTACCGCCAGGGTGGCCTTATGACTCATGCTGCTCTCCTTGGCTTTGTGACTGGGCGATTGATCCGGCTCGATTTCCGATGCAACGTACCGGCAGGGTAGCCTGGTGGGTCATTTCCGCTCTCCTTGATGTGTCTCGGGACTGTGTCTGCGGTTTCTCTGCCACACTCATCCCCGCCATTGCTGGCTCATGGTGAACCACACTACGCCACTGCAAAAAAGCCGTCAACACTTCTGGACGTCTAAATGGCTTTGCTGTTGGATTGCCATTAATTTCCTTAAGGGTTAAAATCCGCGCTCACGGCCAAATGAGAACAGGTGAATCATGGGTACAGAGTGGAACGGCGACTACGTCAGCCCCTACGCAGAACACGGCAAGAAGAGCGAACAGGTCAAGAAGATTACTGTCTCGATCCCGCTCAAGGTGTTGAAGGTGTTGACCGATGAGCGCACCCGTCGCCAGGTGAACAACCTGCGTCATGCGACCAACAGTGAGCTGCTCTGTGAAGCCTTCCTGCACGCTTTCACCGGTCAGCCGCTGCCCTGCGACGACGATCTGCGCAAGGATCATCCGGACAGCGTCCCCGCCGAGGTGCGCGCCATCATGGAAGCGCTGGGCAAAGAGATCGAAGATTTCGACGCAGAGTAATACCTGCGACCTATGCCAAACAGCAATCCCTCTTTGAAGATGACGCGGCCCCAGGCCGCGTCATTGCTATCTACCGCCTCCCCCTTCAGCCTGCGCCACTACCAGAGCGACATCAGCAGCCACAGCCACGACTTCGCCCAGCTGGTGATCCCCCTGGACGGCCCCCTCGAGATCGAGGTGCAGGGCCAGGGACGTCGCCTTGCCCCCGGTTTTGTCTGCGTGATAGCCCCCGGCGAGCGGCACGACTACGCCGCCGATCCGGCCCTCTCGTTTCTGGTGCAGGAGAGCGACTGGCTCCCCGGCGATCTGGCGGCCCGCCCCTTTATCGAGCTGGACGAGCCCCAGCGCCACTACCTCGCCTTCCTGCACCGCATGGTGGCAGCGGGTCGACAGGTGGTGGGCATGGAGCAGGTGTGGCTGGACCTGCTGGCACAAGGGCAAGGAATGCACTCCTCTGTACCTCCTCGCCTTGCCGCCCGTATCCTCAAGGTGCAGCGCCATATCGAGGCCCACCTCGCCGAGCCCCTTGGCAATGAGCAGCTCGCCGCCATCGCCTGCCTCGGTCAGAGTCAGTTCAAGCACACCTTTCGCCAGCAGCTGGGGATGAGCGTCTCCCACTACATACGGGCACGGCGCATGACACTGGCACGCACCCTGCTTTCCCACACCCAACTGCCCATAGGCGAGATCGCCAGTCGCTGCGGCTACCAGAATCAGGGAGCCTTCGCCGAGCGCTTCCTGACCGAGAGCGGGCTGGCTCCTTCCCTCTGGCGCCAGCAAAACGGCCTTTTGCCGTAACAGGGCGGCCAGCCACCGAAGACAGCCAGCGCCGTTTCGAGGCATGCTGAGGCCAATGCAAGGTGTATGAAACGAGGAGCCAAGATGCAGACCATAAGCTGGCAGCAGTTCGAGATGATAGAGCTGAGAGTGGGCACCCTGGTGCGGGTCGAGCCCTTCCCCGAGGCACGCCGGCCCGCCTACAAGGTATGGGCGGATTTCGGCCCCGAGCTCGGGGTACGCAAGAGCAGCGCCCAGATAACGGATCTCTATCAGCCGGAGGATCTGGTGGGGCGCCAGATAGTCGCCGTGGTGAACTTTCCCCCCAAACAGATAGGCCCCATCCAGTCGGAGTTTCTGCTGACCGGTTTCTACCGGGCTGACGGTGCGGTTGTGATGGCCATCCCTGAGCAGGCGGTGGAGAACGGCGCCAAGCTGGGCTGATGCCCTTGGCCCCATGAAAAAAGAGAGGCGACCCCGGGGTCGCCTCTCTCATTTTGTTGCCGCAGCTCGCCGTTACTTCAACAGGCTGAAGATCAGCGCCGAGACCGCCAGCGACCCGGTCAGCAGGATGAAGCCGTTGGTCCAGCCCTGGCGGAAGCGGGCCAGCGCCTCCACCTTGTAGACCGCTATCACCGGCATGATGAAGAGGATCATGGCGATGACGGGGCCGGAGAGGGTCTCCATCAGACCCAGGATACCCGGGTTGATGACGGCTGCACCCCAGATGGCAAAGAACATCAGGGCGATGCCGAGTTTGTCCGCCTTGGCCAGCGACAGGCCGGTGGGCTTGGCGATCAGGCTCTTGAGGCTCTCGCGGGCACCGAGGAAGTGGCCGAGGAAGGAGGAGCTGATGGCGATAAAGGCGATGAGCGGCCCCAGCGTCACTATCACAGGGTTGTCAGTGATGTTGGCCAGATAGGAGAGCACTGAGACGTTCTGGGCCTTGGCCTCGGCCAGCTGGGCCGGAGTGAGGCTCAGCACGCAGGAGAAGACGAAGAATAGCACGAAGCCCACCAGCATTATGGTGGTATTGCGCAGGATCAGGCCGCTCTTGGCCTCCGCCTGCTCGCCATATTCCCGGCGCTGCACGTTGGCAAAGCCGGAGATGGCGGCGGCGTGGCTGAAGGCAAACACTGTCACCGGCAGTGCCAGCCAGACGGTATTAAGGAAGCTGCCGCCATCAAAGGCGGTGACTTCCGGCCACTGCCACTGGGGAATGAGATAGCAGGAGAGCGCCGCCAGAATGGCTGCCAGCGGATAGACCATGAAGGCAAAGGCGCGCAGCATCGCTTTCTCCCCGGCCATCATCACGGCGATCATGGCAAACACCAGCATGCCGGAGAGCATCACCCGGTTCGGGGTCGCCATGCCGAGCTGGTTGACCATGAAGCTCTCGACCGTGTTGGTCAACCCGACGCCGTAGATGAGCAGTATGGGGAAGATGGAGAGGAAATAGAGCGCCGAGATGAGCCGACCGGCCATCTTGCCGAAGTGCTCCTCGGCCACCTCGGTGAAGTCCGCATGGGGACGGGAGGAAGAAAGCACGAAGCGGGCCAGCCCGCGGTGAGCCAGGAAGGTCATGGGACCGGCCAGTACGGCGACTATGACGAGGGGCCAGATGCCCCCCAGACCCAGGTTGATGGGCAGAAAGAGTATGCCGGCGCCGACGGCGGTGCCAAACAGGCTGATCACCCAGTGGGTATCATGGCTGCGCCAACGGGCAGTGCTGGTAACGGCTGGCTGGGAAGCGGACAGCTCCTTGACGACATCTACAGATAAACTCATTACTAATCCACTTTTTGTCAGTGTTTTAATCTGAGCATATTGTGGTTTATCAGGATTTAATTCTCAAAATAAGGGACTGAAACATATCACTACCATAACGCGCTCAAGCCAGTGAGATAGGGAATTCAATCGGGATTGGATGATCGTGTAAAACTACAAATAAGAAAAAATGCGATATATAAATCCAAATTTACATTCATACTCACTTTTTTATTTTGACCAAATGATCGTTCGCAGGATTACCTGAAAATCCATGCCAAATCTTCCCGCTCGATGATGACGTTCCACTGTCATTCACGTTCTTTGCCAGTGGATACTCCTATGCTTACCTGATAAAAGCAGCGGATCACACCAGACAATCAGGCGACCATGAGGTCGCCTGATTGAGTCTTGCAGTGAAATGTCAGCCAACTCAGTGAGCGAGGATAGTGCCCCAGGCGAGATCCGGATCTCCCATCACTATGAAGTCCGGGTTCTCCAGCGACTCGGTTTCGTTGTAGCTGAGCGGTTGCAACGCCAGGCTGAGGATACGACCACCGGCCGCCTCGACGATGCACTGGGCAGCGGCGGTATCCCACTCGCCGGTGGGGCCGAGTCGCACATAGCAATCGGCGGCCCCTTCCGCCACCAGGCAGGACTTGAGGGAGCTGGAACCGAGCGGGATCAGCTCGTAGTTGATGGCCGGATTGAGGCAACGGGTCAGGTTCTCCAGCTTCTGGCGACGGCTGATGGCCACCACCAGGGAGTCTGGCTGGTCATGTTCGTGATGCATGGCGCTGATGGGCAAGGTCTCGCCGTTCACCTCCTTGAAGGCGCCGTGACCACGCACCGCCCAGTAGAGCACGTCAGACTCGGGGGCGTAGATGACACCAAGCACCGGCACATTGTCCCGTACCAGGGCGATCAGGGTGGCGAAATCGCCGCTGCCGGCAATGAACTCACCGGTGCCGTCGAGGGGATCCACCAGCCAGTACTGCCGCCAGTTGGATCGCTGACTGAAGGGCACATCGGCCGCCTCTTCGGTCAGCACGGGTACGTGGGGGGTAAGCGCCGACAGCGCCTGTTTAAGGTAGGCATCGGCAGCAAGATCGGCACTGGTGACCGGGGTCGCATCCTCCTTCAGCTGACGCTCGAACTGACCGCCGTGATAGATTTCGTGAAGGATACGTCCCGCTTCGCGGGCGATCTCCTTGACCCCTGGAACCCAGGCCAACAACTCCTGCATCTTGTTATCCTCTGTTTTTATTGCCTTTGCCCACGTTCGGGCTAGTTTTCCTGCTCCGCCAGCCACTTCTGGGCCAGCAGCAGGGCACTGATGCTGCGCGACTCGGTAAAGTCGGAACGCGCCAGCAATTCATCAATACGGTTGAGCGGCCAGGGGATCACCTCCAGGGGCTCGGGTTCATCGCCGACTCGCTGCTCGGGGAAGAGATCCCGTGCCAGCAGTATGTCCATCCGACTGGAGAAGTAACCCGGCGCCAGTGACACCTGCTTGAGGGGGATCAGGCTGTTGGCGCCAAAACCGGCCTCCTCCATCAGCTCCCGGTTGCCCGCCTCGAAGGCGTTCTCGCCCGGGTCGATCAGCCCCTTGGGAAAGCCCAGCTCATAGCTGTGAGTGCCAGCCGCATACTCGCGCACCAGCAGCAGGGTGTGGGCGTCATACAGGGGCACCACCATGACGGCGCCCCGGTTGCCACCCCGCATCCGCTCATAGACTCGCTCCTCGCCATTGGAGAATTTTAGGTGCAGGGATTCCACCTTGAACAGCCGGCTCTCGGCCACTATCTCGGCCTTGAGGATCTCCGGCTTGTTCTTGTCGAGATCCAGGGTCTCGACACAGATATGCTCGGGCTTGCTCTTGTGGTGGTCACTCATCGGGCGTTGGCTGCTCGTTAAAAAATAGTGCTTCAAGAGTAAACGACTCCCACACCGAACACCACGGGGCAAGGGTGGGAAAACGGACGGAAAAATCCGTTATAATGCCGCCCCGTTTTCCTCCCGAATATTGACACCAAGAGGCCCCATGCCGACCCAGCTGCCCTGGCACCAGATAGACACAGTCCTGCTCGATATGGATGGCACCCTGATCGATCTCCATTTTGACAACCACCTCTGGCAACAACTGGTGCCGGCACGCTACGCAGAGCGACTCGACCTGCCGCTGGACCAAGCCAGAGCACAGATCGATGCCCACTATCACGCCGTCAGCGGCACCCTCGACTGGTACTGTGTGGATTACTGGAGCCAGACCCTGGGGCTGGATATTCGCGCCCTCAAGCAGGAGCTGCTGGAGAAGATCCAGTGGCGGCCCAACGTCATCCCCTTCCTTGCCGAGCTGCGGGCGGCTGGCAAGCAGCTGGTGCTGTTTACCAACGCCCACCCCGCCAGCCTGTCGGTCAAGGAGGCGCGGCTCGGGCTCGCCGGGCATCTGGACCTGATGGTGAGCACCCACGAGCTGGGCTGGTCGAAGGAGAGCCAGCACTGCTGGCAGGCGCTGGCTGCTCGACTGGCGTTCGATCCGGCCCGCACCCTGTTTGTGGATGACAGCGAGCGGATCCTGCGCGCCGCCGCCGACTACGGCATCGGCTATCAGCTTG
The DNA here is from genome assembly GCF_029237345.1 of Aeromonas sp. 2HA2. Taxonomy (NCBI): domain Bacteria; kingdom Pseudomonadati; phylum Pseudomonadota; class Gammaproteobacteria; order Aeromonadales; family Aeromonadaceae; genus Aeromonas; species Aeromonas sp. 2HA2. The sequence goes on along the minus strand of NZ_JAACGB010000008.1, from coordinate 84,978 downwards.
CAATCCAGAATCCGGACAGTTGCCAGCCCGAGCAGCACATCACCGCCTTCCCGGCGATCCGTGACTATGCCGAACTGCTGCCGCTGACTATTTGATACCGATACGGGGACAGGATTCACCACCCTCCCCGATGTATTCCGTGACTACGCCGAACTGCTGCCGCTGGCTACTTGATACCGATACGGGGACAGGATTCACCGCCCTCCCCAGCATGCAAAGCGGCTGACAGGTTAGGACGCACAATGGAAAGGGCTGCCCAGGCAGCCCTTTCTCGTTGATGTCGGGAAGCTGGCTAGCCCAACCACGCCACCAGCTGGTACTGCTTCTTGCCCCTGCGCAGCAGCAGATAGCGATCAAACAGCCGATCCTCGGCACTGAGCTGATCATCCTGCCTGATGGCGCCATTAAGGCTGATGGCTCCCGCCGCCAGCAGCTCGCGGGCGATGCGCCTGGAGTTCGCCAGACCGCAGCTGACCAGCAGGCTGACCAGATCAGTCTCGCCGCGGACTGTGCTGCTCGGCATGCCATCCTGCGCCAGCTGGGCAAGATCGCTCTCGCCAAGGCGGGCCACGTCGCCGCGAAACAGCAGCTCACTGATGCGCTGCACCGCCGCCAGCGCCGCCTTGCCATGCACCAGTTCGGTCAGCTCATCCGCCAACACCTGCTGGGCCTGCTTGCGCCCCTGCCGCTGGGCATCTTTCGCCTCCAGTGCATCAATCTCGGTCGGCGACATAAAGCTGTAGTAGCGCAGGAAGCGGTAGACATCCTCATCCGCGGTGCCGAGCCAGAACTGGTAGAAGGCGTAAGGGGAGGTGAGTGCCGGATCGAGCCAGACCGCGCCACCCTCGGTCTTGCCGAACTTGGTGCCGTCTGCCTTGGTGATAAGGGGCAGGGTCATGCCGTGTACCTGCGCCTGGTGGAGGCGGCGGGTGAGATCCATGCCGCTGGTGATATTGCCCCACTGGTCGTTGCCGCCAATCTGCAGGGTGCAACCGAGTCGCTGGTGCAGCACCGCAAAGTCGTAGGATTGCAGCAGAGCGTAGGAGAACTCGGTGAACGAGATGCCCTGATCCGGGCGAGCCAGCCGCTGACGCACCGACTCCCGCGCCAGCATGGCGTTGACCGAGAAGTGCTTGCCGATATCCCGCAGAAAATCGAGGGCGGACATCTGCCCCATCCAGTCGCCATTGTTGACCAGTTGCGGGGCCGACAGGCCATCATCGGCGGGCAGCAGCGCTCTGATTTGGGCCGACAGGCTGGCGACCCAGCCCTGTACCGTGTCGGTACTGTTGAGGCTGCGCTCGGTCGCCTTGAAGCTGGGATCGCCAATAAGGCCGGTCGCACCGCCTACCAGTGCCACCGGGGTGTGGCCCGCCAGTTGGAAGCGGCGCAGCATCAAGAGCGGCACCAGATGACCGATATGCAGGCTGCCGGCAGTGGGATCGAACCCGCAATAGACTGTGCGTGGCGTGGCGAGGTGGGAGGCCAGGGCCGCCGGGTCGGAATTCTGGGCCACAAGGCCGCGCTCGGTCAGCTCATCGAGCAGGTGGGGGTTGATCATGGGTTCTCCAACAGCAGGGGGAAAAGCCGTCATCCTCGCCGTTCTGGCCGGAGGCGGATATGTCCCCTGAGGGACAGTTTTGCCACTCTCGTGCTAGCATTCAGCCATAGTAGGGAAATGTTCCCCGCCACCGGGAACCCACCACCGTGACTCAACGACCATGACTCCGCCATTCGCCACTGATGCCCTGACCCACAGCATGACCGAGGTGGTCGATGCCCTGCACGGCAGTGCCTTTCCGGCGGCCCTGGTGCGTCTCATCCAGCAGCAGGTGGCGTTCGACTGCGCCCTGCTGCTCGGGGTCGGGCAGCGCCCCGTCTACCTCTACGACAACCTGAGCCACCAGCGGGCCCTGCTGTTTGACCGCTACCTCACCAGTCACTTCAGTCAGGATCCCTTTATGCAGGCGCTGGAGCAGGGCTTGCCTGCCGGCGTCTGGACCCTGGCGCAGGTGTCACAAGGGCGGCTCGATCCTGAATATCGTCATCACTTCTATCAGGCCACCGGCTGGCAGGAGGAGGTGGGACTGATCCTGCCAGTGCGGGACGGACTGACGCTGATGCTGTTTCTCGGCCGCCTCGACAAGCGCAGCACCCCGAGCCAAAGCGAGCTGGCGAGGCTGGAGCAGTTGTTTCCGCTGGTACATTCTCTCTGTCGTCAGCAGTGGCAGCAGAGCCAGCCACTGCTGGCCCAGAGCACCGCGCAGCCGGACAGCGCCAGCCTCAAGAGTGCTGTGGAGCAGGCGATTGAAAGCGTGGGGGGCGATAGGCTCACCCGCCGGGAGCGGCAGGTGGCGGGGTTGCTGCTGCAGGGGCTGGATACCGAGGCGATCGCCACCGAGCTGGGGATTGGCAGCGGCACTGTGAAGAATCACCGCAAGCACCTCTACGGCAAGCTGCGGCTCGGCTCGCGGGCCGAGTTGTTCAATCTCTTTCTGAACCACCTGATCACGGCGCCGGTTGGCGACATACAAACCCCATAACGACATAACCCCGCAGAAGCGGGGTTATTTTCATCATGCGTCCACAACACCAGACAATATCGTCAGATACGCCCCTGGTAGCGCAGCGGGAAACGGCCCTGACCGTCGGGTTGACCGAGGAAGGGCAGTCCCTGCTTCATCTCTTCCGGCAGCTCAGGGCCAGGTTTGAGAGAGCCCTGGAACAGGTACTGGCGATTGGCCTGCAGTTCCAGTTTGCCCATCACCTGCACCGCCTCCGAGCTTTGCTTGAGTTCGGCCACCAGACGGGAGTCGATGCAGGTCAGCTTGATCTCGGGATCCCCCAGCGGCAGCTTGCCGGCCGAGGTATCGGCATCGGCGCCATACCAATAGAGATTGCCGTAAAGGTTGTCACACCAGGGGTTGCCCTGGGCAAACTGATCGACCTTGAGCTGCAACTGACCCGCCACCGTCAGCGGGAACGGCAGCCGCATGGGCACCCGATCCAGCACCCAGGGCGCGGGCACATTGAGGGTAATGTCGCGCCCAAAGGCGGCGCCATTCCAGCCGACCACACCCTGGCCATTGAGGCCGCTGCGATCGCCGAAACGCAGAGAGACCTCGGGGGCGAAACGCAGCAGTGACCAGCCGTTGAGCTCCCAGCGCAGCTGGGTCAGCGACTCGCTGGCATATTGCAGCCGGGCGACCTGGCCGCTCCAGAGGGTACCGCTCACCCCTTCCAGCTGCACCAGGTTGGGCGGCAACGGCAGATGGCGCACCACCAGAGTAGCGGGCAGCTTCACCAACAGAAAACCGAGATAGGCCACCAGAAACAGGGCGGCGATCAGTACTTTTTTCTTCATAGAAAATGACTCAACTGAAAATGTCTGGCCTTGACCAAGCCCGGAGCCCCACAGGGACGAAATACCGGGCACTCGGCGGCACTCAGCCCGCTGGATGTCATTGGGGACGACTCAACTGCAAGCGTCTGACCTTGACCAGGCCCGGAGCCAGATTCTCACGGGCCACCTCGATGACCTGCACCTGGACACCGTGCTGATCGGCTAGGCTCGCCAGCCAGATCAGCAGATCATCGAACGGCACTGTGTCGATCCACACCTGCAGCTCCTGACCCTGGGGTTGCAGACGGGCAATCTTGATTTTCTGGTTGAAGGCTGTGCGGTTAACCACCCCTTCCAGGGTGCCGCTGGTGTCAAGCTGACGGCCCTGACCGCCCTGCATCGCCAGCACCTCTTCCCCCTTATCTTTCAGCCAAGCGAGCGTCTGTTGCTGACTCAGCACCTGCCGCTCGCGCTCGGCGATGCGGTTGGCGATGGGCTGCCAGACGACCCAGTAGCAGAGCCCGATCAGCAGGCAGCTGCCACCCACTGCCACCAGCCGCTGCTCGCGGGCGCTGATGCTGCGCCACCAGCCTTGTAGTTTGTCCATCATGATGATTTACCTTTCAGCACCAGTGCCCCTTCAACCTTGCCCTCTGTGCTGCGCACCTCACCCTGCTGCACCTCGAAACGCTTGCCCGCCAGCTCGCGAAAACGCTCTATCTCGGTGAAACCGGGCGCAGTTACCTGCAATCTCAGCTCGCCCCGGGTGGCGTCAAAACGCAGCACCTGTGGCTTGAGACCCGGTACCTCGGCGAAGGTGGGAGCCAGTTCGGTCAGCAACAAGAGCACGCCATCCTGCGGGGTCTGCCCCAGCAACTTGAGGTGCTGCGCCATCTGGCTGCGCACGTTCACTATGCGGGTCTCCCCCGGGAAGATACGGGTGTAGACCTGCCGGATCTCGGCTTTGAGAGCCTTGTCCTGCTCCGCCAGCTGATAGAGATGCACACCGCGCTGGGTCAGCGCCACCAACAGCAGCAAGCCGGCGACCACGGCAACCTTGCGCCACTGCAACCAGTAACGGGAGTATTCGGTTTGCGGCCGGTAGGGGCCCTGCAACAGGTTGGCCTGACAGTTCAACGCCCCTTTGGCCAGCAGCAGCATGGGCAGTTCGGGATCCGCCGCCTGCCAGTTGGCAGTCGGGATCGGCGGTACCGGGGTATGGCTGTGGATAGTAACCGGTTCGGCTTCGACCGCCAGCAACATGGCCAGCAGCGGCTCGTCGGCCACTATGCCCTGACAGGGGCCCTGGCGCAGCAGCCACTCCTTGCCCAGTTGCAGGGCTGACCAGCCGTCTGCGGCCTGAGGCAGCGCCAGCACGTCCGGCAGCAGTTGCTGGCTCTTGAGGCCCGCCGCCTCCAGCCAGCCCAGCCAGGTCTGCATCTTCTCCTTGTCGACCGCCATCAGGTCCACATCGTGGCCCTCGTGGCCCAGCACCACCAGATGCAGCTCATCCACATCGGAGGCGATTTGCTCCTCCAGCAGATAGGGCAAGGCGGCCGCGGCCTGGCGACTGTATTTGCCCGGCAGGCTCACCCGCCGGAAGATAAGGTCGCTGCCCGGCACCAGGGTCACCACGGGGCGGCCACCGGCACGCTCCCGCAGCTCGCCGAGGGCATGGGCCGAGGCCAGGGTACCGGAGGCAATGATCTCCTCCTCCTTCGCCGACCACACCAGCCACTCGACCGGTTGCTGCGCATTGGTCCCCAGACGGATGACCAGACTCTCGCTCACAAATATCTCTCCTGCCATTCCCGTCCGCATCCAGAGGATGGGCGGGAGCGCAGCCTTTGGCTGCTGTCCAATACGGATTCAGAGCGGGTTCGGCCATCAGCCGTCACCCACACCTGTTTGTTATTCGGCGCCACCGCTGAGGCGGCGCAGCATCACCAGCTTGTTGTCCTTGCCACGCACGAAGACACTCTCCAGCCTGGCCCGGGTATCACCGACTTCGGCGATCAATTTGGCTTCGAAATAGCTGCTCTTGACGTCCAGCGCCGCATCCAGCCCCTGGATGTTGCTCACCTGCACCGGCATCTGATCCGTCATCGCTTTCTTATCCTTCCACCCCTTCTGGGGGCGGCTGGTCAGCACCCGTTTGGCGTCATCGAGACCAATCTTGTCCTGATAAAGCGCCACCAGCAGCGCGGCCTGCTCCGGCTTGATGGTGTTGATGTTCACTACCAGCTTGTCGGTCGGCAAGGCGCACACATAGGGCGCCAGCCGGGCATACAGTTTGGCACTCACGCCGCGCACTGCCCTCAGCTCATCCGTGCTCAACATCCACTGGTTCGCTGTCAGATAAGGGGGCGTCAGCCCTTCGTAATAGGCATCTTCGGCACCGTAGCTGGAGACCAGCGCCGTATCCTTGTCGGTCCAGTCGCGGATGGCATCGGTCAGCTGCACCGCCTCGTAATCCTCGACTTCGAGCTGCTTGAGCAGGGCGCGAAACGCCTTGACCTGATAGGGCTGCTTCTCGAGGTCATCGCCGCTCACCCCGTCTTTCAGGGGCACGCTCAGGCTGTTGAGGTTGAAGCAGGATTGCAGATCCCGCACCCGACCGGTCAGCTTGCCGTCATCCACCGGGAAGACAGCATCCTGCCTGGCCCAGTTCTGGCCCAGACTCACCACATTGGGGTCGTCCTTGAAATCCTGAGCCAGCACCTTGCTCACCAGGGCTTCCGCCGACATGGCATACCACCAGGCCTGCTTGCCGGCGGTGAGGTTGCCGGTACGGCGCAGCTCCAGCTGCAGGCGACCGCTCATGTTGCTGGCGATGATCACCATCACCGACAAGATGAGCAGCACCACCAGCAGGGCCATGCCGCCCTGGCGGCGGCAAGATGGCATGCTGCCAGCCGCTGTCCGCTTAGTTCGCATTTTCTGCTCGCTGGCCACCGGCCCCTATCAGGAACTGGCGGCGAAGGGTGCCGTAATCTTCCAGATCCAGCTCCACCGCCAGGCCGTAAGGCAGCACGTTGCGCTGGGTCCACTCTTCCTTCCAGGCACCCTTGTCGTAGAAATAGAGCCGCAGCGCCGTCACCCGATCCAGCATGGGCTGAATACGCGGCTCTGTGCCTATCACCGGATCCGGATAGAGGTAGCTCAGCCGCTCCAACTTGTGATCCTTGAGCCGCCAGCCAACCCGCTGCAAACCGGAGCGTGGCAGCATACCATCCGGATTGAGCCAGCCACCGCGAATGAAGGCCATGCCCCAGTCATCGCTCTGCTGGCCAAAACGGGACGCCGCCAGCAGCACCTTGTTGTTCTCGCCATCGATACGGCCACTGCGGGGTACCATCTGGGTGATGTCCCGCTCCATCAGGGTGAAGGCAAGCTGCAACTCGGAGAGACGAGCCTCTTTCTTCTTGGCCACCTCGTCACTGGTGAGCACCCCCTGCAGCACCTGATAGGCGCCCATGCTGAGGCTGGCGAAGATGGCGATGGCCACCAGCATCTCCAGCAGAGTAAAACCACCCTGACGGCCATGATGCCGAGCTCGCGGCCTGGGTACTGGCGATGGCCTCATCGGCCTCTCCAGCAGAGTAAAACCGTCCTGACGGCCATGATGCCGCACTCGCTGCCTTTGCGCTGGCGATGGCCTCATCGGCTTCTCCAGCAGAGTGAAACCACCCTGACGGGACTTTATTTGGGTGTCGTTGACCAGGTTCATCGGCTGATATAGGTCCGGATCATGGCCACAGGGCTATCGGCCTTGGGGGCAGTACGCACTTCCATATCCAGCGCCTTGAAGTTGTTGTCGGCGGTGGCGACGCCGCGATAGCGCCAATACCAGGTCTGCCCAGCCATCTTCTCGTCCCCTTCCACCCAGCTGTCGCCGGGCCACTTGGCTTCGAGTTTCTGCTGCACCAGCTGGTTTTCCACCACCCAGGTCGCCAGCGTCTTCTCTTCCAGATAACTGAGTGCAGAGAGGTGTTCGCTGGCGGTTTTCATCACGGCGAGACCCGCGATGGCAAACACCGCCAGTGCGACCATGACCTCGAGCAATGTCATGCCACGGGCGTTCACTTCTCTTCCTCCTCGTCCTGCAGCAGTCGCAAACGGCCGAATTCATCCGCCTTGACAGTCCGCAGGTAGCGCACGTCCTCATTCTGCTGGGTCAGGGTCAATACGAAAGGGCTGAGCTCACCACCGGGGAAGATCAATACCTGGGGCGTGCGCTCCTTCTCGTCACGACCCTGCTCGGTTTTCTCGTCGGACTCGGTCCGCCAGCTGAACCCTTCCAGCTCGATGGCCAGCGTCATCTCGTCCGGCAGTGTGACCTGCCCCAGGATCTTGTCGTCGGTCAACGCCTGCCATTTGCGATCCTTGGCCCCGCGCTGCATGAACTGCCAGCCGTTCGCCTCGATACGCAGCCCCACCAGCCGGCCATCCATCACCGAATACTCCTGCGCCTGTTGCAGGGTCGCCATGAAGCGGCGCGCCTGCTTGTCGAGCTCGCGATCCCCTCTGGCCCCTCCCATGCTGAGGGTGACGGCAGTGGCCACCAGCCCCATCAGCATGGCCACCAGCAATACTTCCAGCAGGGTGAAACCGGCTTGGCGATGACGAGACGAGGAGCCCCTCACGGCAGCCTCGCCCACAGCACCTTGATGGCAGCGCAATCAATCACTTATTGGAAATCCTTCAGATTCCAGTTGCCGATGTCATCATCGGTACCGGCTTCGCCATCCAGCCCCATGGAGAAGATGTCGATCTTGCCGAACTGGCCCGGGCTCAGCAGCTGGTAAGGATTGCCCCAGGGATCCTGCGGCAGGCGCTTGATGTAGCCGCCGTCACGGTAGCTGCGCGGCTCGGGGGCGGCGGTCGGCTTGTTGACCAGCGCATCCAGGCCCTGCTCCGTGGTCGGATAACGGTTGTTGTCCAGCTTGTACATGTCGAGGGCATTTTCCAGCGCCACTATATCGGAGACGGCTTTCTGCTGGTCAGCCTTCTCCTTGTTGCCCATCAGGTTGGGCACCACCAGGCTGGCCAGGATCCCGAGGATCACGATGACCACCATGACTTCCAGCAGGGTAAAACCGGATTGACGACGCTTTTGCATGACTGACTCCCTAACGAAATGAGATGGCATGAACCATCAACGATTAACTGTTAAACCGCGATCGTTCGATTACGCCTGCCGGCTAATCGAACCTGCGAGTTCGATTGGATTTGTAGGTTCGAATAGCGAAGCGTATTCGGACACCCGAACCTTATAAATTCACCATGTTGTTGAGTTCCAGCGAGTTGACTGCAGGATCGACCGGATAAGGGCGGCTGCGGACCAACATCATAAATTCACCATGTTGTTGAGCTCGAGGATCGGCTGCAGGATCGACATCACGATAAACAGCACAACCCCGGCCATGGAGACCACCAGCAGGGGCTCGAACACGCCGAGGGCTATGTTCACCTGGGTTTCAAATTCCCTGTCCTGGTTGTCCGCCGCCCGCTCCAGCATGTTGTCGAGCTCGCCACTCTGCTCGCCGGAGGCGATCATGTGCAGCATCATGGGCGGAAAAATCCTGGTTTCATCCAGCGCCTTGCGCAGGCTGGTCCCCTCGCGTACCCGTTCGGTGGCCTCACCAATGCGCGTACGGGCAAAGTCGTTGGAGAGCACTTCGCCGGCGATCTTCATTCCCTCCAGCAAGGGCACGGCACTGGCATTGAGGATGCTCAAGGTGCGGGCGAAGCGGGCTGTGTTGAGACCACGGCTGACCCGGCCTATGACCGGCAAGCGCAGTATCACCTGATGCCAGTGACGGCGACGCTTCTCGTCGGTCAGCCACCAGCGCCAGACAAAGCCACCCAGGAACAGCAGCAGAAGGAACCAGAGGCCGTAATGCTGCATCAGCTCGCTGGTGCCGATGAGGAAACGGGTCGTCGCAGGCAACTGCTGGCCCATGTGTTCAAACTGGGCCACCACCTTGGGTACCACGGCAGTGAGCAGGATCGAAATGACCCCGACCGCCACCAGAGTGAGGACTATGGGGTAGATCATCGCCTGCAGCAGCTTGGTGCGCATGTGCTGGCGCTGCTCCGTGTAGTCGGCGAGCCGGTTCAGCACCTTCTCCAGATGACCGGACTTCTCCCCTGCCGCCACCATGGAGCGGAACAGCTGATCGAACACGTGGGGGAAGGCCCCCAGCGAATCGGCCAGCGAGTAGCCTTCTACTACCTTGCTGCGCACGGTTGCCACCAGACTGCGCAGGTGGGCCTTTTCGCACTGCTCGGCCACTGCCCGCAGCGCCTCTTCGATAGTCAGGCCTGCACCAACCAGAGTCGCCAACTGGCGAGTAATAAGGGCCAGCTCGGAAGTGGAGGCACCACGGCGAAACAGCACGAAGCGATTCGCTTCACGCTTTGCCTTCTCTGTGGTCTCGTTCACCTCGAGCGGGGTCAGCCCCTGCTCGCGCAGTTGCTGGCGTACCTGACGGGCCGAGTCACCCTCGGTCACCCCCTGCTTCTGGCGCCCCTTGCTGTCGAGGGCTTTGTATTCAAATGCTGACAATACTCTTGCTCCTCTGCCCTAGCACTGTGACGTCTTGCTATCCCGATTCAAATCGCTTGCCTGACAGAACATCAATCTTCCCGGGTCACGCGCAGCACTTCTTCAAGGCTGGTCTGGCCCTTGAGTACCTTGTCGATACCATCCCGGCGGATGCTGGGGGTATGGCCGCGGATCAGCCGCTCTATGGCCAGTTCACCGCTGGCGCTGTGGATCGCCTCGCGCACCGCCTCGTCGATCACCACCAGCTCGTGAATGCCGGTCCGGCCACGATAGCCGGTGTGGTTGCACTGCTCGCAGCCAACCGGGCGCCACACCTGCTGATCCGGCGCCAGCTCCATGCCCATGGCCTCCCGCTCCTGCTCAGTGATGGGGCGTGGAGTGCGGCAATCCGGACAGAGGGTACGCACCAGCCGCTGGGCCAGTACCGCCAACAAGGATGAGGAGAGCAGGAAAGGCTCTATCCCCATGTCCCGCATTCGGGTGATGGCACCGATGGCGGTGTTGGTGTGCAGGGTCGACATCACCAGGTGACCGGTCAGCGACGCCTGCACCGCTATCTGGGCGGTTTCCAGATCCCGGATTTCCCCCACCATCACCACGTCCGGATCCTGACGCAAGATGGCGCGCAGGCCGCGGGCGAAGGTCATGTCCACCTTGCTGTTGACCTGGGTCTGACCTACCCCTTCGAGGTCATATTCGATAGGGTCCTCCACCGTGAGAATGTTGCGATCCCGCGAGTTGATCTCGGAGAGCGCCGCATACAGGGTGGTGGATTTGCCCGAACCGGTCGGGCCCGTCACCAATATGATGCCGTGGGGCTTGCGAATGAGTTCGCTGATGATGTTGCGGTTGGCCAGCGTCATGCCGAGCTGCTTGAGCTCGAGGCGCACGTTGTTCTTGTCGAGCAGACGCAATACCACCCGCTCGCCGTAACTGGACGGCATGGTCGAAACCCGCACGTCCACCGCCCGGCCGCCGATACGCAATGAGATGCGGCCATCCTGCGGGACCCGTTTTTCGGCGATGTCCATCCGCGACATGACCTTGATGCGCGACACCAGCAGAGAGGCCAGCTTGCGATGGGGACGCAGTATCTCCCGCAGCACGCCATCGATACGGAAGCGAATGACCAGCACCCGTTCGAAGGTCTCGATATGGATGTCGGACGCCTCCTCTTTTATCGCCTCGCTCAACATGGCGTTGATGAGGCGAATGATGGGGGCGTCGTCATCGGCGTCCAGCAGATCCTCGCTCTGAGGTAGCTCTTCGGCCAGGGCGAAGAAGTCCATCTCGTTGCCGAGATCTTCCATCAGCTGGCGCGCCTCGGAAGAGTCGCGCTGGTAGTGGGCCATCAGCAACTCTTCAAACTCGTCACTGCCAAGCTGCTCCACTTCGAAGGCACAGCCTGCTACCCGCCGGACTTCAAGCAGGGTTTGCGGCGCGACCCCCTGACGACAGATCAGCAGGGGAGTCCCCTGCCGCTCGGTCAGAATGGCGCCGAAATTGCGGGCAAAGGCAAACGGCAGCTCGGGCAGGGCTGCTGGCAGATCCGTTCCGTCGAGCTGGTACGCCGCCATTAGTTGTTACCCTGTACGAACGGCTGCACCCCGTCGGCCGTCGCCTGCTGGCGCGCCTTCATCAGCTCGAGCTGCTTCTGTACCTCGGGTGACTGGACCACATCCTGCCCGTATTGGGGCAGCACCTGCCGATCCGGTGAGGTGAGATAACCCTCCTGAGCCGCCGCCTCCAACTGTTGAGCGCGGAACATGGTGTACTTGTTGCTGGATATCCCCGAGTAGACGTTGGCATCGCGCAATATGGTGGGCCGGATAAAGACCATCAGGTTGCGCTTGGACGTGGTGTTGGAGGTTGAGCGGAACAGGTAGCCCAACACAGGGATATCACCCAGTAAAGGCACCTTGGAGACCTCCTCCTTGGTCTGTTCATCCATCAGACCGCCCAGCACCACGGTTTCGCCACTTTTGACCAGCACGGCGTTCTTGACGGTACGGGTATCGAAGGTGGGGCCCAACCCTTCGGTCCCACTGGCTTGCTTGCCAACACTGGAAACCTCCTGCTCTATGGTAAGCAGCACCGAATCCCCTTCGTTGATCTGCGGCGTCACCACCAACTTGGTGCCCACCGTTTTGCGCTCTATGGTACTGAAGGTAGTGTCACCGGACGTGGAATTTTGTTTACCCGTCTGCACAGGCACTTCCTGACCCACGTTGAAAGAAGCCTCCTTGTTGTCCATGGTGACGATACTCGGGGTAGAGAGAATATCGCTCTTGGTGTTGGTGGAGAGCGCCGTCACCAACATGGCCCAGTTACCTTGGTAGAAACCGGCAGCCATGCCGTTAAAACTCTCCGCCAACTTGGCAATACCCGTGGTGGTGCCATTATCCTTGTAATCCTTGGCGGCGATGGCCACTGAACCTATACCTGGGCCGGCGTTGGTAAACTGGGTACCGCCACCGTTGGTATTGGCCCACTGAACCCCCAGGTTGAGACCGTCACCGTCGGCGATTTCGACGATGATCGCCTCCACCAGCACCTGAGCGCGGCGGATATCCAGCTTGGCGACCACCTGCTCCAGCTCGGCCATCACATCCGGCTGGGCCGTGATGACCAGCGCATTGGTGGTCTCGTCGGCCGAGATGGCCAGCTTGCCACCACCTATGCTGGCATTGCCGCCACCGGCCGTGGTGCCGCCCCCCTTCTTGTCCGCTTCTATGCTGGTGCTGACGCCCTTGAGCACCTCCACCATGTCCTTGGCCTTGCCATATTTGAGATAAAAGACCCGGGTATTGCCCTGGCTCTGCAGATCGCGGTCAAGCTGGCGCACCATCTGTATGATGCGAGCCCGCGCCTTGGGTTCACCACTGACCACCACAGAATTGGTGCGCTCATCGGCCACCACCTTGGGCGCCAGCAGCAGGGAAGTGTTGCCGCCCTGAGTGTTGCCATCCTTGTTGAGGTTGGTCACCAGTCGCACCATCTCGCCGGCGGAGGCATATTTCAACTTGATGATGTCCACTTCCTGATCGCCCGCCTTGTCGACCCGGCGCACCACTTCCACCAGACGGTTGACCACGGCGGCACGGCCGGTGATGAGCAGCACGTTGGAGGGATCGTAATGCACCACGTTGCCGCCACCGGCGTTGTCGTTGAGCTGACGCAGCAAGGGGGCCAGTTCACGCACCGAGACATTGCGCACCGGCACCACCCGGGTCACCATCTCGTCGCCAATGCCCGGGTTGGTCTCATCCACCACGGGGATGGCCGAGGTCTTGGCATCCTTGGAGCGCACCACCTTGAGCACGCCGTTATCCATGGGCACAACGGCAAAGCCATAGACGTCGAGCACGCTCAGGAAGAACTGGTAATACTGCTCTTCGTTGAGCAGGTCGTAGCTGCGGACGTTGATCTTGCCGCGTACCGAAGGCTCTATGATGATTGTCTTGCTCAGGTTCTTGCCGACCGTGTTGATGAACTCTTCGATGTCGGCATTCTTGAAGCTGGCAGAATACTCGGTGGCCCAGGCAGAGCCTGCCATCATCAGCGCCGCCGCGACCGTGGCCAGACGCCAGCTCTTCCCTTTATTTATCATTCTTGGTGCTACTCCAAATCATTATTCTGACAAGCCGACATAAACGTCGTAGAGCTGTCCCTGCCGTTCGACGGTGACGGTCATTTCCGTGGCGCCTGCCACCTGCTGCATCGCCTGCATGGCCTGAGCGTTATCCCGCAGATCCAGACCATTGATGCTGACCGCCATGTCATTGGCGACCAGACCGAGTTGATTGAACAGTTCTGGATTGCTGCCCGGATTGAGGCGATAGCCGACCATGCGGCCATCCACTCGTACCGGTGAAATATTGAGGTAATCGGTGATCTTGCCGGGGTTGCCCAGCAATTCGCTGCGCACCGAGGAGAGCTTCTCATCCGGGTTGCCCTGCTTGGGCAGGGGTTTGCCGTACTCTTCCCCGTCCAGCATCAGGGTCTCGTCACGCGCGTCACGTTCTATGATGACGCGGTCGGCAAACACCTGGCGAACCTTGGCCTGGGTGCCATCGATGAAGTCACCTATGCCATAGGAATTTTGCACACCGCTGTGGGCTATGATGGCAATGGACTTGGCGGGATCGGAACTGGCCAGCACACCATTAAGCTGCGCATTGAGCTGGGTCTTGGGTGCGTCGGCTGCGACAGCATCGGCCGCCCGGGCCTGCTGCTTCGCCTTGCCAAACAGTGCCAACCGGCTGACGCCGCCGAGATCGAGCCGGGCCTTGCCCTGACCCTGACTGCCTGCCACGGCCGGTTGCCAGGGCTGACTGCTCTGCTGGCTACCGAGATCCAGCAGACGCCAGGTAAGACCGGCGCACTGGTGGGCCAGCAACAGCAGCAAGAGCCAGAACAGGGGCTGGCTGAAACGGGAGAGCGGCACGGTTTTGCAACGGGCCAGAAGGGAGCTCAACAAGTCATCCCTGAACGGTAGCGTCATGTTTATCAATATATTCTGGCTTCCAAATCGGTTGGCTATTGTGTACGGCAATGGACCCAGAGACAACCGACCGGATGGTATCAAGCTGTGAAAATTGACATTCCGTCACACCATCAGCCCCCCTGTTTCTATCCCGAGGCCTGCCTCTGGTATAATCAGGCTCCCCTTTCAACCATCCCGGAGTCGATTCATGCCGAATCCCGCAGAAACCACAACCCAGGTCCGCCTCGACAAATGGTTGTGGGCCGCGCGTTTTTACAAGACCCGCAGCCTGGCCCGCGATCAGATTGAAGGGGGCAAGGTGCACTATAACGGCCAGCGCAGCAAACCTGGCAAGGCCGTTGAAGCCGGCGCCCTCATCCGTGTCTGGCAGGGCCAGGACGAGCGGGAGGTGCGGGTACTGCAAGTGAGCGAACAGCGCAAGTCCGCCCCGCTGGCCCAGCTGCTCTATGAAGAGACAGAAGCCAGCCTGAAAAAACGGGCCGAGAACAGCGAGGCGCGCCGCTTCAACAGCCAGTTTGCCCCGAGCCCCGAGCGTCGCCCCGACAAGCAGGAGCGGCGCCAGCTGATCAAGGTCAAGCAATACTGACTCGCCAACGTGGCCCTTTTATGACGACAGGGGGCGAGATAAGTTCCTAACCACCTGTTTATTATTGTTTTTATCTATTTACCTCACCTAAGAACCCAGGAATGCATGATGAGTAACCAAGATCTCCTGTATCGCTATCTGTTTGAAGAGTACGAAGTCCGGGGTGAGCTGGTCCAGCTGGATCACACCTACCGCCACGTGGTGGAAGCCCAGAGTTATCCGGTGCAGGTGCAAAAATTGTTGGGTGAACTGCTGGTCGCCACCAGCCTGCTGACCGCCACCCTCAAGTTCGAAGGCTCCATCACTGTGCAATTGCAGGGTGATGGCCCTGTCCGTCTGGCGGTGATCAACGGTGACAACAACCAGCAGTTGCGCGGCGTGGCCCGCTATGAAGGGGAGCTGCCGAGCGATGGCAAGCTGCAGAGCCTGATTGGCAACGGCCAGCTGATCATCACCATCACTCCGGAGCAGGGCGAGCGCTATCAGGGCATCATTGCCCTGGACGCCGATACCCTGGCGGGTTGCCTGGAGCACTACTTCGCCCAATCCGAACAGCTGGCCACCAAGCTGTGGATCCGTACCGGCTACCACCAGGGTGAACCGCGCGCCGCCGGCATATTGCTGCAGGCACTGCCCGCCCAGAGCGAGGATCATAGCGCAGATTTCGATCACCTGACCCAGCTCACCGCCACCATCAAGGATGAAGAGCTGTTCGGGCTGGAAGCGGAAGAGATCCTCTACCGCCTCTATCACCAGGACAAGGTGCGTGTGTTCGATCCCCAGGCAGTCGAGTTCCGTTGCACCTGCTCCCGCGCACGCTGTGAAGGGGCCCTGCTGCAGATAGAAAAGGAAGAAGTCTTGGAGATGGTGCAGGAGCTCGGCAAGATCGACATGCACTGTGATTATTGCGGCGCCCAGTACCGATTTGATGGGATCGACGTCGAAACCCTGTTCAGCAGGGCTCCCGATAATGATGCAAACAAGTTACACTAATTGAAGGCGGGCAAAACCCGCCTTTAACTTAAATAACAAAAAAATACCCTATTTTATAAAGTTTGATGGCGATCGCTAAACTCTACCACCTAAGTGATAGGATGAATGCCAGATAGAACCCTACCAACCTCTGAACCCAGGAGAATACAATGACAATCGTGGCAGAACCCACCCTGGCCCAACAATTAGAACTGGACCAGTACGGCATCAAAAACAGCCAAGAAATCGTTCGCAACCCCTCTTACGACCAGCTTTTCGCAGAAGAGACACGTTCTGACCTGGAAGGGTTCGAGCGCGGTGTAGTGACTGAACTGGGCGCCGTTAACGTCAACACCGGTATCTTTACAGGCCGCTCCCCGAAAGATAAATATATCGTCAAAGACGCCACCACCCAGAATACTGTGTGGTGGTCTGACCAGGGTAAAAACGATAACAAAGCCATTACCCCGGAAGTGTGGTCACATCTGAAATCCCTAGTGACCAAACAGCTCTCCGGCAAGCGCCTGTTTGTGGTCGATGGCTTCTGCGGTGCCAACCCGGATACCCGTCTGGCCGTGCGCGTCATCACAGAGGTGGCCTGGCAGGCTCACTTCGTCAAGAACATGTTCATTCGCCCGAGCGATGAAGAGCTGAAAGCCTTCAAACCTGACTTCGTGGTGATGAACGGTGCCAAATGCACCAACCCGAACTGGAAGGAACAGGGTCTCAACTCCGAGAACTTCGTTGCCTTCAACCTCACCGAGAAGATCCAGCTCATCGGCGGCACCTGGTACGGTGGCGAGATGAAGAAAGGGATGTTCTCCATGATGAACTACTTCCTGCCCCTGCGCGGTATTGCCTCCATGCACTGCTCCGCCAACGTGGGTCAGGACGGCGACGTGGCCATCTTCTTCGGCCTCTCCGGCACCGGCAAGACCACCCTCTCCACCGATCCCAAGCGTCAGCTGATCGGCGATGACGAGCACGGCTGGGACGATGACGGCGTGTTCAACTTCGAAGGGGGCTGCTACGCCAAGACCATCAAGCTCTCCAAAGAAGCCGAGCCGGACATCTTCAACGCCATCCGTCGCGATGCGCTGCTGGAAAACGTGACCGTTGCCGCCGATGGCACCATCGACTTCGATGATGGCTCCAAGACCGAGAACACCCGTGTCTCCTACCCCATCTATCACATCGAGAACATCGTCAAGCCGGTCTCCAAGGCGGGTCATGCCAACAAGGTGATCTTCCTGACTGCCGATGCCTTCGGCGTGCTGCCCCCGGTTTCCAAGCTGACCAAGGAGCAGACCAAGTACCACTTCCTGTCTGGCTTCACCGCCAAACTGGCCGGTACCGAGCGCGGCATCACAGAGCCGACTCCGACCTTCTCCTCCTGCTTCGGTGCGGCCTTCCTCAGCCTGCATCCGACCAAGTACGGTCAGGAGCTGGTGAAGCGGATGGAAGCGGCCGGCGCGGAAGCCTATCTGGTCAACACCGGCTGGAATGGCACCGGCAAGCGCATCTCCATCAAGGATACCCGCGCCATCATTGACGCCATCCTGGACGGTTCCATCGAGAAAGCCGAGACCAAGATACTGCCGGTCTTCAATCTGGAAGTGCCGACCGCACTGCACGACGTGAACCCGGCGATCCTCGACCCGCGTGACACTTATGCCGACAAGGCCGAGTGGGATGCCAAGGCAGAGGATCTGGCCCAGCGCTTCATCAAGAACTTCGAGCGCTTCACCGACAACGAAGAGGGCAAGCGCCTGGTCGCGGCAGGTCCGCAGCTGTAACGCCAGCCCCCGTCTTCTTGCAAACTCCAATACCGGTCAGCCCTGCTGACCGGTATTTTTTTAACCAGATGGTGGCGTTTGATCCCCGCCAAACCTTGCCTTGTGGGCGGTTGCGCGTTAGATTCAGCCCAACTTTATACAATATACAATTTTGTAACGATTCCCCTGTGACCCGACCATGACCCCACCCTACAAGACCCGAACCCAGATGGTGATGGAGAACCTCCGCGGCCGGATCCTGCGTGGGGAGTTTGCCGCCGGCGCCCCTCTTCGTCAGGATGCCATCGCCAAGGAGCTGGCGGTGAGCCGCATTCCGGTGCGGGAAGCCCTGATGCAACTGGAGGCCCAGGGACTGGTGAAATTCGAGGCCCACCGCGGCGCCGTGGTCACCATGCTGGACGCCTCGGCCATCGAGGAGCTCTTTTATTTGCGAGCCCTGCTGGAAGCCGATACCCTGTTTCACGCCGTCGACCTGATGACGGAGGAGACCTTTGCCAAGGCAGAGGCCATCCTGGCCCAGTTTGATCAGGCGCTCGAGTCAGGCACCCAGATCGAACACTGGGCAGAGTTGAACCACAGTTTTCACGCCACCCTCTATCAGGCTGCCGGTCGCCCCCAGGCGCTGGAGCTGATTGCCCAGATCAATCTGAGCTGTGACCGCTATGTACGCTTCGAGCTGCTGTTTGCCAGCGACGGAGTGGACAAGGCCGAACGTGAGCACGCCCAGTTGCTGGCGCTGTGTCGCGCCCGCCGCAAACACGAGGCTGTGGTGCTGCTCAAACAACATATCGAGGCGGCTGGCCAGTCGATCAAACGGATCCTGGACAGCGGCCACAACCACTGAACACTCACATCACTACAATCTGGCATTAACGACATGAATCATTTCGAGATTATTGAAACCCGCGTCGCCCAGGTCAGGGCCGCTCTGGCCATTCAAGAGCTGGACGCCTTCATAGTCCCCCACGATGACGAGCACCTGGGCGAATACATTCCCGCCTACGCAGAGCGTCTGGACTGGATCACGGGTTTCAACGGCTCCGCCGGGCTCGCCATCATAATGGCGCAGCGGGCGGCCCTGTTCATCGACGGTCGTTACACGGTGCAGGCCCGCATGCAGGCACCGGCCGAGCTATTCGAGTTTCTTCATCTGAACGAAGATCCCCATGTGCAGTGGCTAGCTGAACAACTGCCGTCCGGTTCCCGGGTCGGCTTTGACGCCCGCCTGCACAGCCTGGCCTGGTATCAACACGCCAAGGCCCTGCTGACCGAGCGTGGCATCGAGCTGGTACGGGTCGATGAGAACCCCATCGACCTGCACTGGAGCGATCGCCCCGCGCCGACCAAAACCCCGGTCATTCTCTACAGCGAAGAGCTGGCAGGCCAGTCGAGCCAGGCCAAGCGCGAACTGCTGGCCACAGACCTGCGCAAGCGCGGGCTGGATGCCGTACTGCTGACCCAGGCCGAGCCCATCAACTGGCTGCTCAACCTGCGTGGCCGTGACGTGGAGCGTCTGCCGGTAGTGCTGGGTTTTGCGGTGCTCTACGCCAACACCAGCATGGATTTCTTCGTCGACACCGACAAGATTGACTGCATCGCCTTCTCCAGACATGTGGGACAGGATGTCTCCGTCTACCCCATCGACAAGCTGGGTGATGTGCTGCAACGCATTGGTGAAAACCAGCAAAGAGTACTGGCCGACCCCAACACGGCCAACGCCTGGACCCAGCTCATCATGGAAGAGGCAGGCGCCATCCTGGTGGCCGGTCAGGATCCGACCATGCTGCCGAAGGCGTGCAAGAACCCGGTGGAGCTGGCCGGTATGCAGCGCGCCCACCTGCGCGACGGCGTCGCCGTTACCCGTTTCCTCGCCTGGCTGGATCGGCTGATCGCCTCCGGCGGATTCGAGGGGGTGGATGAAGGCACGCTGGCCGATCAGCTGGAAGCCTTCCGTCACGAGCAGGAACACTACGTCGAGCCGAGCTTTGACACCATTTCGGCGCTGGGGCCCAACGCCGCCATGTGTCATTACCGTCACACCAACGGCACACCGCGCCCCTTCGGTCAGGACAGCATCTATCTGGTGGATTCCGGTGCCCAGTATCTGGACGGCACCACTGACATCACCCGCACTGTCAAGGTGGGTGAGGTGACTGACGAGCACAAGGCCATGTTTACCCGGGTGCTGCAGGGCCATATCGCGCTGGATCAGGCCCGCTTCCCGCGCGGTACCGCCGGCATCCAGCTCGACGTGCTGGCCCGCATGCCGCTGTGGCAGGCGGGTTACAACTATGACCACGGCACAGGCCACGGTGTCGGTCACTTCCTGAGCGTGCACGAAGGCCCCCAGCGCATCGCGCCCAAGGGAAGCCTAGTGGCGCTGCAACCGGGCATGGTGCTCTCCAACGAACCGGGTTACTACCGGGAAGATGCGTTCGGCATCCGCTGCGAAAACCTGGTGGTCGTGACCGAACAGGAACAGATGGGCGAACTGGCGATGCTGGGCTTCGAGCGCCTGACTTATGTGCCGTTCGATACCCGCCTCATCGATCGCAGCCTGCTGAGCCCGGCCGAGTTCCGCTGGATCAACGAATACCATGTCGAGGTGTTCCGCCGCCTGAGCCCCCTACTGGAGGGCGAGGATCTCCTCTGGCTGGAACAAGCAACCAGCCTCATCTGATGACACAGGGCCTGCGGGCCCTGTTTTTTGCCTCCCGTCTTGACCTGTATCAACACCCAGTCCCCTCAGGTCAGGACAATGACCGCCATGAAACCCCATGATCCCGACTCAATGCACAGCACTCGTGCCAGCAAGGCATCCGAGCACCCCAGGCTCAAGCGGGAGCAGCAAACGGTCAGCGCCATGATCCGCCTCTACTGCCACCACCACCATCAGGATCCCGCCTGTCGGCACTGCCAGCAGTTGCAAGCCTTCGCCCACCAGCGACTGCGGCGCTGCCGCTATGGTCACGGCCACAAACCGACCTGCGCCAACTGCCAAATCCACTGCTATGCCCCCGCCATGCGCAAGCAGATCCAGCAGATCATGAAATGGAGCGGCCCGCGCATACTGTGGCGTCATCCCTGGCTTGCCCTGTGCCATCTGCTGGGCAGCCGCCGCAAGGCCCCCAGATTGCCCAACAGCCGGCCCCTGCCGCCCTGACACAGACCTGCGACCACGCGTGCCCGACATCATCAGGTACGCTTGCATCAGCCAGGATGGCCCACTAACCTGTGACTCCTTTGACTGCCGCACGGCAGCACGCACGCAATGACAGGAGCCCGGATGCATCAGCCCCCCGTTTTGAGAGTGGCCACCCACGCCGACATGCACGCCATCTGGCAGATAGACGTCAACGTCTTCGGGGAGGATGTCTATCCAGGCTTCTTCTTTCGCCAGGCCATGGATCTCTGGCCCGAGCTGCTGCTGGTGGCCGAACTGGATGGCAAGCTGCTTGGCTATGCCCTGGGTGGATTGGGACAGGATAGGTCGCAAGGCTGGCTGCTCTCCCTGGCTGTGTTGCCCGAGGCGCGCGGCTTCGGTCTCGCCGAGCGCATGATGCTGCAGCTGGAGCAGGCACTGGCCCAGGTGCTGGTCGAACGGGTCAGACTGACGGTGGATCCGGCCAATCCGGCCAAACGCCTCTACTTTCGACTCGGTTATCAGCAAGTTGCCGAGGAGCGCGACTATTTCGGTCCGGGTGAAGATCGCCTGCTGCTGGAAAAAAGCCTCGGCTAATCCCGCTGCAGGCGTCGCCTCCCGCCAGTAAGCCTCATAATTGGTTACACTTTGCTGGTTTCATGCTCAATCCGGTTGGCGTAAAGTTGCACTCACTGACCGAATTAACCAGATTAGATGCTTGCCCAGGAGGCCCATCATGTTGAAACGTATGACCCTTATCGCCTTGTTGGCCGCCACCACTGCCACCACCCTCAGCGGCTGTGCCAACAGCGATGTCTACTCCGGCGATGTCTACACCAAGGATCGTGCCAAGCAAGTCCAGACAGTGAGCTACGGCACCATACTCTCCACCCGCCCGGTCAAGATCCAGGCCGATGAGAACTCTCTGGTCGGCACCATAGGCGGCGCCGTGGTCGGTGGCCTGCTCGGCAGCACCATTGGTGGTGGCCGGGGCAGCGATATCGCCGCCGCCGGTGGTGCCATCGCAGGTGCCGCAGCCGGTAAAGCTGCCGGCGACAAGCTCAATCAGGTTGACGGCGTCGAGCTCGAGATCAAGAAAGAGAACGGCGAATCCATCGTAGTGGTGCAAAAAGCCAGCCCCACCTTCGTACCTGGCGCCCGGGTACGCATGACCCAGGGCAACGGCAGCATCAACGTGGCCGTGGTGAACTAAGTACCAACCACCAAACGCCCACGAAAAAGCCCTCGCACTGCGAGGGCTTTTTTTATCGTGTTTTCCAGCCAGGGTTACTGACGGATCAGGCGGAAGATGGCGTAGCCCGGATGCTTGGCATCGTCCATCGGCAGGGTGGACTTGTACTCCAGATCCGCGCCAGCCAGTTGTTTGGCCTCCTTGCGGGGAGAAGAGTAGAGCCGCACGTCCACGTTGGCGGGCAGGGCCTTCATGTGCCAGTTGTTGTTGGCCGCCGGGCTGAAACCACCCGGGTTGTCGGCAGACTGTGCCTTCAGGTACTGGGCAATGATCTCCCGCGTCTCGGAGGGATCTTCATGCACTATGTTGCTGCCGTCTATGCCCGGGAAGTGACCGCCACCGCTGGCGCGGTAGTTGTTGGTCACCACGTAGAACTTCTGGACCGGGTCAATGGGCTGGCCGTTGAAGGTGAGCGCACTGATGCGCTGGCCGTTGCTGACCTTGTCCCCTTCCTTGTTGTACCGGGCCGGCTGGGTGATATCCACTTCATAGTTCACGCCATCGATCACATCGAAGTTGTAGGTGGGGAACTTCTCGTTCACCAGCCACTGCACCTCTGTCTTGCCGGTATCGATCTGGTTGAACTGGCCGGCGCTCATCTCCAGCCACTCCTTGACGGTAGCCCCGTTCACTTCGACCACCTGCAAGGTGTTCGGATAGATATAGAGGTCGGAGACGTTGCGCAGGGAGATGTCGCCCTGGGCCACATAGGTGAAGTCATTGATGCCGTTGCGACCGCCACGGAAGGGGGCCGCTACCGACAAAATGGGGTAGGACTCCCTGAGTAGACCGTCTTGTTGCAGCTGTTCGGCATAGCGGCGCTGGGCATCGCTCACCAGTTGCACCGAAGGGTCGTCCTGTACCAGAGCGAAGAAGCTGTGGATGGAGGAGGTGATCTTGCCGAGCGGTTCATCAAGCCACTGGTTGGTGGCATCGTGATCCGCCTGCACCAGATCGACGACCCGCTGATCCACGGCGCTGCCTTCGCTGGAATCGATCTTGCGCAGGCTGGCCTGGCTTTGCTTCACCTGCCACTTGCCCTCAACCTGCTCCAGGGTGAGGTCTATGATGCCCAGATGGTTGCCCCAATAGCCTGGCATCACGGTC
Source organism: Aeromonas sp. 2HA2 (assembly GCF_029237345.1). NCBI lineage: Bacteria > Pseudomonadati > Pseudomonadota > Gammaproteobacteria > Aeromonadales > Aeromonadaceae > Aeromonas > Aeromonas sp. 2HA2. The sequence continues at coordinate 61,702 of NZ_JAACGB010000008.1, read as the reverse complement.
GGCACGCCGCTCAGGGTGCCGGCCTGGTTGTCCACCTCCGGCAGATCCGGGAAATCACCGGGGAAGTTCTTGTGGGCATGCCCCAGCATAAGGGCATCCACCCCTTTTACCTTGGCCAGGTGCCAGGCGGAGTTCTCCATCATGGCTTCGTAGCTGCTGGCGTTGATGCCGGTGTGGGCAACCACGACCACTATGTCGGCGCCCTTGGCACGCAACTCGGGCACATAGTGGTTGGCGGTCTCGACCATGTCGGCCACCACCACCTTGCCTTCCAGATGACGCTTGTCCCACTGCAGCACCTGCGGTGGGGTCAGCCCCAATATGCCCACCTTGACGGTCTGCTCCTGCCCCTTGTCATCCTTCACCTTGCGCTCCAGCAGCAGGTAAGGGGTGAACTTGTTGCCACTCCAGTCTATTTGCCCCTTTGCATCGCGCTTGAAGGCGCCCGCCTCGAACACGTTGGCGTTCACATAGGGGAACTTGGCACCCTGCAGTGTCTTGGTGAGGTAATCCAGCCCGTAGTTGAATTCGTGGTTGCCCAGGTTTCCGGCGTCATAACCCAGCTCGTTCATGGCCTTGAACACGGGGTGGGCCTGCTTGTCGAGGTAACCGGCGCCCGATTGCTCGAAGATGTAATCCGCCAGCGGCGTGCCCTGGAGCAGGTCACCGTTGTCGAGCAGCAGGTTGTTGGGGTTTTCCGAGCGCGCCGCACGGATCAGCAAGGCGGTACGGGAGAGGCCAAACTTGCGATCTTCCTTGTTCTGGTAGTAATCGTATCCCAGCACGTTGGAGTGGATATCGGAGGTCTGGATCAGACGCAGGGCCACAGCGCCCGGTTGCGTCTTGCTGTCGTTTTCATTGCTACAGGCAGACAACAGCACTATGGCTGCAATAGCACCCAGCTTCATGGTTTTATTCACTGTTTTTCCCTTTTATTATGAGTGTCGCTTTACCAGCGACGGGAATTTAACAGACGAATATGTCATGGCATGAAGCCAGGATTAATTTTTATGAGGTGTGGCACAAAAATAGCCTTATGAGGCCAGCAAGGCCCCGCTCGCCAGTTGTAATGCCAGTCCCAACATGATTAAACCAACAATAGTATCAATAGCTTGCTGCACCCGGCCCCGTGCAAGCCAGGGCGAGAGCGCGGCCGCACCAAAGGCCAGACTGTAGAACCAGACCAGGGAAGCCAGCATGGCCCCTGCCGCAAAGGCCGGGCGCAACGGTTCGGCAAACTGGCTGCCAAAGGAGCCGAGCAGCATCAGGGTATCCAGATAGACGTGAGGATTGAGCAGGGTCACCCCGAGCGTCATGGCCAGCACGCTCTTGACCCCCATCAACCGGGGTGAATCCACCAGCGCAGCCCCCTGCCCTTGCCAGGCACTGCGCAGGGAGCGCATGCCGAACCAGCAAAGAAACAGCACACCACCCCAGGTCAGCAGTGCCAGCCCGATGGGACTGGCTGCCAGCAGGTTGGCCCCGCCGAATACCCCAATCCCGATCAGGATGAGATCACACAGACAGCAGAGCGTCGCAGCCAGCAGATGGTGATTGCGATGTATGCCCCGGCTCAGCACGAAAGCGTTCTGGGCACCAATGGGAATAATCATGGCAAGGCCAAGGGTGAAGCCTTGCAGAGTGGTCGCGAACATGGATAAACCGTCCAGAAGAGTGAGTGGACGGCACTATAAAGGGCGGTGGGGTGTTCAGAGAAATTCATTAATCTGCTGAGTGATTCATTTCTCTAATAAAGCGGGATCCTGAGGGCAGGGATGAATTCCATCCAGCACCAACTGTCAATTGCATGATCTGACAATTGTGAGCCTGTCGCTCTGCCCCGAGAATCATTGGGTTTTATTGCATCAGCTTGGGGAAGTTGGTGACAACGACCTGCTCCAGATTGGGCAGCAAAATGCCACTGCTCACCCCCTTGGCGATGGCCTGGTAGCGATTCATCGACCCCGTTTTACGGGTGACCTGATTGAGGTGGTAGTTCACGGTACGTTCCGTGATCCCCAGGATGCAGGCAATTTCACCCGACGTTTTCCCTTCGCTGGCCCAGAACAGGCATTCGGTCTCACGGTCAGTCAGGGCCTCCTGAGGGTCATCTTCCCGCAGACTGACCCGCACAATCCGGATCGCCGCCTCGAAGATGTAGTTGGACATCCAGGAGAGGATGGGCGAGGACTCCAGCAGCAGATCGCTTGACGCCCGCTCGGCAGTGATGAACGACAGTATGCCGTTTTCCCCCGCCGCACCGTGCAGCGGAAACGAAATACCGTTTCGCAGCCCGAACTCCGCCGCCAACCCCATCACATCCAGACTGCCCTCTTGCAGAAAACGCGCCCGTTCATCCAGTCGGTTCCAATAAATGGGCAAGGTCTGCTTGCGGGCCAGCTGGATGATGGGATCACAGGCCAGCATATGGTTGGCCGTATAGGCCTGCACCCAGGAGTCAGGGCACTGATTGAACAGCACCACCTTGGGCCTTTGCATCGACATGGGAATGATCAGTGCGAACCGGTAGTAGTCATAGCCCATACCGAGCGTGAATCGACCGATCAACTCGGCCAAACGATCCCCGTCTGTTACCGAAGTGAAATGTTCGAGGTACTCAAGCAGTTGGTCTTGTTTCATATGCTAGCCCCCCTGGCCAGGGCCTCGATTATAGCGCCGAACACTGAAATGGAGACATCTGAATGCTTGTTTTCAAAGGAAAATTAAAAGAACACCCCAGATGGGAGGTAGAAAACGAGCTTTATCGCTTCCGTAATCGCGTCTTCTCCGATCGTCTCGGCTGGGATGTGGAGTCTCACCGTGGTCTGGAGCAGGACAGCTTCGACACCCCGGACACCCATTGGGTGCTGATCGAGGACGAAGAAGGCCTGTGCGGCTGCATCCGTCTGCTCAGCTGCGCCCAGGATTACATGCTGCCCAGCATATTCCCCACCGCTCTCGCCGGGGAGATGGCACCACGCAGCAGCGATGTGTGGGAACTGACTCGCCTCGCCATCGACGCCAACCGGGCGCCGCGCATGGGCAACGGGGTGAGCGAGCTGACCTGCGTCATCTTCCGCGAGGTTTATGCCTTCGCCAGGGCGAAGGGGATCCGGGAACTGGTCGCCGTGGTCAGCCTGCCGGTGGAGCGTATCTTCCGCCGTCTCGGCCTGCCCATAGAGCGACTAGGTCACCGTCAGGCCGTGGATCTGGGCGCCGTGCGCGGGGTCGGAATCCGCTTTCATCTGGATGAACGTTTCGCCCGTGCCGTCGGCCACCCCATGCAGGGCGAGTATGCCGATGCCAGGGAACTGGTCACCGAGTAAACGCCACATAAAAAAATCCCGGGATAAGGCCCGGGATTAAAAGTTCTCGCTATGGCCCGTTTCCACCCCATGCAAAAACGGACGCAAAAGAGTATCTCCTGAATACCTTTTGACCACCACTGTCACATCTCGCAGTGACAAACCCGCTTTCACCCCGCACACCACGCCAGCCGTGCCTCTCGGCGATCCGGTCAGAGTTTCGTTGTCGTCCTGCCGTCACTCCAGTAGCATCTCTTCTCAATATTCTCTCTGATAAGGAATGCTGATGAAGGCGTTGGACTACAAGCTGCTGCTGGCGCTGGATGCCGTGATGCAGGAGCAGAACTTCGAGCGCGCCGCCCAGCGCCTGCACATCACCCAGTCCGCCATCTCACAGCGCATCAAGCAGCTGGAACAGCAGTTTGCCGAGCCGCTGCTCATTCGCAGCCAGCCACTGCAGGCGACCCCCCTTGGCCAAAAGCTGCTAGCCCACTACCGCCAGGTGCGCCAGCTGGAACTGGAGCTGGCCGGCGAGATCGCGCCCGACGAACCACAGGCCCCGATCCGGGTCAGCATAGCAGTCAACGCCGACAGCCTGGCAACCTGGTTCCTGCCCGCCCTCGCACCTCTGCTGGAGCAGCACCCCATAGAGCTGAACCTGCTGGTGGATGACGAATGCCGCACCCTGGATCGGGTGCGCGAGGGTCAGGCCTTCGGTGCCGTCAGCCTGCACGGCCAGCCACTGGCGGGCTGCTGCGTGGACGAGCTCGGCGAGATGCGCTACCTGCTCACCGCCAGCCCCGCCTTCGTCGCCCGTCACTTTCCCGCCGGGCTCACCCCGGCGGCACTGGCAAAGGCACCGGCGGTGGCCTTCGATCAGCGCGACGACATGCATGTGAGCTTCATGGCGCGCCACTTCGGGCTGGAACCCGGCGGCTATCCCTGCCACACGGTGCGCTCGTCGGAAGCCTTCGTCGCCATGGCCGAGCAGGGGCTCGCCTATTGCCTCATCCCCGAACTGCAGATCCGCCAGCAGCTGGCCCAGGGCAGCCTGCTCGATCTCAGCCCGCAGCATCACCTGGTCGAGCGCCTCTACTGGCACCGCTGGGTACTGGAGCGCGGGTTGCACAAACAGATCTCCCAGCGCCTGATCGATCAGGGGCGCAACGCACTGCACAGGGGCTGACGGGGCCATTCACCTTGGCTTTGGAGGGGTAAAAACGTATAGTGCTGGGCGATCCTTCATCAGGTCTCCACCCAGTTTTTCCACTTCAGGTTCCTCACTTATGTTCCAAGACAATCCGCTGCTGGCCCAGCTCAAGCAACAAATCCGCGAAAACATCCCCAAGAAAGAGGGTGTGATCCGCGCCTCGGACCGGGGCTTCGGCTTTCTGGAAGTCGATGAGAAGACCAGCTATTTCGTGCCGCCCCCCTACATGAAAAAGGTGATGCACGGTGACCGGGTGAGCGCCCTGATCCGTACCGAAAAAGAGAAGGAAGTGGCCGAACCGGATGCCCTGCTGGAGCAGGCAGTGACCCGTTTCGTCGGTCGCGTCAAAATGTTCCGTGACCGCCTCAACGTGGTGCCGGACCACCCCCTCATCAAGGATGCCATCAAGGCCCGCACCAAGAAGGGTCTGGATGAGACGTCCTTCAAGGAAGGGGACTGGGTGGTTGCGATCCTCAAGCGCCACGCCCTGAGTGATGGCAACTTCTCTGCCGAGATCATCGAAAAGATCGCCGATCAGGAAGACCACAATGTGCCCTGGTGGGTGGTGCTGGCTCGCCACAACCTGGCCCAGATAGAACCGGCGGATCTGCCGGAGTGGAAGGTGATCGAGGAAGAGGAGCTGCCACGTACCGACCTGACCGCGACCCCCTTCTTCACCATTGACGGCGCCAAGACCAAGGACATGGATGACGCCCTGGCCATCCGCAAACTGGACAACGGCTGGGAGCTGCTGGTCGCCATCGCCGACCCGACCGCCTATGTGGCCGAAGGCAGCGAGCTGGACAAGGAAGCCGCCCAGCGCGCCTTCACCGTCTACATGCCGGGTCGCAACGTGCCCATGATACCGCGCACCCTCTCGGACGAGCTCTGCTCCCTGAAAGAGGGCGAGGAGCGCAACACGCTCTGCGCCCGCCTGCTGATCGCCGAAGATGGCCTGCTGCTGGAGGAGACCGAATTCTTCGCCGCCCGCATCATCTCCCATGCCCGTCTCAACTATGACGAGGTCTCCGACTGGGCCGAACAGGGTAAACCTCTCGAGATCGACGCCGGCGTGATGGCCCAGCTGCCGCTGATGAAGACCATGACGGAGGCGCGGATCAAGTGGCGTACCGAGCACGCCCTGGTGTTCCCGGACAGACCCGACTACGACTTCGAGCTGGGGGAGAACGGCGCCGTGCTGGCCATTCACGTGGAACCGCGCCGCATCGCCAACCGCATGATCGAAGAGTCGATGATCGCGGCCAACATCTGCGCCGGTCGCGTGCTGGGCAAGAGCGTCGGCTACGGCATCTTCAACGTCCACACAGGGTTCGATGAAGAGTCCCTCGACGGCGCCATCGACCTGCTGAAAAGCGCCGAGGCCCCGTTCGAGCGCGACGAGATCGCCAGCCTGACCGGCTTCTGCGCCCTGCGCCGCTGGATAGACAACCTGGACACCCGCTGGCTGGATGGCAAGATCCGCCGCTTCCAGAGCTATGCGCTGATGTCCTCCGAACCGGGTGCCCACTACGGCCTGGGGCTGGATGCCTACGCGACCTGGACCTCCCCGATCCGCAAATACGGCGACATGGTCAACCATCGCCTGCTCAAAGCCGTCATCGCCGGCAAGACCCCGGGCGATCGTCCTAGCCAGGAACTGACCGAGCACCTGACCGCCTGTCGTCGCCTGCACCGCATGGTGGAACGCGACATCGGCGACTGGCTCTATGTCCGTTACCTCAAGGCTGCCGCCGGCACCGATCAGGTGTTCAACGCCGAGATCATCGACGTGATGCGCGCCGGTCTCAAGCTGCGCCTGCGCGAAAACGGCGCCGTTGTCTTCATGCCCGCCCGTCACATCCTGGACAACAAGGATCGACTGGAGTGCAACTGGGACAATGGCCGCGTCTACCTGGACAAGACCGAAGTGGTCTATGAACTGGGTCAGGTTATCGAGGTCAAGCTGAGTGAAGCGGTGGAAGAGACTCGCTCCCTCATCGCCAAACCGGCAGTGGAGCTGGTACCAGGCCCGGCACCGGAAGCCCCGGTGGCCGACAGTGCCGTAACCGAGAACAAGGTAGCCGACAGCACTGAGACACCAGCCGAGGCAGCCCCCAAGGCGGAATAAGCCAAGCCTCTACAGCTCGATGCAAAAGCCCGCAACCCTGCGGGCTTTTTTATACCCCTTGTTCATGGCCGGCAGGAAGACGATGCCCCGCCCTCAGCCCCCTTGAGCCTACAGACGAGCGCTCTGATGAGCGGTTGGCCCGACGAGAAGATGGCCAGGAGTGCAATGACCTTCTACCTGTCTTGGCCTTGACCGGCTTTGGGTCCGGGTTATTCGGAAACCTCACTGACCGCTCGGCGGACGCATGGTTTGCCCCGGAGTATGCCGACCAAGGAGATGCCTCCTCTTGGCTAACTGTGGCTTGCTTCTTTTTCACACCGGAGATAAGGTGAACACCTAAAATGAACGAACGTTCGCTCACGTAATGTCGACCAGCAGAGAGGAAGCCGACCATGTCCATCAATCACAACCGCCTGGAGCAGCGGCGGGAGCTGATCATCCAGGCAGCCCTCGGCTGCTTCATCGAGCGGGGCTTCCACCAGACAGGGATGCGCGACATAGCCGCCGCCGCAGGGGTGAGTCTGGGCAACCTCTATAACCACTTCGCCCGCAAAGAGGAGCTGATCGCGCTGATCGCCTCGCTGGAAGCCGCCGAGTTGCAGCCCCTGCTGGATGAGCTGGATCAGGGCTCCGCCCGCGCGGCACTGGCCCGCTTCGCCGCTGGCTATCTCGCCTGGTCGCAGACGCCGGAGAATCTACTGCTCGGCACCGAAATCCTGGCCGAGCTGACCCGCCACCCCGAGATGGCCGCCACCTTCGCCAGCAACCAGCGCCAGCTGTGCGATGCCCTTGCCAATACGGTACGGCGGGGACAGCAGGAGGGATTTCTGGAGGCAAGACTGGACCCCGATCTCACCGCCCAACTGCTGCTGGACGGGCTGGAAGGGCAGGCACTGCGCGATGCACTTGTCCTCCATCCGGATCAGCCCTCAGCGGCGCAACGACTGCCACAACTGCTGGACCTGCTGCTGGGGCCGGCCAACTGAGCCATGGTTTCATCTCCTGCTAGGCAAGCCGATCATGACATCGTCATCCAATAGACTGGAAGGGCTGGATCTGGCCCGCGCCATGGCCCTGCTCGGCATGGTGCTGGTGAACTTTCGCATCGCCATGGGTGTGCTGACAGGCGGGCCTGACTGGCTCAAAGCCCTGCTGGATGCGCTGGAGGGTCGTTCTGCCGCCAGCTTCGTGGTGCTGGCCGGCATAGGTCTCGGTCTCTCGAGCCGCAAGCTGAGCTGGCCGACAGCCATGCAGCACACCGCCAAGCGGGCCCTGTTTCTGCTGATCCTGGGACTGCTCAACTATCTGGTGTTTCCAGCCGACATCATCCACTACTACGCCGTTTATTTCCTGCTGGGGGCTTGCTGCCTGCGGTTACCCTCCCTCTGGCTGCTCTCCCTGATCCCCCTGCTGGCAGCGGGATTCGTCATCCTGCTGTTTCACTTCAATTACGATCAGGGTTGGCAGTGGCACAGCTTCAGCTACCCCGAGTTCTGGACCCTGAACGGCTTCGTCCGCAATCTGCTGTTCAATGGCTGGCACCCTGTGGTGCCCTGGCTGGGCTTTCTGCTCTACGGCCTCTGGCTGAGTCGTCAGGCCCTCGAGAACGCGAGCGTACAGAGATGGCTGCTGGCCGGTGGGGTGAGTGCCATGGTGTTGGCCAGGGGGTTGTCGCTCTGGTTGTCGACCCTCTTGCCGAGCCCAGAGCTGGCGCCGCTGCTGGCGACCCAACCCATACCTCCGGCACCGCTCTACCTGCTGTTTGGCATGGGGGCGGCCAGCACCCTGATCGCGCTCTGCCTCTGGCTCGGCCGCACCCTGCCCACTGCTCGCTGGTGGCGAGTCTGGCTGCCAGTTGGTCGGCAGACCCTGACACTCTATATCGCCCATATCATGCTCGGCATGGGCGTGCTGGAGGGGCTGGGCTGGCTGCAGGGGCAAGATCTGCCCGAAGTGGTACTGGCCGCCACCCTCTTCGCCCTGGCGGCCCTGTTGTTCGCCAATCTGTGGAACCTGCGCTTCGCCAGAGGACCACTGGAGGGAGTAATGCGCCGCTTGTGCGGTTGAATGCCAATCATGAAAAACTGAAAGTGGGTTACAAACCTACTGACTCATTGGTGATTAATGAGAAAATACTACCTATCCATCGTTATCCCTCTCGGATTTTGCATCTCACACACTGACCCGTTTGAATACAAATCAAGTATTCGTGACAGCCATCACATTGACAACGGGTTTGCGCAAACCACAAAAGGTGACTCAAATCACATTAAATAGGTGGTGGCGGCAAGAAAGATCGAAATGTAGCCAAACTACAGAGCTTGAATGTGATCAGGGTCACTACTTAGGGAGGGGGTATGGCTGGGTATTTGAGAGGTACGTCACAAGACACCCCGTTTTCAGCCTAATTTGATCACAAGCTGGTAGATTGAAGTTGCTTAGACGACTGGGATGGGGGTTCGGCAAAACCCGTCATCCCGACTACCACTTTTAATCAAACAGGCTTAAAACGGGGTCCCGACATGTTATCACCGGATACCAAAGTCAAGATACAGAATTTTGGACGCTTCCTGTCCAATATGGTCATGCCCAACATAGGCGCTTTCATCGCCTGGGGCTTTATTACCGCTCTCTTCATTCCCACCGGCTGGCTGCCAAGCGAAACCTTGGCCAAGCTGGTCGGCCCCATGATCACCTATCTGCTGCCGCTGCTGATTGGCTATACAGGCGGCAAGCTGATGGGCGGTGAGCGGGGCGGCGTGGTCGGTGCCATCACCACCATGGGCGTGATCGTCGGTACCGACATCCCCATGTTCATGGGTGCCATGATGGTCGGTCCGCTGGGTGGCTGGGCCATCAAGCGCTTCGACAAAGTGATGGAAGGGCGCGTCAAGAGCGGCTTCGAGATGCTGGTCAACAACTTCTCCGCCGGTCTCATCGGCATGTTGCTGGCTATCCTCGCCTTCTTCGTGATCGGTCCCTTCGTCAAGGTGCTCTCCGGCGTACTGGCGGGTGGCGTCGGCTTCCTGGTGGAAAACCACATGTTGCCGCTCACCTCCATCTTCGTTGAACCGGCCAAGATCCTGTTCCTCAACAACGCCATCAACCACGGCATCTTCTCGCCGCTGGGGATCCAGCAGGCGACCGAACAGGGCCGCTCCATCTTCTTCCTGATCGAAGCGAACCCGGGCCCGGGCATGGGCGTGCTGCTGGCCTACATGGTATTCGGCCGTGGCGCCGCCAAGCAGTCCGCGGCTGGCGCCTCCATCATTCACTTCTTCGGCGGCATCCACGAGATCTACTTCCCGTATGTGCTGATGAACCCGCGCCTCATTCTGGCGGTGATCGCCGGTGGCATGACAGGGGTCTTCACCCTGACTCTGTTCAACGCTGGTCTGGTTTCCCCTGCCTCACCGGGTTCCATCTTCGCCGTGCTCTTGATGACGCCGAAAGCCTCCCTGATCGGGGTTGCCCTCTCCATCATCAGCTCGACCCTGGTCTCCTTCCTGGTCGCAGCCGTATTCGTTCGCGCCCAGCAGCCGGAAGCCGACGAGGCCGACGCCCTGGGTGAAGCCACCCGCAAGATGAAAGCCATGAAGGGCGGCAAGCCCGAAACCGCAGCGGCCAAGAAGCCGGGCGGCGAACTGATGGCGGTGCGCAATATCGTGGTCGCCTGCGATGCGGGCATGGGATCCAGCGCCATGGGTGCCGGCATGCTGCGCAAACGTGTGCAGGCCGCCGGGCTCGACATCAGCGTCACCAACCGCGCCATCGATCAGCTCGACGATCAGGTGGATTGGGTCATCACCCACAAGGATCTGACCGAACGGGCACGTCGTCATGCGCCGAACGCTCACCATATCTCGCTCACCAACTTCCTCGACAACGGCCTCTATCAGGAGCTGGTGCAGAACCTGACACTGGCGGCCAACGATGACGTGGCCAACCCGCAACTGCTGGTCGCGGCCAACGACGACAACTACGAACTTCAAGCGGCTGAAGTGTTCACCCTGAGCCGTCACGACGTGCATCTGGGGCTCAAGGCCGACAACAAGGAGGCCGCCATCCTGACCGCTGGCAGACTGCTGGCGGAACGGGGCTATGTGGCACCGGATTACGTCAACGCCATGCTGGAGCGCGAGCAGCTGGTCTCCACCTACCTCGGCGAGTCCATCGCCGTGCCCCACGGCACCATAGCCGCCAAGGAGTTTGTGAAGCGTACCGGCATCGTCATCTGCCAGTATCCGGCCGGTGTCGCCTTTGGCGAGGCGGCTGACGAGGTGGCACGACTGGTGATCGGCATCGCCGCCCGCAACGACGAACACATGCAGGTAATAACCCGCCTGACCAATGCACTGGATGAACCCGGTCTCATCGACCGGCTGGCCAGCACCACGGATCCCCAGGAATTTCTGGATCTGCTGGGTGCCGAACAGGCTGCGTAATCATCCTTCATCGTCTTTGGTTGTAGAGGTTAATATCATGAAAACATTGCATTTTGGTGCCGGCAATATCGGTCGTGGCTTCATCGGGAAATTGCTGGCCGACGCCAGCCATCAGGTCACCTTCGCCGACGTCAACGAGACCCTGATCGATCAGCTCAACCACCGTCAGGAGTACAAGGTGCACGTGGTGGGGGCGGATCAGAAGCTGGACGTGGTACGCAACGTGGCGGCGGTCAGCTCCGCCGGACACGAGGTGATAGCCCGTATCATCACCGCCGATCTGGTCACCACGGCGGTCGGCCCCAACATTCTGGACAAGATTGCCAGCACCCTGGCCAAGGGGCTTCAGGCCCGCTTCGATGCCGGCAACCTGAGCCCGCTCAACGTCATCGCCTGCGAGAACATGGTGCGCGGCACCAGCCACCTCAAGCAGGAGGTACTCAAGTACCTGCCGGTCGCGTATCATGCCACGCTCGAATCCTGCGTCGGCTTCGTCGACTCGGCGGTGGATCGCATAGTGCCGCCTGCCGCGGCCAACGACGATCCGCTGGAAGTGACGGTGGAGAGCTTCAGCGAGTGGATCGTCGACCAGACCCAGTTCAAGGGCGAACTACCCCAGGTGGCGGGCATGGAGCCCACCGACAACCTGATGGCCTTCGTCGAGCGCAAGCTGTTCACCCTCAACACGGGCCATATCGTCACCGCTTACCTCGGCAAGTTGCGGGGCTACCGCACCATTCGTGAGGCGATCGAGGATCCGGTGATCCGCAGCAAGGTGCGCCGCGCCATGGAGGAGAGCGGAGCCGTGCTGGTGAAACGCTACGGCTTCGATCCGCGTCTGCACGCCGCCTACATAGAGAAGATCCTGGCCCGCTTCGCCAACCCCTATCTGGTGGACGAAATTGACCGGGTCGGCCGTCAGCCGCTGCGCAAACTGGCGGCAGGGGATCGGCTGGTGAAGCCGCTGCTCGGCACCCTGGAGTACGGCCTGCCCAGAGACCATCTGCAAGAGGGAATCGCAGCTGCGCTGCACTATCACAACGCCGATGATCCCCAGGCGATGGAGCTGCAGGCCCTGCTGGCGGAACTTGGGCCGGCCCAGGCCCTGGCCCGGGTGACCGGCCTTGCCGCCGACAGCGACATAGTCAGAGCCATCGTTGCCCGTTACGACAGCTTGAAGTGACCCTGATGGGGTGCACTCACCGCCAGACAGCCGCCTCAACCGGTTGAATGGCATGGGAATTCACCTCATATGATAAAAACCGGGAGAGAGGCACTCTCTCTCCCAGTCAGCTGGACCCAATGCACCTATGACCACACACCAGGAAGATGAAGTACTGGAGCGACTGAACGAGCAGGATGGCCCCCGCGGCTTCTTTCTCGAAGTCGTGACCATCCTGGAAGAGGCGGTCGACTCCCTGATGCGGCGAGCCTTTCGCCAGGAGGAGTATGCCGTCAAATACGCCATCGAACCCCTGCTCAACCAGAGCGGCCCCCTCGGCCAGCTGGAGGTGCGCCTCAAACTTATCTTTGCCCTCGGCCTCATCTCTCTGGAGCGCTATCAGGATCTCGAAGCCTACCTGAAGATCCGCGATTTTCTGGTGCGCGATCCCAAGGATTACCGCTTCAGCGACAAGCCCATTCGCGATCTGCTGGACAGGCTGCATTGCCTGAACCAGGGCAGCATGATGCCGCAGGATCCCCCTGCCAACGAGGAGGACTGGCCCTTCTACCAGATGCAGCTCAACCGGCTCGATCAGGTGGTGCGCTCGGCCTTGGTGCTGGCGGTGGCCGACTGTGTCACCGACCTTCACAAAGAGAGCCCCATCTAATTCGACGGATAATGGCGGCGTAGCGCCCCCCCACACCTCTGCGGCCACGCCCTGTCCGGCCCACCATGACGCCGACTGTCGCGCAGCTCCCCGCGGCACTTGCTCCCAACCTCTGCGGGTGTCAATCTAGCCATCTTCCCCGCTACACTTCCTCCAAGCTCATTACCTGAATCGAGGTCTGCATGACTGCTCTTTCCCTGGCCGGGATCGCCCTGGTCTCAGTGCTGGCCCAATGGCTCGCCTGGTCACTGCGAGTGCCCGCCATTTTGTTTCTGCTGCTCACCGGCCTGACCCTGGGACCGGTCAGCGGCCTGCTCGACCCCGATGCCCTGCTCGGGGACCTGCTGTTCCCGCTGGTCTCTCTGTCGGTAGCCATCATCTTGTTCGAGGGTGCCCTGACCCTGCATCTGACGGAACTCAAGGGGATCGGCAAGGTGGTGCGCAACCTCTGCTCCACCGGCATGCTGGTCAGCTTCGCCGTCATCGGCAGCGCCAGTTACTTCCTGCTGGGACTGGACTGGCGGGTCGCCATGCTGCTCGGCGCCGTGCTGGTGGTAACCGGCCCCACTGTGGTTGCCCCCATGCTCAACGTGATCCGTCCTACCCGGGAGGTGGATCGCATACTGCGCTGGGAAGGGATAGTCATCGATCCCATCGGTGCCTTGTTCGCCGTGCTGGTGTTCGAGGCGGTACGCCTCGGCAGTCAGGGCGATCTGCTCAGTCACACCCTGCTGGCACTGGCAAGAACCGTCGGGGTCGGTACCCTGATCGGGGTTGGAGCCGGCTGGCTTACCACACTGCTGATCCGCAAGGACTGGCTGCCGGTCAGCCTGCACAAGTTCGGGGTATTGGCGCTGGTGCTGGTCACCTTCAGCCTCTCCAACTGGCTCAGTCACGAATCCGGCCTGCTGGCGGTGACCGTATTCGGCATCTGGCTCGCCAATCAGGATGGGCTGGATCTGGAAGAGGTGCTGGCCTTCAAGGAAGATCTCGCCGTCATCCTCATTTCCTCCCTGTTTATCCTGCTGGCGGCCCGCCTCGATCTGGCCCAGCTCTGGCAGCTCGGCCCCATGGTGCTGGCACTGCTGTGCGTGGTGCAGTTCGTGGCACGCCCACTCTGCATCCTGGTCTCGACCTGGGGCTCGGATCTCTCCTGGCAGGCCCGCGCCCTGCTGAGCTGGATAGCGCCGCGGGGCATAGTGGCGGCGGCGGTCAGTGCCTCCTTCGCCATCAGCCTGCATCAGGCCGATATTCCCGATGCGGACAAGCTGGTACCCCTGGTGTTTGCGGTGATCATCTCCACTGTGGTGTTGCAGAGCCTCACCTCGGCGCCGCTGGCGGGCCTGCTCGGGATGCGTCAGAGCGCCCCCAACACCTGGCTCATCATAGGTGCCAACTCTGTGGCCAGGGCCATAGGCAAGGCGCTGGCGGATCAGGGAGTCCCTGTCTATCTTTCTGATCCTGCTTGGGAATTTTACAAGCAGGCACGCATGAGCAACCTGCCCTGCTATTTCGGCAACCCCCAGTCGGAACATGCCGAGCTGCATCTGCCGCTCACCAGCATCAGTACAGTGCTGGCGCTCTCCCCCAACCGTCACAACAACGCCCTCGGCGTGCTGCACTTCGCCCACCTCTACGGTGAAGAGAAGGTCTACTCCCTGCGCTCCAGCGAACAGCACGGCAAGGCGAACCGGGAGAGTGCCACCTTCCGCGCCCGCCAAAACCTGTTCGGGCCCGATATCAACTACGCCCGCTTGAGCGGCCTGCTGAGCCGGGGCGGCCAGATCAAAGCGACTCGCCTGAGCGACACCTTCGACTGGGCGCAATATCAGGAAGCCAACCCCGGTGCCATACCGCTGTTCGTACTGGATGCCAGGGCGCAGCCCCGCATCGTCACAGGTCTGGTCACGCCTCTGTCAGGAGAGTTGCTGATAGCCCTGCAACCGCCGAAGGAGACGGCCAGCTCATGAGTGAGACACAGCACTGTCACAACCCGCTGCTCGCCCCCCTGCTGACACTGCTACAAGAGGCAGCGGCCAGCTACAAGGTGCACGAACTGCTGGCCGCCCTGCGCCAGCAAGGGGCCATTCCCACCCTGGCCGGGGATGAACAGCTGCAGCTGTTTCGGGTCAACTTTCTGATCATGAATGCCCTCTACCAGTTGCAGGCTGAGCTCTATGACGCTGGGTGGTGGCTGGTGATCAGCTCCCTGGATATCCGGCTAGAGCCCCTTGCCGGGGCAACAGATACTCGCCAGAGGTTGGCCCTCGGCCAGTCTCTGCGCAACTACTACCTCGACTGGCAGGTGTTCTGGCAGACCGACCGGGAAGAGGTGGAGGCTCTGCTCAACCGCTTCTGGCGCGCTTATGACGGAGCGGGACACAGGGCGGAGGCGCTGGCCCTGTTCGAACTGACCGCCGATGCCAGCCAGGAGACAGTTCGCCGACGCTGGCGGGAGCTTGCCCTGCAACATCATCCGGATCGGGGTGGCGATGCAGAGACCTTCATCCGCATGCGCTGGGCCTGGGAGTGTCTGAACACGGCCAGATGAATCAGGCAGATTCAGCCACTAGACTTGAAGAGGCGCTATGAGTCACAGGAGGACGTCATGACAGTCAATGAACTTCGCCAGCTCTATCAGCAGCAAGCCTTCAAGGAAGCCGAGATACTGCAAGATGCCATACTGCCGGGCTGGATCGTGGAGTTCAGAGGGCAAGATGGCCGCTTGTACGAGATGACTGACACCCTGGGTTGCCCCCTTTCGTTCGGCTCGGTCGAAGAGGCCCGCCAGCACATTCATCTGGTGGCAGACTGCCCCATCCAGGTCGAGCATCTCTATCGCTTCTTCGAACGCTGATAGAGACACATGATCAAAAAAAGGCTCCTCGTGGAGCCTTTTTCATTCTGGCTGCAGGGGGTCTGCCACCTTGCCCTCCAGTCGCCTGACCGGCTTTTGCAGGATCAGGTTGGCGGGATAGGTGACCAGATCGCCGTTGTCATCCCGCACCCGCACATAGAAAAGACCGATCTCGGTGATGACGCCGGTGACGGAATCATCCTTGTCGAGGATGCGGATCCGGTCGCCAATCTTGTAGGGAAAGGCGAAGAAGATGGTGATGCTGGCGGTGATGTTGGAGAGGATCGACCACTGGGCCACCATGGCCACCCCGAGCACGGCGAAGAAGGAGGAGGCGAGCACCACCAGCCGTGAAAAATCGAGCCCCCATACCCCGGCCAGGATCAGCAGGGTGGCGCAGCCAAGCAAAAAGTGGAACACGTGCTCCACATAGAGCACCCGGTTTTCACTCACTTGTCGGGTATGGGCCAGCGCCAGCAGGCTCTTGTGAATGAGGCTGCGGATCAGGGTGTGGCCCAGCAACAGCAGCAGGGTCACGCCAAAAGATTGCCAGGTTGTCATGATTGTTCCTTACCACCAGCGTCTGTGTTTGAGCCAGACCGCCAGCCCGGTGGCCAGCGCCACCAAGGATCCGCAGAAGACCCAGAATGCGGTCGGGCTCTCGGCCCCAGGAATACCGCCCAGGTTGATGCCAAACAGACCAGTCAGGAAACTGGCGGGCAAGAACAGCAGCGCCATCACCGACATCTGGTAGGCGCGGCGGTTGGTCGCCTCCGCCATCAGGTTGTTGATCTCGTCCGCCAGCACACCGGTGCGGGCCACGCCGGCATCGAGATCATCGAGCCAGCGGCGCAGACGGTCAGCGATGTCGAGCAGGCGGCGGCGGTCATCTTCGTCCAGCCAGCTGATCTTCTCGTTGGCCAGACGCGCCACCAGATCCCGCTGGGGGGAGAGGTAGCGGCGGATCATGATGAGTTGCTTGCGGATCCGCGCCAGTCGGCCATTGGCGGGCAGGTCGCGGGCCAGCACATGCTCCTCCAGCTCCAGGATCTGATCGTGCAGCTCTTCCACAAACTCCCCCGCCCTGTCGGTCAGGGCATCACACACCTCCACCAGCCAGTCGGCCGGGGTATCGGCACCACCGCCCTGCGTCAGCTGGTTGAACACGTCCTGCTCGGAGAGCAGCGGACGACGACGGCTGCTGATAATGAGATCCGGTGTGATGAAGATACGCAGCGCCACCATCTCTTCCGGCCTGTGATCCTTGTTGTGATTGATGCCGCGCAGGATCAGCAGCACAGTCTCTCCCATCCGCACCAGCTTGGGCCTGTTGCTCTGGCCGAGCAGGGACTCCTTGGCCGCATCATTGAGCAGCGGGGTTTGCAGCAGCCAGCGGGCCGCCTCCGGATTGCCGTAATCCAGATGCAGCCAGCCAGGGCTCTTCCCCGGGATCTCGCTCCCCGCCGCCAGTGGCTGCATGCCACCCTTGCCATCCAGGGTCAGGGCATAAATCACATCGCTGGGTACCCGATCCATCTGCTCGTCCTTTTCATTCAGTCTCATCGGGCCAGCTTACACTAAAGCCCGGCCTGACTCAGCCCCGGGGCAGCCGCTCCTCACCAGCCGTGCTAAGATGCGACCCTCGTTTCAGACACAGGAAACCATGCCATGCCCATCTGGGTTGATGCCGATGCCTGCCCCCTCCCGGTCAAGGAGATCCTTTACCGCGCCGCCCACCGCGCCCAGGTCGTCACCACCCTGGTGGCCAATCAGGGACTGCGGGTTCCCCCCTCCCCCTACATCAAAACCCAGCAGGTAGAGAAGGGATTCGATGTGGCAGATCATGTCATTGCCCAGCAGGTCACTCCGGGGGATCTGGTGATCACCGGCGACATTCCCCTCGCGTCCTGGGTCATAGATGCCGGTGGCGAGGCGCTCAATCCCCGTGGCGAGATCTACACCCGCGAGACCATACAGGCCCGTCTCGGCATGCGTAATTTCATGGAAGAGCTGCGCTCGGCCGGGGTGCAGACAGGCGGCCCGGCCCCCTTCAACGCGGCCGACAAGCAGCGCTTCGCCAACGCCCTCGACAAGTGGCTGCTCAAGGGCAAGCTGAGCTGATCCCGCCTCCCCGGCTTGCGGCCGGGGATATTCATGCCTATCCCCTTTTGCTTAATTTTTCCTTAAGTCTGACGCCCTAACCTTGCGGCTGTTCATCCCCCACCCGCAAGGAACCCGCAATGAAACTGACACCACTGTTGTTACTGCTCCCCCTGTTTAGCGCCACTGTACTGGCCGGCCCCCAGTGTACCCAGACCGACAAGACGCAATGGCTGAGCGAAGCCGAGGCCCAGCAGCAGATCAAGGCCATGGGCTACGACATCAAGAAGTTCAAGGTGACCAAGACCCACTGCTACGAGATCTACGGTTGGGACAAGGACAAGCGCAAGGTCGAGATCTACTTCGACCCGACTGACCTGAAGAAAGTGAAAGAAGAGATAGACCAGTAGCGCAACCATGGGCCGGTCCGTCGCCGGCCTCTTTGATGGAGTCTTGCCATGACAACCTCGTCTGAAGTGAAGGTCTGGGATCCCCTCATCAGAGGGTTTCACTGGGCAACAGTGATCCTCTGCCTGCTCAACTTCTTCGTACTGGAAGAGGGCAGCAGGAACCACAGGTATGTCGGCTATGGGTTGGCAGCCCTGCTGCTGATCCGGCTGCTGTGGGGTCTGGTGGGTTCTTACTACGCCCGTTTCGGCCAATGGTGGCCGACCCCTACCCGCGTCCGTGACTACCTGCGCCAGCTGGCCCGGGGTCGTCACCCCTACTATCTGGGTCACAACCCGCTCGGGGCCCTGATGATCTGGGTGCTGTTGCTGTCACTGGTCGGCACCATAGCCACCGGCTGGCTCACCACCTTGGATGCCTTCTGGGGGGAAGAGTGGATGGAAGAGGCCCATGAGGTCATCGCCAATACCCTGCTGGCCATCATAGCCGTGCACGCCGCAGTGGTGATCCTGACTGACCTCCTCACCCGCAGCGATCTGCTGCGTGCCATGGTGGTAGGGAAAAAACGGGTGCCCGCCGATGCCAGAGTGGAAGATCCGCGCAGTTAATGACCGGGCCGGCCCACCGGCTCCGGTTTTTTTGCTGCAATGGCCCGCGACACTGGTAAGATGCGCCGCCATTTCTCGACGCCGTAACCACCATGACCGCCCAAGGGCATCTGCTGTTTTCCGTTACCTGCACCCTGCTCGCCCACAAACTCCAGCTCACGCCAGCCCTGTCGGATGCCAGCCTGTGGCAGACCATACCGGCGGCGCTGGCCAGCGCCCTACTGCCGGATCTCGACCACCCCAAGTCCGTGCTGGGGCAGCGGCTGCCCTGGATCTCGAAACCGCTCTCGCGACTGTTTGGTCATCGCGGCTTCACTCACAGCCTGCTGGCGGTCGCCGCAGCCGTGTGGGGACTGGATCAAAGCCTGGCGCCCAACATGCTGCCCGCCGGGATCAAGGATGCGCTCATTATCGGCTACCTCAGCCACCTGCTGGGGGACTGGCTCACGCCGGCGGGTATTCCGCTGTTCTGGCCCATCAAGCGCCGCTACCGGCTGCCAGGCTGGCCCCTCAAGAGCGGTGGAGCCATCGAAACCGGCTTTTGCACTCTCACCCTGCTGGCGGCCGGCTGGTGGTCAGGCTGGCAGCCGATGGGATGAACAGCGTCAAACCAGCGTTCAAAAATCCGCCACATCCGGTGCCGCATTCTGGTACAATGCGCGCCCTTAGCGCTGTGCGCACCCCGTATTCTCCGAAATAGAGTCCTTTTGTGAACAACACCGAATTTAGCAGCCTCAATCTCTCCCCCGCCCTGCAAGAGAACCTCACCAGCCTGGGTTATCTGCAGATGACCCCGATCCAGGCCCAGAGCCTGCCCCTGGTGCTCGACGGCAAAGACCTGATCGCCAAGGCAAAAACCGGCAGCGGCAAGACAGCGGCCTTCGCCCTCGGCCTGCTCGCCAAGCTCAACGTCAACCGCCTCGAAGTGCAGGCGCTGGTGCTCTGTCCGACCCGCGAGCTGGCGGATCAGGTAGCCCAGGAGATACGTCGTCTGGCCCGCGCCCTGCCCAACGTCAAGCTGGTCACCCTGTGCGGCGGTACCCAGACTGCCCCCCAGTCTGCCACCCTGAGCTTTGGCGCCCACATCGCCGTCGGCACCCCGGGTCGCATTCTCAAGCACCTGGAGCAGGGCACTCTCGAACTCTCCGGCCTCAAGACGCTGGTGCTGGATGAAGCGGATCGCATGCTGGACATGGGTTTTGGCGAAGAGATCAACCGGGTCATCAGCTATGCACCCGAGCAGCGCCAGACCCTGCTCTTCTCCGCCACCTATCCGGAGGGGATCGCCCAGATGAGCCGCGGTGTGCAGCGTAATCCGGTCGAGGTCAGCGTGGAGTCCCTGCACGAGGGGAGCGCCATCGAACAGAAGCTGTATGAAGTCCCGGCCGGTCAGCGCCTCGACGCCCTCACCTGGCTGCTGAGCCACTATCAACCTGCCTCCTGCGTAGTGTTCTGCAACACCAAGCGGGCCTGCAACGACGTGGCCGATCATCTGGCCGCCAAGGGCTTCTCGGCGCTGGCACTGAACGGCGACCTGGAACAGCGGGAGCGGGATCAGGTGCTGGTGCGCTTTGCCAACGGCAGCGCCACCATTCTGGTGGCTACCGACGTGGCCGCCCGCGGTCTCGACATCAAGGAGCTGGGCGCCGTCATCAACTACGAGCTGACCTATGATCCGGAAGTGCACGTGCACCGCATCGGTCGTACCGGTCGTGCCGGCCAGCAGGGTCTGGCCCTGAGCCTCTACCAACCGAACGAGGCCCAGCGCGTCAACCTCATCGAGGAGTACCAGCAGGCCCCCATGCCGCAGGGCGATCTGGCCGAGATTGGTCGCGAGATCAAGCCGATTGCGCCGCAGATGGTGACCCTCTCCATCGATGCAGGCCGCAAGACCAAGGTGCGCGCCGGTGACATTCTGGGCGCCCTGACCGGTGAAGGCGGCATTGCCGGTGCCGATGTAGGCAAGATCCAGATCTCCGAGCAGTACTCCTACGTGGCGGTAAAGCGTAGCGTAGGGAGCGCCGCACTCAAGCGGTTGCAGGAAGGCAAGATCAAGGGCCGTACCTACCGCGCCCGCAAACTGGGTTAACGACGCAGCCTGGCAGCTCATCTGCCGGGCTCAATCTTGACCACGACTCGGGCGCCTTTGCAGGCGCCTGTTTTTTATCGAACATGTGCCATTCCCATGGCATGGACAACACAGATGAACAGAGAACCCCAAGCCGAAGTCAGCTGCCAGAACTGCGAAGCCTGCTGCTGCCGCCTCGAAGTCATGCTGTTTACCGATACCGGCGTACCGGATCGCTACGTGGACGAGATAGAGGGACAGGTGCCCGTGATGCACCGGCTGGAAGATGGTTGGTGTGCGGCGCTCGATCGCAATACCATGATGTGTCGTATCTACGAAGTTCGCCCGCTTATCTGCCGTGAATTCGAGATGGGCGAGCCCGACTGCGTTGACGAGCGGGATAAATGGTTTATCAATCTTAGCTAAGCAGACCTAAGCCGGTTTCGCGGCCAGCTGCTGCTTAAGCCAGTGAAGCGCCTCGTCGGTCTGCCCGAAGTAGCGAACCTCCTGAAACGGCAGGTCGTGGAATATCTGATCCGCCAGGTATTGCTTGAAGCTCCCCGCCAGCACCACAGCCAAAAAGGCGCAGCCGTTGGCGGCGCACCAGCCGAACTGGCGACGAAAACGGGCCAGCACCTCGGGCCCTGCTGCCTCAAATTCGGTTGCTACCTCGACGATTCCCCAGGGCGCATCACGCAACTGGGCGAACTGCTGGCTGAAGGCTGACTCATAGGCCATGGCCCCCATCAGATTGAAGGGACCACTCGGCTGACAGATCAGCACCTGTCCCTGCCGCTGCATCTTGAAATGACCGTGTGCTTGTAACGTCACGTCCGCCTCCTTCCATGGATTTTCACTGTGCCAGCACAGCCGGATGTTGCAACAAGGTAAGGATTTATCTACAAAAAGTCCATGCTACATCCAGCACCCTGACGCCGACAGCGCCACCTTTTGGCTCCCCGAGCCTGACGCTGACGCTCTGTATCACTCCCAGAGCGAACCCATCATGTTCTGTTGCAGTTAACAAAACGTTGCTGTTATCATCCGCGCCGCCACAAACATTCCACCAGCAGAAACGTTGGTCATTAGCGCAAGGATCAGAGATGAAAAACAGGGCCTCGAGCCATTACCAGCGGATCTGGCGCTGGCACTTCTACGCCGGCCTCTTCGTCGCCCCTTTCCTGATCCTGCTCTCACTGACAGGGATCGTTTATCTGTTCAAACCCCAGCTCGACAATTTGCTCTATCCCGAGCTGATGAAGGTACCCCCCGCCGCCCACATCCTGAGCACCGATCAACTGCCGGGCAAGCCCCTTGGCGCCGATGCCCTGTGGGCCAAGGCACGGGCCACCATGCCGGACGCCAACCTGAGCAAATACCTGCCACCGGCCGCACCGGATCTGAGCGCCCAGTTTATCGTCACGCAACAAGGCAATGAACTCACCCTGTTTATGGATCCTGTCAGCGGCACCCTGCTAGGCACCATGGACAACAAGTGGAACTTGCAGGCGGTGGCTCGCGCCCTGCATGCCGATCTGCTGCTCGGCACCACAGGGGATCGGCTGATCGAGCTGGCCGCCGGCTGGGGCATAGTGCTGCTTGTCAGCGGCCTCTATCTCTGGTGGCCGCGCAAGGGCCCGGGGGTCGGCGGTATCCTATGGCCACGGCTGAATCAGCGAGGGCGCCTCTGGTGGCGAGATCTGCACGCCGTGGTCGGCTTCTGGGGCGCGGGCTTCCTGCTGTTGCTGCTGCTGAGCGGCATGACCTGGACCGGATTCTGGGGAGCTCAATTCGCCGACCTCTGGAATCGCTTCCCCGCCGCCATGTGGAACGAGGTCCCAAAATCCGCCCCTCTCGTCCGCAACCTCAACCATTCCCATGAACAGACAGTGCCCTGGGCGGTAGAGACGATGCCGATGCCGAGTTCACAGCCGGCGGCCAAGCGTCATGATCACAGCGCCATGCACCAGGGCGGCGAGCAGGATGACATTGTCATGGCCAGCCACCGCATCCCGCTGCAACAGGTGGTGGAGATCGCACAGGCACGTCAGGTCAGCCCGGGTTACAGCATCACACCACCGGTCGGTGAGAGCGGCGTCTACACCATAGCCCTGTTCGCCGACGATCCGCGCAACGATGCCACCTTGCATATCGATCAGTACAGCGGCAAGGTACTGGCCGACGTGCGCTGGCAGGATTACGGCCCGGTCGCCAAGACGGTGGAAACCGGCGTCATGTTGCACATGGGCAAACTCTATGGCTGGCCCCATCAGCTCGCCATGCTGGTCATCTGCCTGATGGTGCTGCTGAGCTCGGTGAGCGGCCTCTGGATCTGGTGGAGCCGCCGCCCGCAGGGGCGTCTCGCCGCCCCGCCGCTGCCTGCCAAATTGCCCCCCATGCGCGGTGCCATCGCCCTGCTGACCCTGCTCGGTATCGCCTTCCCGCTGGTGGGCGCCTCCATGCTGGTCATCTGGCTGCTGGACAGCCTCTTCTTCTCCCGCCGGGCCCCCAGATTGGCCCAAGCCAGCTGAGTGTCACTCACCCGAACGACGGGGTGACAACGCCATATGCAGGCAGGGCTCCTTCTTGGAGCCCTGCTTGTTTCATCCCTGTCCTACTTGCTCCCCTCGACCAGCTGGAGGATCTTTCTGGCCTTCTCGAAATGGTCGAGTCTGTGAGTCTGGATCCACCAGGTCGCCGCCTCCATCAGCAAGTCGGGGTCGTCATTTCTGTTGGCGAAAAACGCATAAAAAGAGAGCCCGACCGTCTCCCCCTTCTGCGCTATTTTCTGGCGGCAAACCTGGATGATTTTCTGTTTGAGTGACTCGCGCATAAGGCGTTCTCCTGTCTGACTGGTAACGTGCCAACGAGTCGCGTCAGCACACAAAAAGGGCTACCGCATCGGGAGCCCTTTTCACATAAAAACAAGCAAGCATCCCATCAGGAGAGCGCCAACCCGATGGAGAGCAGCAGGCTGAACAGGAAGGCGCTGATGGCGGTCTTCTTGAGGGCACCGGTCAGCACCTCGCCATCGTAGCTTTCACGCAGGGTGCGCGCAGCATCGGTGAGGGGCTTCATGGCAGGCAGGAAGATCCAGGGCCAGAAACTGGCGGGCTGGGTCAGCAGGAAGGCGATGGTGCTGACCAGCGCCGCCCCCAGCAACAGCCAGTGGTAGGCGATGGCACGGTTGCGACCCAGCCGCACCGCCAGGGTGATCTTGCCGCTGACCGCATCCGTCTCTATATCCCGCACATTGTTGATGTTGAGCACGGCGGTCGCCAGCAGGCCGCAGGCAGTGGCCGGCAGCAGCAGATCCCACGCCAGTGTCTTGGTAAACAGATAGTAGGAGCCGAGTACCCCCAGCAGACCGAAGAAGAGGAACACCGAGATATCCCCGAACCCGCGATAGCCGTAAGGGGTCTTGCCCACCGTGTAGGTGATGGCCGCGACTATGGCTGCGCCACCCAGCACCACGAAAGTGAGGATCTGCAGCCACTGATCGCCAAAAGCGCAACCCAGCAGAGAGAGGCCGCTCACCACGGCAGCCAGGGCGGTCAGCCCCATGGCCACGCACATCTGCTTTTGGGTGATGAGACCCGAGACCACGGCGCGCTGGGGGCCAATCCGCTCGCCATTGTCCGCACCGGATACCGCATCCCCGTAATCGTTGGCCAGATTGGAGAGGATCTGCAGCAGTATGGCGGTCAGCAGGGAGAGCGCCATTATGGTGCCATCGAAGGCCCCACGACTGGCCGCCAGCCCGGATCCCAGCAAAATGGAGGAGCACGCGAGCGGCAAGGTTCGCAAACGCGCCGCCAGCAACCAGATAGAGAAGGTATTTGTCATATTGTGATGGCCAAACAATCAGATATTGATCGTGTTAAGGGTTATCGAACTGGATTTCGGTATACTTGGCGCCTCGGGAGGTAAGCTCCCCGGGCGATTTACATGGACGAATGGGCAGATAATATATAGGAATAATCGCTCCTTTGGCATAAACCAACGGCATCCTTCTGCAGGATTGACCGTCACTATCGGCTCATAGACGAAATCCATGTTGGCTCAGACCCATATCAAGCAACAACTGGACGCCCTGCGTCACAGCAACGCCAGCGGCTTCGTTCGGCTGCGCGTGGCGATCGAGGTCGGCTCCTTTCTGGGCTGGCTCGCGGCGCAGACTCTCTATCCCCGCATCTATTGGCATGCCAGAGGGCACGACAAGCCCGAGTATGTGGCGCTGGGCTGTATCCGGGAACTGACCCGTCCACAAGACATACAGCGAGTCTGTGAGCACGCCAACCAGCCTCATGATGACAGCCCGCGCTACTACGGCGGACTGGCGTTCGATCCCGCCCAACCCGGCTGGCAGGGATTCGGCCCCTGCCGTTTCGTGCTGCCCCGCATCGAGCTGGTGCGCCGGGGCGAGTGTGTCAGCCTCTGCCTCAATCTCTGGCTACCGGAGCAGCAAGCAGCGGCCGAGTTCGATGCCGAAATGCTGGCCGCCGAAGCAGCGCTTGATGCCCTGCTGCCGGAAGCGCCGCTTTCCCCCTTGCTGCGGCGCGACTGGCAACGCCAGGATTGCCCTGCCCAGCCGCACTGGCAACAACTGGTGGAACGGGTCACAGCCCCCGATTTTCAGGCGCACACCCCCAAGGTAGTGCTGTCGCGGGAGAGCCGTCTTACCCTGGATGACGCAAGGGCCGATGCCACACATGATGCCGGCAATGCCGTCTCCCCCTGGGCCCTGCTGGCACAGTGGGCACAGCATGCCCAGGACTGCTTCCACTTCGGCTTTCAGTTTTCCCCCGAGCAGAGCTTTATCGCCTGCTCCCCCGAGCGGCTCTACCGCCGGGAACAGGATCATCTCTTCACCGAGGCACTGGCAGGCACCATACGCCGCTCCGGCGACGAGGCGACCGATGCGGCCCTGGCGGCGGAGCTGCTGGCCGACAGCAAGAACCGGCTGGAGAACAGGCTGGTGCATGCCGACATCCTCAGCCGACTGGCCCCGCTCACCACGGGCGCCAGCCTGACCGAGCCGCGCATTCTGAAACTGCGGCTGCTGCAACACCTCAAGTGCGACATAGAGGCCGAACTCAAGCCTGGTGTGTGTGACTGGCAACTGCTGGACGCCCTGCACCCCACCCCCGCCGTGGGCGGCGCCCCGCGCGAAGCCGCACTGGCCTTCATCCGCGAGTTCGAGCCCCATGATCGCGGCTGGTATGCCGGTGCCTGCGGCATGTTGAGCCGGGAGACCTCGGAGTTCTCCGTCGCCATCCGCAGCGCCCGCGTCACGGCGCAGACCATCACACTCTATGCCGGGGCTGGCATAGTGGCGGGATCAGAACCCGCCGCCGAGTGGGCCGAACTCGACAACAAGATCGCCAATGTGCTCTCCCTGCTGGGATAGCGTTTTCTCATCGACCCCTCATTCAGCGAGAGCCTCATGTTTGCCAGTCAACATGCCACCTTCAATCACGTCTGGTCTTCCCTCTTGCTGGAAGAGCTCTATCGCCTCGGCGTGCGAGACATAGCGCTGGCCTCGGGCTCACGTTCGGCACCGCTCACCATGGCCGCAGCCGCCCATGCCGGCTTTCGCCGCCACCTCCATTTTGACGAGCGGGGCCTGGGGTTTATGGCGCTGGGGCTGGCCAAGGGCAGCGGTCGACCTGTGGCGGTGATCATGACCTCGGGCACAGCGGTCGCCAACCTTTGGCCCGCCGTGGCGGAGGCGCAACTCACAGGCGTGCCGTTCATCATTCTTTCGGCCGACCGACCACCCGAGCTTATCGACAACGGCGCCAACCAGGCGATCGATCAGCAGGGGATCTTCGGTCGCTACCCCGTCTATCAGCAGAACCTGCCGAGCCCCACCCCGACCATACCGGCGGCCTTCGTGCTGAGCTCGGTGGATCAGGCGCTGGCCCAGCAGGCGCTGACTCCCGGACCAGTCCATTTCAACTGCATGTACCCCGAGCCCCTCTATCCCGGCGATGAGTACCTGGATTTTTCCGACTATCTGGCCCCTCTCGGCGACTGGCTGCATTCAAGCGAGCCCTGGAGCCCCTGGCAGCAGAATGAACAGATCTGTCCCCGCCAGCCCGATTGGGCAGCCTTGCAGGGCAAACGCGGCATCATAGTAGCGGGACGCATTCAGGATCCCGCCCAGGCGCAGGTGGTGGCCGAGCTGGCCGAGCGCCTTGGCTGGCCGCTGCTGGCGGACCTGCAGAGCCAGATCCGCTTCGATGCCCGCAACCTCATCCACATGGATCTCGCCCTGCAAAACAGCTGCTTCGTGGCCGAGCTGGCCCGCGCCGAAGTGCTGCTGCAATTCGGTGCCCGCCTCATCTCCAAGCGGCTCGGCCAGTTCATCAAGCAGCACCCCTGGCAGGATTACTGGCTGGTGGACCCGCAGCCGGCGCGACTCGACCCCGATTACCGGCTGCGCCGCCGTCTGGTGTGCGAGCCCGCCGCCTTCGCCGCAACCCACAAAGTGAGCACTCGCCACCTGCCCTGGCACCGGCTGGCGGAGCGCCAGCAAAGCGCCACCCACCAGATCCGCAGCGCCTGCGATCGCTTCTCAGAGCTCGGCGTCAGTCATCGGCTGGGCACTCTGATTCAAGGCCAGTTGTTTGTCGGCAACAGCATGCCGGCCCGGCTGATGGACATGCTCGGCGAAGCGGGCAAGGGGCCGAGCCGAGTGATGACCAACCGCGGCGCCTCCGGCATCGATGGCCTCATCGCCACCGCCTATGGTTTCGCCCAGTCGAGCGAGCAGCCAACGACCCTGTTGATTGGCGATCTCAGCGCCCTGCACGATCTCAACAGTCTGGCCCTGCTCGGCAAATCGAGCCGGCCGCTGGTGGTGATCCTGCTCAACAACGACGGCGGCAGCATCTTTCGCATGTTGCCGGTGCCCACCGGCGATCGGCTGCTGGAGACCTACTACTGCCTGCCCCACGGCCTGCACTTCGAGCATGCCGCTGCCATGTTCGGCCTCCATTATCGGGCGCCAACCACGCTGGCTGAATTCGAGCAGGCCTACACCGCCGCGCTGAAAAAACCGGCGCTGGAAAAGAAAGTAACCCTGATTGAAATCAAGGTACCGAGCAGCGAAGTCGCCGAGGATCTCAAGGCACTGGGGGCGGCTATTCGTGGCCTCTAACCCGAACAGCCAGGAATTGCCTCTGGTATTGCTGCACGGTCTGCTCGGCGATGGCCGCGACTGGCAGCCAGTGATCGAAGCCTTGCCTGGAATAGATTGCCACGCGCTGGATCTGCCGGGCCACGGCAGCAATCAAGGGGTGAGTGTGACCGGCTTCGAGCAGGCTCATCAGTGGATCTGTGATGCGCTAAAGGCACTCGGCATCGAGCAGTACCGACTGGCCGGCTATTCGCTGGGGGGGCGGCTCGCCCTCTATCACGCCAGCCAATCCCCTGCCGGATTGCAGGCCCTGCTGCTGGAAAATTGCCATCCCGGCCTGCCGCTGGCCGAGCGAGCAGCTCGCATCGAACACGATGAGGGCTGGGCCCGGCGCTTCGAGCGCGAACCGCTGACAGAGGTGCTGGCCGACTGGTATCAGCAGGGGGTCTTCGCCGATCTCGACGAGGCCGCTCGCGCCCGCCAGATAGCCGGACGCCTTGGCAATCAGGGCCCGGCCATCGCGACCATGCTGCGCGCCACCTCGCTGGGCCAGCAGCAGGATCTCGCGCCCTGGCTCGTCAGCACCCGGTTGCCGGTGACCTGGATCTCCGGCAGCCGGGATCACAAATTCCATCAACTGGCTTGCCAGTTGGTAAAGCAGGGCTGCAATATCAATCACTTGACCCTGGATGGCGGCCACAATCTGCACGCCAGCCAGCCCGAGCGCTTTGCCTCGTGCCTGCGCGACTGGATTGCGAGTACGCCATAAAACGGCATGACACCCTTTACCCGAGCCGGCGTCGCGGGCTTATCACCAACAAGAAAAAGAGAGTGCACATGATTGAAGCAATGACGAAAGCGGGACTGTATACCCTCGTCCAGCATGACGATATTGCTCAACTCCATTGTTCAACTCTGCTCTACCAGATCAGAAGGAAAAAAACATGATTGAGGCAATGACGGAAGCGGAACTGTACGCACCTGTCGAGTGGCGCGATTGCTCCGCCGGTTACGAGGATATCCTCTATCACAAGTCCGGCGATGGCATTGCCAAGATCACCATCAATCGCCCTCAGGTACGCAACGCCTTCCGCCCCCGCACCGTCAAAGAGATGCTGCAGGCACTGGCCGATGCCCGCTATGACGATCATATCGGCACCATCATACTCACCGGCTTCGGCGAGAAGGCGTTCTGCGCCGGTGGCGATCAGAAGATCCGGGGCGACTACGGTGGATACCAGGACGACGAAGGCACTCACCACCTCAACGTGCTCGACTTCCAGCGTGACATCCGCACCTGCCCGAAACCCGTGGTCGCCATGGTGGCCGGTTACGCGGTCGGTGGCGGCCACGTGCTGCACATGATGTGCGATCTCACCATTGCCGCCGACAACGCCCAGTTCGGCCAGACAGGTCCGAAAGTCGGCTCTTTCGACGGCGGCTGGGGTGCCTCCTACATGGCCCGCATCGTCGGCCAGAAGAAGGCCCGCGAGATCTGGTTCCTGTGTCGCATGTACGATGCCCAGCAAGCGCTCGACATGGGGCTGGTCAACACAGTCGTGCCTTTGGCCGAGCTGGAGCGCGAAACCGTGCGCTGGTGCCGCGAGATGCTGCAAAACAGCCCGATGGCGCTGCGCTGCCTGAAAGCGGCCCTCAACGCCGACTGCGATGGCCAGGCCGGCTTGCAGGAGCTGGCGGGGAATGCCACCATGCTGTTCTACATGACCGAAGAGGGTCAGGAAGGGCGTAACGCGTTCAACGAAAAACGTCGTCCCGACTTCTCCAAATACAAGCGGAATCCCTGATGAAACTCGCTCTCTATCGCTACCAACTGCCTTTTACCCAGCCCCTGACCTTTCACGGCAAGGTGGAGGTGGCGCGAGAGGGCCTGCTGGTTCACGTTGACAAGGGCTGGGGGGAGATAGCCCCCCTGCCCGGTTTCTCCAAAGAGACCCTGGCCGAAGCGCAAGCCGAAGCGCTCGCTTGTCTGGAGCAACTGGCTCAGGGACAGCCCATCTCGCCCCTGCTGCCTTCGGTGCAATTTGGGTTCGATTGCGCGCGCCGGATCTGGCCTGAACAGGCCGCCACCCTGCCCGCACCCTATCCCCTTATTCAAGGCTCCCCCCAGGAGCTGCTCAAACACTGGAAGGACTGGCTGCACCAGACCCCCAGCAAGGCCAAGCTGAAGGTGGCCCGTTACCCCATGCGCGACGAGCTGGCGCTGATCCGCCTGCTGTGCGATCGCATCCCCACTCTCAAGCTGGTGCTGGACGCCAACCAGGGCTGGACCCGTGAGGAAGCCTGGGCCTTCTGCGGTCATCTGGATCCGAACCGGATCGAATATCTGGAAGACCCTTGCGCCAACTTTGACGACATCGCCTTCGTGGCAAACCGCACCGGCATGCCGGTCGCCATCGACGAGCTGTTGGCACAAGGCAAACCCTGGGAACCGATCCCTCAACTGAGAGCCCTGGTGCTCAAGCCCATGCTGCTCGGCTCGCTGGCCAACAGCGAAGCCCTGGTGACCCGTGCCCGCGAGCTGCGCCTGAAAGTGATCGTCTCCTCCTGTTTCGAGTCCGATGTCGGCCTCGGCCAACTCGCCCGTCTCGCGGGTGAATGGGCGCCGGATCAGGCACCGGGCCTGGACACCAAACGCTGGCTGGCAAGCGACCTGCTGGATACCCAAGGCAAACCCGACCTGAGTCTGCTGGAGCCCCTGTTTCATCGTGACTGAAGGGGCCTTCATGCTGCCGACATCTGACCATCACCCCCATTTAGAGCCATGCCCGGTGCGCCACTGGGCACAAGCCGCGCCCCACCGGATCGCCATCCACACAGCAAGCCCCCTCAACTACCAACAGCTGGATGCAAGACTCAACAGCCTGTGCCTGCAACTGGAAGGGGCCGGCTTGAAAAGCGGCGACCGCCTTGCAGCCGTGGTGCGCGGCGCCCTGCCAGACGTCTTGCTGGCCTGGGCCTGCGTGCGCAGCGGCATCATTTTCTGCCCGCTCAACCCCGCCTTTCCACTGACTAGACAGGCCGCACTGGCACAGCAGCTGGACGTGGCCGCCTTCTGGTCGGCCGACGAAATTCCGGGGGGAAGTGGGTGCCCACTGCGGCTGCATTTCAGCACAGAAGTGGCGGCTACCGAGCAGCCCTGGCCACTCGCGCCTGCCCAGTTGAACAACATGATCCTCACCTCGGGCTCCAGCGGCACACCGAAAGCCGTGGTGCATCGTCTCGCCAACCACCTGGCCTCGGCACGGGGCTCAGCCTCCCTGATCCCGCTGGATAAGGAGTGCGGCTGGTTGCTCTCCCTGCCGCTGTTTCACGTCGGCGGCTACGCCATCCTGTTCCGGGTCTTTCTGGCAGGGGCCAGCCTGGTGCTGGACGAGCGCAGTCAGCCCCTCAAGACGCGCCTCGAATGCCAACCCATCACCCACCTCTCGCTGGTACCGACCCAGCTCTGGCGACTGATGGCGGAGGGTTTTGACCCCGCTCGCACCCGCTTGCGCGAGCTGTTGCTCGGCGGCGCCGCCATCCCGCAGCCGCTGGTCGATCGCCTTGCGGCCATGGGGTTCACCCCCAAGTCGAGCTATGGCTTGTCGGAAATGGGAAGCCAGGTCTGTACCGGCCTGCCGACCACTGCGGGTCTGGTCGGCAGGCCGCTGCCAGGGCGGGAAGTCGGCATTCAACAAGGGGAAATTTGCGTACGCGGTGACACCTTGTTTGCCGGTTATTTCAAGGAGGGCGTACTGGAGCGGCCGCTCGACGAGGCTGGCTGGTTTCACACCCGCGACAAGGGGTATGTCACCGCCGACGGCGAGCTGGTGGTGGAGGGGCGGATCGACAATCTGTTCATCTCGGGCGGGGAGAATATACAGCCAGAGACCATAGAGCAGCGGCTGGTGGATCACCCTGCCGTGGCCCAGGCACTGGTGGTGCCCATACCGAGTGAGGAGTGGGGGCAAAGACCCGCCGCCTTCATCGACTGGCATGGGGAAGCTGTGCCCTATCCGGAGCTGGCCGCCTGGCTCAGGCAGACATTACCCGGCTTTATGGTGCCGGACCTCTGGCAACCCTGGCCGGACATGGGCGGGGCTCTCAAACCACAGCGAAAGCTGTATCAGCAGTCAATCTTCAAGCAATAAACCGCCATACGACAAGATCTGGCACAACAGATCCATCCGATCCGCACCGTATTCAACAAAACTCGCGAACGAGGCCAAAAACATACTCAGGCTGCAGGCTAAGTGAGAACGATTACATAAACGGCCATCTTTTTGAGTGTTTTTTGAACCAAATTAATAACCTGTAGTACCATACCCGCTGCCAGGCACCTCAATGTAAACCTAAATAATTGATAATTAAAGATATTGTAGTTTTTTCATTATTTGAACAACTGCCACATGATGGTAAAATGCACTCCTTGGCGGTAAGACGAGTCACACATGAGTAACAAAAATTATAAAATTGCAGAGGATATTATTTTCTCCGCTGCAATATTCAAGCTCTCAAAGGGAGAAAGAGACATCAAGCTCAGCAACAAGGAAGCAGAGCTACTCGAAATGCTGTGTGATGAGGCAGGCAGTGTCATTGCCAGAGGCAAGCTGCAGGAGACCTTGTGGCCAAATCAGGACAATACCGATACCAACCTTAACCGTCAGATCCTCTCTCTGCGCAGAAAACTGGAATCCATTGGTTTACTGGACGCAATCGATACTATTCCGAGAGTCGGTTATATCTTCTGTGCACCGGTTGAGATCAGCGGAGAAGAAGAGGAAACGGTAGCTACTGATAACATAGTGCCAACGCCTGCAAACATGCCACAACCAAGACGACAATATAGCCGTAGACGATATGACCGCTATTTCAGTCCAAAACGCATCATGCTGTTTGCATTGATCATGGTATCTATTACCTCATTGGTGATATTAATTTACCACTATACCAATGCCAATACCCTGAGAACGATCAATCTCAGCCATGTATCTCTTTATATGACCAGTGATACAGAGCAAACCCTGAAATTGAAGATAGAAAACCTGAAACCCCTTGCTCAGCGCATCCCTCATTATGAAGATGAACATGTTTCCATTCTCATCGGAAAGGAAGCTATCAGCTACTTTTCCATTGACAATAAAAACAAACTTCTGTCAGAAAATATTTTCCTGTTGAGATCGGGCCACCCTGTCATGGAAGAGTTGCAATGTGTCGTAGCAACGATGGCGTTGCAGGGAAAGAATGTTTCCCACAATTATTATAACAATCCACATACCGTTGTCAGATACCATAGCAGCTGCCTGGCGCCAGAGAACTGGGTAGAAATAACCAGAAAGAGCAAGATGATTGTCACCATGAACAGAGAGATTGTGGTAGCGACCGTGATTGCAACCGATCATAAGGGACAGACACTGTTCAACCTGGATTCCGTCGGGGATGTAGAGCGTGATGATGATGATATTGCGGTCGAAATAAAGAATACTATTGTCAACTTCATTGACCAGAAAGCACTCATCAATAATAGCATGGTCGCTACTCTGGTCGCAGCCTTGACGCCACCAAAACAGAAGGCGCTGTTCATCCAACTGCCGGGTGGAATATATTTATCCAGCTATATGGGGGGCGTTCTCTCCTGGCCCAGCAGAGAAAACTTGAAGGTCATCCAGCGCAATGACCCTTGAGTTATTCATAGGCAACAATGAAATTGGCCACGGCGGTATAATCGCCAGGTTTGATATTCCTTGCGGCGATGGCATCCGGGTGGCCTTCAACCCGAGCGAAAAAATTCAGCTCATTCTCTGTTGAATTGCCCAGCACATAGCCACGGGAAGGAGTACCCAAATCCAGCAGGGATTGAGTGACATCATACAACCGGATACCCGCCCCCTTGGCAGAACCTGCGGAAAAAGCCAGAGCACCGCTCATCTGCTGATCTGCCGAACCGCTGAAGGTCACCTTGGCCATACGGAAGATGCCTGGCTTGCAGTTGGTCAGGCGGATAACAAAAGGCACCTGGGCCCCGGCACCGGCTGAATAGAGTTCCCTGACGTCAACTACCCCCATGTCGACCGACTGATCGGCTGACTCGGGTGATACCAGGCATGGCTGGTCAATAATTCGGCCATGCAGGTTGAGTGCGCCGCCAAGGAGTTCAAGGTCGTCAGCCGCAGCACTGACCCATAAAGGGATAATTAGCAACCCGAAATAGACTAAGCGCAACATACCCCCTCCTACTGAAATGAAGCAACGATCGTACCGGTCGCATAGAAGTCACCGGCTTCGACTTCAACACCGGCAGGACTTACAGGCGCCGCAATAAAACCCCAGTCACCGATATTTCCCTGCATGGAAACCGGATACCAGTCATTCAGATTGAGAGGCGCTCCATCCAGTTGTTTGAATTTTATACCCAGGTTATTAATGGCATTTCCACCCTGATAGCCATCTCGAGTGGTTCTCAAATAATTTGAGTTAAAAGAAACCGGCTTGCCAGAAATCGCCAAATTTATTTTCATTGATGCATCTTTATCAAACACCCCGCCGCTACAAACAAAGCTTAGCGGAACTGTTTTTTCATAATTATTGCCATCCAAACCGACCCCTGGCAGATCACCAAATTCAACTTCTATTGACTGACCACCATTAATAGTACATTTTTCTGGCACATAAAGCACAGAAGACTTGATGACTATTCTTGACATGACGTCATTATTGAAGCCAACATCAGTTTTACCCAATCGACCAAACATCTCGACTATCTCATGGTCAGCAATTTGCACACCATTGATAATTGGCTTGCGAACGCGGAAGGTCACTTTTCCCTTGCTGCCACTTCTAAAACCAAATTGTGCTGAGCCATTTCTTTTGTAGCAGGTAAACCTGCCCTGATTGGATTCTTCATTAAAGGGGGCCGTTACATATGCCTGACGGCTACCTTCAATCCAGATATCAACCTTGAGATCCAGAAATTCATTCAACTTGACGAATCCACCGCCAACGCTGGGTAACCCTGCACTCATGACTGCTTTGTAATAGATCGGTTGATTGATAATGTCTTGGGCAGGACAGAATGCCGTACCAGGGTAAGTACCATTCAAATCCCACTTGAATTCTTTCGTTGCATTGACCTGGTTGGCTATATCTTCCTTTGTCAGTTCAATTTCATAGGTTTTTGTGGCGGCTCTAACCTCACCATTAATGGCCATCGCTGGCATGGACAAAAACATGACACCAAGTACGCCTGCACGAAATATCATGTTCACGTCCCCTTTACGGCTTTACAGGCATTGCCGACGCACTGGTACTTGATATCCATATATCCGCCGTAATCGTTTACATAGCTGATTATGAATTCACTGCCCAACGTCTCAGGGATCTTGGCATCCAGCTCTGATTTGGGGGCCACCATAAAGGCAGAGAAGCCTTTAATGGATGTTTTCTCTTTGCCCTTGGGATGGGCCAGGCCGACATAGGTGACGTAGTAAGGGGTCGGGTTATTGACCTTCAGGGTTGTGCCCTGCTTGGTGATCGTCACTTGATCCTGCCAGACGGCACCACGCTCAGGGAGGATAGCCTCGGGGCGGTAGAAGAGCTTGATCTTGGATTGCACGGCAATCTGCATGACGTTGCTCTTCTCGCTCTTGGGCGGGATCTCGCGCAGGTTGAAGTAGTAGATAGATTCGCGATCTTTTGGCAACGTCTCGATCGCAGGCACGGAAGCGATCCTGACAATCGACTTCTGATTGGCATCCACCCGCTGCACTGGCGGCAGCACCACGAAAGGCGAAGCGATCTTCTGCCCCTGGGCATCTTCAATCCAGGCCTGCGCCAGATAAGGCAGCTTCTGATTTTCGTTTTTGATGTTGAGACTGATGGATTTGGCGCCACCAGGATAAACGGCGCGAGTACGATCCAGCACAATCGCGGCACTGACGTTTAGTGACGTCATACCCAGTACGGCCAGACAGGTAAAAGAGAGCAGCTTTTTCATCGGGTTCCCATTACTTACAAGTGAGCGTCTTCATCGACAGATCGGTTACTTCGTGCGGTGCCGCTATCTTGCACTGACGGGCACCACCCCAGGAAAGTTCAAACGATTCATCCGGTTTTACTCCCGCCAGATAGACAAGGCCATCCTCATCCACGACGGAGAGTACCCGTCCGGCGTCATTGACGACGGTCGCACCGAAGGGCGGATAGGAACCATTGGGCAGCCTGACGCTGGCCAGCAACTTGAAGCCTTGGGCAATTTCAAAGGCATTATACCCAATCGCACCTTCCGTCAGGGTTCCCTGCTTGATGGCATTCATGGCATCTATGTCATCGCTCAGCTGGTCCACGTCGATACGGGTATCGCTCTTGCGATAATCGGTCATATCGCTGATCACGGCCACGCCAAACCGGTTCGTTACCGCACGCCCATTATTGAAAGAGACATCGGCGACCTTGCCGGTATCGACCATCATGCGGGTTCCTCCACGTCGGGTCGCCTGATGCAAGGCGGCGCCATGTTCGGTCGCCGTCAAACCGCCCCGCATGCTGGCACCGACCGAGGTGTATTCGCTCTGTACGCTGTAGGCATTGAGGCTGACGGCGCCGATGTCACTGTTGTGGTTGTAATAACCTCGCGCTACCGCATGACCATTGCTCTGCACCCCAGCCCCCAGCTGATAGGTATCATCCGGTCGGCTGTAATCCTGATAGGTTGCCAGGTGGGTGACCTTGCCGTTGGAAGACTGCACGCTGTATCCCGCACTCTTCCTGTCCCCGATCGGCATGCTGACCGTCAGCATGACACTCTTGTCATCCTCATAATTCTCTGTCTTGGTCTTGTAAGCAGACAAATAGAGAGAGACATCCTTGAAACTGCCAATATTCACACTCTTGTTGATGGACAGGCCGTAACGATCTTCCGCATCGTGATTCCAATAGGTTCTATGGGTGTAATCCATATACATGGTCAATGCCTTGGCGGCATCATCAGCCCAGAATGTCTTGTTGGCAGTAATGGTATATAGCTCTTTATCACCCCAGGTATTGTAATCATCACTCGAGGCAACGCTATTATTTTCCAGTCGATCCTTGTTACTCAGAAACTGCGACATTGTCATGAAGTTGTGTTGCGAGAAACGATAACCCGCAAAGGTGATGGAGCTGTTGTATTCATCGAACTGCTTGGCATAGTTCAACCGAAATGACTGGCCAATCTTGGTAGATAAACCCGGTAATTTCGCAATGGATTGGGTCAAGTCAGCAGAAATAGCACCGAATGCATACAGGTCGCGCCCAATCCCCAGGCCCATGGAGTTATATTCACCAGCAACCAGACTACCACCATAAAGAGACCAGGAGTTCGCCACCCCCCATGAGAAGTCCCCCGTCACAAAACCAGGACCATGGATATCGTGAGCAGAGTCACCCAGTTCTGATGGGGCGCCGACCGAGATGTTGTAGCGAACATACCCTGGCCGGGTCAGATAAGGCACGGTTGCCGTATCCACCTGAAAAGAGCTGACGCTGCCATCCTGCTCTTCCACCCGCACATCGAGACGACCACGCACAGAACTGTCCAATCCCTGAATACGAAATGGGCCGGCAGGCACGTTGGTCTCATAAATGATGCGGCCAGACTGGGAGATGGTGACTTTGGCGTTGGTCTTGGCGATGCCGCTCACCTCGGGGGCATAGCCTTGCAAGCTGGGCGGCAACATGCGCTCATCATTGGCCAGATTGACACCTGTATAACGAAAACCATCGATCAATTGGGAGTTGAGCTGTTGTTCGCCCACGGTCAGCTTGGCGGCCATGGTCGACAGAGGGCGGTATGCGTAGAGACGGTTAAGCTCGGCTGACGACCGCTCGTCATCCCCCCAATAAGCGCTGGCCTGGTAATCGCCACGCAAGCGCCAGGGACCGTAGTTCGCCCCCAGGGT
The DNA here is from genome assembly GCF_029237345.1 of Aeromonas sp. 2HA2. NCBI lineage: Bacteria > Pseudomonadati > Pseudomonadota > Gammaproteobacteria > Aeromonadales > Aeromonadaceae > Aeromonas > Aeromonas sp. 2HA2. Next base: position 23,662 of record NZ_JAACGB010000008.1, on the reverse strand, counting down.
ACCGTAACTGCTGAGGTTGCTGTTGGAGTAGTCGCGCCCTTCATTGACCTGGGCATTGAGGTTGTAATCCAGCATCAGACCAGTGACGCCGACGTCCCACTGCTCGGGCGGAATCCAGTTGGGGTCACTGTATTTCAGCCAGGCCTGGGGGACGGCAATCCTCAGCAAGCCGTTACCAATATCATTGGAGATGATGACGCCATCCAGCGCCAGAAGGTTGGCACACTGACCCTGATGCCAGCTGTCAATCTTGGCGATGGCCTCATCCGTCAGCGCCATCCTGGGGACAAGATCCTGAGGCAAGCAGGCAACACCGCCCTTTCCCTTGCCGTCTTCCACTTCATAAAAAGGGATTTTCTGGAGTGGCAGCTTGTTCTTGTTGACCTCAATCTCAAGATAGTAATCACCCGGCAGGATATAACCTTCATCTGCAAACTGGGAAAGGTCTATCTTGGTTCGCTCGTCCAGATCAAGCGCATCAATATTAAACTCCGTTTCTGCCAACGCGTTATTTGCCACTGCCAACAGGCAAGGCGCGCATAGCATAAAAGCCATTTTTAGATAATGTGTTCTAACAGAGTTTGATGTTGAAACGCTCATATATTCACTCTAGGGGTAACATAACGGTCTCACATAATGAGGTATCTACACTAAGCAATCGGGTTGCTTACATATAATTGAGTTCAAATAGGGCTGTATTGCTCGGATAGAACAGCACACCATTATTCACCCTCAAATCAAGTTCCATATCACGGTTGACAATATCGGAGACAATAAAGTACTCCCCAGATACCTTGTGATACTTCCCATCACTGACAATACCCAGTTCATCATTCATGACACCATGAACAGACATGGATATAAAAGGCAGTGAGGTATCAGCTCGCCCTTCTATCTGACAACCACTGACTTTCAGTACTCTGTGGTTGGCTTGTTGCTGGGGAGTTTTTCTTTGTTCATCCAAAGTGCAGCCTGACTCGGCCAACCCATCCGTTACTTCATTTGCATACGCAGGCATTGCCATCATCACAACCTGCAACACGACTGGCACAATCATTGGAGTTTTCATGGTAAAGGCACGATGTGGGGGAAACCATGTGTGAAGTTGTGGTGGTTTGCACCACCACAACCCGTATCACACGTTAAGGCAGACTATTACTCGTAGGAGAGAGTAAAGTTGGTCACTGCAGTGAAAGCACCAGCAGTCAGCGGGTTGGCAGTCTGGTCGGCATAGCCTTTCAGCACGGCGCTGAAGGGCAGCTCGTTATCACCGTTCACCAAGCCAAAGGCGGAAGTCGGGGTACCCAGTACGATCGGGGCGCCGCCCGGAGCTGTCATCTTGATACCAGCACCAGCTGCCTGGCCGCCACCGATAACCAGCAGGCTGGAATCGACAGGATCTTTGGCGCCGCTGAAGGTCACTTTAACAGCATCTTCATCAGGGGTGATTTCACAGTTCAGCAGCTTGATGCTGAACGGCTTGGAGTTGGACTCACCACCTTTGACCAGCTCTTTGGTACTGATCTGACCCATTTCAACAACCTGGTCAACAGACTCAGGAGCAACAGAGCAAGGTGCATTGATAATTTCACCGTTAAAGGTGACTTTACCTGAACCAGCACCGCCGGCAGCAACAGCAGAGCCGCACAGCAGCATGGAACCAACACCCATAGCAACCAAAATTTTATTAGCGTTCATTCTTTATACCTACATTAACGTGTGTTTTATCTCATCACCTAAACCATGCTGGAGTCACAGTGTTAAATAATGAGGCGATATGCCACAAAGCTACTCTTGCATGACTTTTTCTTCATTAAGCCGGTGAAGATATGAGCCAGACCATCAGTTGCTCTGTGTATGTACAATTTTATCAAGCCAAGGTAGAAGACCGTATCAAAGGCAGTTCCCGCTACCTTTTATATCTGCACGAATACATATCCATGTAAGCCGTGTAGAAATACTGCTTTCAACCTTTGCTTGGGAAACAAATTAACGACGTATTTGATGCACATCAAATACATTTTGATTTTTATAAATCTCTTTTTAAACACTTTACAATCAAGCACTTACAGACAAATCAGAACACATTAAAATAACAAAACACCATTGCCAGCACTGCATTGAACATTGCCAATCTTAAATTAACCAATAACCCAATCACACCACAAACCAAATTAACAAAAAACCAACATCGAGGCACAACAAATATACTCTTCTGGCCATGTTTCTGATCACGCCCAGGCAATCAGACAATCAGACAATCAGACAATCAGACAATCAGACAATCAGACAATCAGACAATCAGACAATCAGACAATCAGACAATCAGACAATCAGACAATCAGGAGTATCTGACGCTGACTGTGATGCACAAGAGGTCACACCTTGCTCACGGCAGGAGTGATGTTCAAAGTTTCCATGCAAAACAGCACTGGCTTTAAAACATCCGCAGTTGTTGGCTCACTCTTTACAGGAAGTCATAACTATTAATTTAATTGGAAGGAAATAAAAAATCATCAATATGGGACAGGCATATTTCCCCACCAATACTAATCGGCACTTGTGAGGTGTGACTTATATCCCATCTTTTTTTATAGCGATTGATTTCTCAAAGTGGGGTGTTATCATCTGGACATAGAGTAAAGGGCAAACCGATCGAAAGGTCGGGACGCAAAGCCACCGGTCTAAGGGTGTAGATACCTAAGACAGCGGAGCTGCCATCTGAGAAGAGTAATGTCATGATCTGAATGCCATTCTCTTTGATTGCGTTGCCCTTTTCGTACAACGACATGTGACGAAAAGGACATAAAATGAACACTTGCATCCCCTCCACCGGTTCTGTCCGCAAAAGCATTATCCGTTGCGCCTCCTCAGCCGCCACCGCCTTGCTGCTTGGCGCTGCACTGTTGCCCGCTACCGCATCGGCTTACGATGGCACTGTGACCCTGACTGGCACCATTTATGAATCACCCTGTGACTTTTCTGACAACAGCGTGACCTGCTATTCCGGCGCACAGCGCCAAACCTTGGATTTGGCCAGCCTGCGACAAACTGGCAGCCTCAACGCCATCAATGGCACCCTGAATTACAAGCTGTCAGAAGGCAGCAATAGCATGGCCATAGTGACCGTCAGTTACCTCTAGTTTCCTCCTGAGCCTGGCTCAGGATTGCTTGAGGATCAGGGCCGGCATACCGATTGGTTTGTCGGCAGCCTGCCTTGGCCACAGGCAAAGCAACCTCTGTTACCTTTGTGTCGCGTCCCTCTTGTCAGTCTCGGTTGCCCCTCTGCTCCGCGTCCTCTCGATCTGTTCCCCCTCCCTTTCACCCTTTCCTGGGTCACAGCATCATGACCACATAAACGCCTGGCGATCGCCAGTACAGAGCCTCCATACCATTCGGACATGAGGCACACCTGCCCACGGCACAGCAAACCTCAAACGAGAGCTGGATCACATTCACAGCGTGGAGGCTTAGATCCCCCCCAGATGGCTGATGAGTCCTTGCTATCACTGCAGCCCCCTATGAGACTCAATTTATTTTGATAGATGCTAAATAAATGATTTATATGGCCTGATTGGTGAGTTGATACCCTTTTGGAACTGAGTACATTGCCCGCGATAACCATGCAGACTCTCATCCAAAGGGATAAAAATGAACAATCTGGGTACAAGGTTGCTGCTTCTGGCAGCACCGGGCCTGCTCGCCACCTCGGCGCTGGCCAATTACTCCCCCACCGACTGGCAAGCATATCGGCTGAACGGTGAATCGAGCCGCCAGCTGAGCGATCGCGTCACTGAAGTCACCTACGAGCTCAGCGCCCGCAATGACGATGCCCCCTATCAGCAACTGCGCGTCTATCGCCGCTTCGACTGGAACGATAGCGACCTCAGTGCTCTGGCGGAGCAAGCCTGCGGCGAACCGCAGCTCAGGATTGAGCAGGGCTGGCAGATCCGTTACCTCAGCTGCGAGCAGGTGGTGCCGGCAGGCAAGGCCATCCCGGCCAGCAGCTATGACTATGGCTACGGCCTGGAGCAGGGCCGCTGGGAGCCATTGACCGGCACCCCGACCGCACCGCGCCAGGATCGTATGCCGTTGGCCGAACGCATCATACTGGGTCACAGCGAGCAGGAGCTGGATCGCTGCGAGCTCAACGCCCAGGGCCGCTGCGCCGAGCAGGTTTGGCAATATCAGCCGAAAAACTGGCAGCAACTGAGCGTGCTGGAAGAAACCCCCAACGAGCGGGATGGCCGCCTCGAGCAGATCTTCTTCCGCCTGCAACCCGTGCCTGGCAGTCAGGCCGCCAGCCAGGTGAGCGAGATCCACGTATGGCGCAAGTACAGCTGGCAGCTGGATGAAACCAAAGCCCAGCAGGAGTGCGATGAACCCCAGACCCGCCAGGAAGGGGACAAGACCATCAGCTATCGGGTTTGCCGCCAGACCCTGCCCGCCGGCAGCGAGGTGCAGGTAGTACTGAAAGACACCGGCTATCAATACCCGGTCGGTGGCAGCAAATGGCAGACACTGCCGGAAACCGACGAGTGGCAAGAGAGCCGGGTGCTCAATCGCCCCATAGTGCTGGCCAGCAAGGAGGAGCAGCTCGACTGCCGTCGCGCCGATGGCCGCGCCTGCTCCGAGCCGGAGCAACCGGGCACGGATCTGCTGGATGCTGACGCCGCCAGGATAGTGCAGGACGCCAGCGGCCAGCCCGCTCCCGTCTGGCAGGAAAACTATGGCCACGATGACACCAAGCTGCTGGCCGTGTCACGGGGCATGCAGAGTCTGCTGGCGGCCAATCAGCCCGCCCATCCGGCCATGAAGCTGTTGCTCGAATATGTGCGCGCCCACAACTATCACAACTACGGCAAGCACAAGGAAGATGGCTCGGCCGCCGCCGAGGCACTGGCTGAAGCCCTGACTGCGCTCGGTGCCCATCCGCTGCTCTATCCGGAGCAGGCCAGCGATGAGGTAGGAGCCGTCATAGGTGCCTGGAGTATCGCCCTGCATGGCCAGTTCAAGAGCCCGGCGGTGCAGAACCGGTTCGGTACCCTGCTCGGCCAGTTCAACCAGATGCTGGCTTACAGCACCCGCCACGCCAGCGAGATCAATGGTCAGCATGCCTGGGCAACGGGTCTGTTCGATCTGCTCAACTTCCTCGACTTCGCCAGTGACTACAGCGATGCCTTCGCCGCCGATTTCCGCCAGCAGGATGGTGAGCTGCGCAAACAGCTGCACGCCCTCGGCATGAGCGAGCTGTCGCTGTGGCAAGGACGGGATGGCAAGGATCTGTTCCTGCTCAACAATGTGTTGGATGCCTATACCCGCCTCTACCGGGTCACCCGTTATACCCGTCCCGACGAGAGCGAAAACTATCGCAAGCTGCTGGATGGTTCAGTCATCGACCTCATCCGTCATCACAGCCTGATCCCGGGTGGCCAGCAGAGCCAGGATCTGCTGGAAGACATGTCACTGACCCTCTCCACCTACTATCTGACCTACACGGACCGCACCAGCGAAGCCTGCATCAGCGGCGAGTTTGCCGGTCTCTGCACCCCGATACGGCTGGAGGATGTGCTGCCGTTCGAGCACACCTGCTCGCCGACCCTGCGCCTGCGGGCCCAGGAACTGAGCCAGGATCAGGCCGACGGCATCTGCCGCGAGCTGGGCGCCGAGGAGCAGCAGTTCCATCAGCAGATGGAAACAGGCTGGCAGCCGGTGGCGGATGACAACAACGAGGCACTGGAGCTGGTGATCTTCAACTCCTCCGCCGACTGGAAACGCTACGGCGGCGCCCTGTTTGGCGGTGTCTCTACCGACAACGGCGGCATCTACATCGAAGGAGATCCGGCTCGCCCCGGCAACCAGGCCCGCTTCTTCGCCTATGAGGCTGAGTGGAAGCGCCCCGCCTTCCAGGTGTGGAACCTGCGCCACGAGTATGTGCACTATCTGGATGGCCGCTTCAACCAGTACGGCAGCTTCGGTCACTACCCGCTCAATCGCACCACCTGGTGGTCGGAAGGGCTGGCGGAGTTCATCGCCCACGGTCAGTGCTTCGCCCGTGGCATGGATAATGTGGCTGGTCGCCCGGCGGCCGAACGACCGAGCCTGGCCGACATACTGCACCTGGATTACGACAAGGGGGGCGAGATGGTCTACTCCTGGTCCTATACGGTGCATCGCTTCCTGAACGAGACCGGCCGCGGTGCCAGCTGGCTTGCCATGGCCCAGGCCCTGCGCAACCCGGATCAGCAGCAGGCGATGAGCGCCTTCGAAGCCGAGCTGGATCAGCTGATCGCGAGCGACAGCGAGGCCTACCAGAGCTGGCTGAGCCGCGATCTGCTGCCCTGGTGGGAGGCCAACAAGGAGTCTGACGAGTGCAAGGCCAACGACTCCTCCCACTGAGGGTGAGGCGTTAGCGACAGAGGGCAGCCACGGCTGCCCTCTGTTTTTATATGAGTACTTTATATAGGTGACGGATCAAGCGGTTAGAAGACAGCCAGATGCGACAGCCTCTGCCCGAGTGACGCCATAGGCAGTTATCAAGCCTGACGCGCAGCGGCAACTTGTAATAGAATGACCCTCTGTCACCTCCTACTTCAGACCCGAACTGCACCGCGCATGAAGAAGTTTGCCAAGATCCTCCTCGCCTGCTTTTGCCTGTTGCTGGTAGCTGCCGCCATGCTGCTGGGCTACAGCGAGTGGACCGTCTCGGACACCCGCCACTACACCTATGACGACGTCGACGCGGTACCCTACAACAGGGTCGCACTGGTGCTCGGCACCTCCAAGTACCTGATTGGCGGCAGTTCGAATCACTACTTCAAATACCGGATCAAGGCCGCCGCCGAGCTCTACAACAATGGCAAGGTGGACTACATACTGGTCTCCGGTGACAACGCTACCGTCCAGTACAACGAGCCACGCCAGATGCGGCGTGCCCTGATCCAGGCCGGTATTCCGGCCAAGGTGATCTACAGCGACTACGCCGGCTTTCGTACCCTGGACTCCATAGTGCGCGCCAAGGAGGTGTTTGGTCAGGCCCACTTCACAGTGGTGTCGCAGGCCTTTCACAACGAGCGAGCCATCTTTATCGCCCGCCACTTCGGCATCGAGGCCGTCGGCTTCAACGCCAAGGATCCCAGCGCCTATCAGGGTATCAAGACCCGGGTGCGCGAGGTGTTTGCCCGGCTGATGGGGCTGCTCGACCTCTATGTACTGGACAAGGGCCCCAAATTCCTCGGTGAGCCCATCGTCATCGGCGGCCCGGTTCCCTGCCTGACATTGAGTACCCTGGGTATGAGCCAGCCCTGCCTGCCCATTCCCCTTGTGACGCAGGACAAGCAGCCGCGCGACAAGGCCGCTCCCGCCGTCAATGCCGCCAGCTCGGCCGCGGCGACCAGTGCCGCATCGACCACGAGCGCAGCAGCAACGACCGGTACCTCAGCTGCAACCAGTTCAGCCAAATCGGCCAGTGCATCGGCTGCAACCAGCGCAGCAGGCGCCAATCCAACGCCCTGACCAGACAAAAAAAGACCCGCTGGATAGCGGGTCTCTTTTTGTGAATGGAACAAGACGCTAGCAGATCAGGCCAGCGCCTGCCGGTAACGACGTTCCACCTCGTCCCAGTCGATCACGTTGTAAAACGCGGCTATATAGTCGGGACGCTTGTTCTGGTACTTGAGGTAATAGGCGTGCTCCCACACGTCCAGCCCCAATATGGGCGCATGGCCCTGCATCAGGGGACTGTCCTGATTGGCGCTGCTCTCCACCTGCAATTTGCCCTCCTTGTCGACCACCAGCCAGGCCCAGCCGCTGCCAAAGCGGCTCAACGCCGCCTGGGTGAAAGCCTGCTTGAAAGCATCCAGCCCTCCCAGATCCCGCTGGATCGCCTCCGCCAGCTCGCCAGTTGGCTCACCGCCGCCTTGCGGGCTCATCACCTGCCAAAACAGGCTGTGGTTGGCATGACCACCCCCATGATTGCGCACCGCCCCCTGCACCTTGACCGGCAGGCTGTCGAAGCGGGCAAGCAGCTCATCCACCGGCAGGGCGGCCAGCTCGGGGAAAGCTTCCAGTGCGACGTTGAGGTTGGTGATGTAGGTCTGGTGGTGACGACTGTGGTGGATCTCCATGGTCAGCGCGTCTATGTGGGGTTCCAGCGCATCGTAGGCGTAAGAAAGGTCTGGCAGGGTATGGCTCATGATCACCTCTTTTTATTGTGATTAATGCAGTTGATGGGCGGGCTCGGCGTGGCACAGGCACTGACCGAGGCAACGCTGAATAGCATCCTGAGTGCCGTGCTTGCGCACGAAGGCGATCAGCTCGGTATGGGTGCTGCGGGTATGGCGCAGAGCCGCGGCCCGCAGTGGGCTCGGACAGGCGGGGGACTGGCTGGTAGCAAGCAGGCAATCGTGGATATGGCACAGCAGATCGGCTGCGCGGTCCGGCAGCGTCATGGCGATCAACAGATCCGCCAGATTGTGGTGAGCCACCACCAGGGCAGCCACTGCCTCGTCTGCATCGTGCCAAAAAGAGAACTGCTGGCGAGCCAGCCACAGCGCCTGCTGATAGTAGGAGAGTGCCTTGGCGTACTCGCCGGCATCGAAATAGCGATTGCCACTCAGGGTCTGCTGCTTCCAATGCACCATGCTGCTGTCCGAGTCGGTTGTCCCGACCCATCCCTTCACCCAGGTTCCTGTCATGATCCCAGCCACTCAAATGATAATAATTATTATTTAACTTATGTAGTGGCCGAATACAAGGGATACTTGATCTTCGCCGGCCTGACGCCTTCTCCCCTCCTGCCCATATGGGTAGGGCTTTTTTGAATCTGTCTGTTTAGTGATCACTTGCACAGATGCAACTGGCCGGGTTGGCCATGCTGGCGGGTACTGGCATGAAGCCGGTAGCTGTCGGATGGACAGCCTATTTCACAAGGATGATGACGATGAAAAGATGGCTATTGGTGCTGCTGTGCGCCCTGCCCATGCTGGGTCAGGCGGCAGGTTATACCCAGACACGTTACCCCATGGTGCTGGTGCATGGATTGTTCGGCTTCGACAAGCTGCTCGGGGTCGATTACTTCTACGGTATCCCCCAGGCTCTGACCCGGGACGGTGCCCGCGTCTATGTCGCGCAGATCTCCGCTACCCACAGCTCGGAACTGCGCGGTGAACAGTTGCTCAAGCAGGTACAGCAGGTGCTCGCCATCACGGGTGCTGACAAGGTCAATCTCATAGGTCACTCTCACGGCAGCCCGACCATACGTTATGTCGCTTCTGTCGCCCCGGAACTGGTCGCCTCCGCCACCAGCGTGGGGGGCGTCAACTATGGCTCCGAGATAGCAGACCTGGTGCGTGCCAACGTAGCCCCGGGCTCGATAGCCGAGAAACTGGCGGTCGCGGCCGCCTCGGCACTCTCTGGTGTCATCTCGCTGCTCTCCGGCGGCAGCCAGCTGCCACAGGATCCTCTCGCCTCCCTCGATGCGCTCACCAGTGCGGGAGCCCAGCGCTTCAACCAGCGCTACCCTGAGGGGCTGCCCAGCCAGTATTGTGGCGAAGGGCCGCTGCGCGCCGCCAACGGCGTCTACTACTTCTCCTGGAGCGGGCGCGGCAGCATGACCAATGTCCTGGATCCGGTGGATCCTGCGCTGGCCCTCACCAGCACCTTTTTCAGCGAGCCCAATGACGGCCTGGTCGGGGTATGCAGCAGCCACCTCGGCAAGGTGATCGGCACCGGCTACCGGATGAACCATCTGGACGAGGTCAATCAGTCGTTTGGCATCCATCACCTGTTTGATACCGATCCTGTCACCCTCTACCGCCAGCACGCCAACCGCTTGCAGGGTCTGGGGCTATGAAGCGATCCCTCCTTCTCGCCCTGCCTCTGGGTGGAGCCTTCTTGCTGGGGGCCGCCCTGTTATGGCCCGACCCGCCGCCGAGTCTGAATGCCGCCCCCGAACAGGGAGCCCTGCGTCATCAGCTGGCCCAACACCTGGAACAGGGCGAGGCTGACGCAGAGCACCCACTGCTGGCCCGCTACCAGGTTTTTCTGGCGGCGGAGGGCCGCCTGACGGTGCCGACGGATCCGGACCTCGCCAGCCTGCAGCAGCTGTTTGACCAGCGTGAACAACTGCGCCAGCAGAGCTTCACCCCGGCCGAGCAGGATCAGCTGTTTGCCGAAGACAGACTGATGGAGCAGTGGACCCTGCGCCGCAAGGCGCTAGCCCAGGCGAGCGATGCCGACAAGAAGATGCTGGCCGGTGAACTCGAACTCTGGCTGACGGAGCAGCCCCAATGGTTCAGAGAAGCAGAGGTCAACAGCCGCCTGCTCGGCGAGTTGCAGACGCTGGCGCAATTACCCCCTGCCGAGCGGGAAGCCGTGCTGCTGGAGCAACTGGGGCCAGAGGCCGTGGATCGACTGCATCAGCTGGAACAGAGTCAGCAAGGGTTCGAGCAGCAGCTGGCAGGCTATCTGGCCGAGTTCACCCCTTTGCCCGCCCTTGATCGGGCCGAGCAGCAACAGGAGATACTGGCGCGCTGGTTTCCCGCCGAGCAGTGGCGGCGGGTCGAGGCGCTGACCCGACTGCGGCTCGAAAAACAGCCATAAACAGCAAGGGGGCCGCGATGGCCCCCTTGCTTCATTCTGCAACCGCACTCATTGTCGCTTGTTGGCCCTCGGCAGTGGCTGCCTGGTTTAGGGGAATAAACCACAACGACAAGGGGGCCCTGACGGCCCCCTTGCTTCATGCTGCAACCGCACTCATTGTCGCTTGTTGGCCCTCGGCAGCGGCTGCCAGGTCCAGGGGAATAGAGTACAACGACAAGGGGGCCCTGACGGCCCCCTTGTTTCATACTGCAACTCTACTTATTGCGGCTTGTTGGCGCCGGGCAGTGGCTGCCAGGTGAGACGGGTCACCTGGGTGCCTTGCACATCGCACTTGAGGTTCAGATCCTGCCAGCCCTTGTCCTGGCGCAGGGAAACCTCTCCTTCGATGCCCGATTCACTCACCTTGAGCGTCTTCTGCTCGAAGGTCACCTTGTCGCCCCTGGCCAGATCCATCAGCTTTCCGTTGCAGAGCCAGTGGGTGAGTTCGGCACCTTTCAGCTTGACGCTGCCACTGCTGGCTTTCTGCTCCGCAGAGCTGATGGCAAACAGCCTGGCCAGGTCAGCAGATCGCTTGGTGAGCCAGGCTTCACGCTGTTGCATGCTTATTTTGCTGACGAACTCGGCAGGCTGTCCCTTGTTGTCAAGCCAGTGGGTCAGCTTGCCTTGCTCATCGAAGGCAAACTGGGCGGCAGGTTCTCTGACCCCGAACAGCTTGCCCCCCTTGAAGTAGTAACGGCTCTCCCCTTGCAGCTTGCCCTGCTCGTTCATGATGGGCACCGCTATGATGACGGGGGTGCCATCGATCCAGGCCTTGATCTCCACACCGTCATGACTGAACAGACGGGTGTCGAGGGCGCTCTCGGCCCCCCGGTCGATCAGGGTGAACTGCTCCGCAAGAGAAGCGGCCAGAGAAGGTAGGGAACAGAGTCCCAGTGTCAGAGCAGTCACTGTGTTGCGCATTATGTTCCTGTGCATGGTTTTCCTGTGGTAGGCCAACAGGCCAAGGTTAACTCTCTATCAGCAAGGCCCGCAGCGCTTCCCTGTGCTTGTCACTCAAGGGCAGGGATTGGCGGGTCTGATAGTCAAAATGGATCAGGGTCGTTTCGCCGGTGACGGCCAGCTCACCGCCCTGCCAGGCTTCCTGCCAGAGCGTGAAGGAGCTGGAGCCGATGCGGCGCACCCCTGTGTTGATCGATACCTGCTGACCATAAAACAGCTCGCGTTTGAACTGTACCGTATAGCCCGCGATGATCAGGTGCCAGTTATGCACATCCAGCTCGGGAGAGAAGATGCGAAACAGGGGATCCCGCGCCGCCTCGAACCAGACCGCCGGCACCGTATTGTTGATGTGGCCGAGGGCATCTGTCTCTTGAAAACGGGGTTGGATCTGCATTTCCAGCATGGGCGACTCCTTGTCAGCAGGGGCTTGGCAGCTAGCCATCATCAATGAATCAAGATGTTACCTGATATCCAGTCCAAAAGGACAGGGGGCTGCACTGCTCTCCGGTACTGGCCAATCTCTGTCGCAACCCCAGGCAAGCCTTGGCTCAGGACAAAAAAATACCCCGCACACCCGGGTGTGCGGGGCCATCGGGTCAGCCTTAACTCATCAGATCAAAGCGGTCCGCATTCATCACCTTGTTCCAGGCACTGATGAAATCGCAAACGAACTTCTCCTTGTTGTCATCCTGGGCATAGACCTCGGCGTAGGCACGCAGTACCGAGTTGGAGCCGAACACCAGATCGATCCGGGTCGCCGTCCATTTCATCTTGCCGCTCTTGCGATCGCGCACTTCATACAGACGCTCTCCCGACGGGTGCCAGGTGTTGGCCATGTCGGTGAGGTTGACGAAGTAGTCGTTGGTCAAGGCCCCTTCCCTCTCGGTAAAGACACCATGCCGGGTGCCGCCATGGTTGGTGCCGAGCACCCGCATGCCGCCCACCAGAACCGTCATCTCATGGGCCGTCAGCCCCATCAGCTGGGTGCGATCCAGCATCAGCTCCTCCGCAGTGACCGCATAATCCTTTTTCAACCAGTTGCGGTAACCGTCGGCCAGCGGCTCAAGCACCTCGAACGACGCCACATCGGTCTGGGCCTGACTGGCATCACCGCGACCCGGGCTGAAGGGAACTGTCACCTCGACCCCGGCGGCCCTGGCCGCCAGCTCAACACCCAGGTTACCCGCCAGCACTATCACATCCGCCAAGCTGATCTGGCTGGCGGCGGCGATGGGCTCGAGCACCTTGAGCACCCGTGCCAGTCTGGCCGGTTCATTGCCTTCCCACTCCTTCTGCGGGGCAAGCCGGATACGGGCACCGTTGGCGCCACCACGCAGATCCGAGCCCCGGAAGGTACGGGCGCTGTCCCAGGCGGTACTGACCATATCGCTGATGGAGAGGCCACTGGCGGCAATCCTGGCCTTCACCGCAGCCACGTCATAATCGGTACGCCCGGCAGGCACAGGATCCTGCCAGATCAGATCTTCAGCCGGCACATAAGGCCCCACATAGCGGGTTTTGGGCCCCAGATCCCTGTGGGTCAGCTTGAACCAGGCGCGGGCGAAGGCATCGGAGAAGGCCGCCGGATCAGCGCGGAAACGCTCGGCGATCTTGCGGTACTTGGGGTCGAACTTCAGCGCCATGTCGGCGTCTGTCATGATGGGGTTGCGGCGAATGGCAGGATCTTCCACATCCACCGGCTTGTCCTCTTCCCGTATATTGACGGGCTCCCACTGCCAGGCACCGGCCGGGCTCTTTTTCAGTTCCCACTCGTAGTTGAACAGCAGGTAGAAGTAGCCGTTGTCCCAACGGGTGGGGTGGGTGGTCCAGGCCCCTTCAATGCCGCTGGTCACCGCATTGCGGCCAATACCGCGCTGGGTCTTGTTGAGCCAGCCCAGCCCCTGATCCTCGACAGCGGCACCTTCCGGCTCGGGCCCGAGCAGCCGGGCATCCCCATTGCCGTGACATTTGCCTACCGTGTGCCCCCCGGCCGTCAGGGCGACCGTCTCTTCGTCATCCATCGCCATGCGGGCAAAGGTGACCCGCATGTCCTTGGCGGTTTTCAGAGGATCAGGATTGCCGTCGACCCCTTCCGGGTTGACGTAGATGAGCCCCATCATCACTGCCGCCAGCGGGTTGTCCAGATCCCGCTCGCCAGAGTAACGGCCACCAGGCTTGCTGCTCGGTGCCAGCCACTCCTTCTCCGCGCCCCAATAGATATCTTTCTCGGGGTGCCAGATATCCTCGCGGCCGAAGGCGAAGCCGAACGTCTTGAGCCCCATGGACTCATAAGCTACGGTGCCGGCCAGAATGATCAGATCGGCCCAGCTGATCTTGTTGCCGTACTTTTTCTTGATGGGCCACAGCAGACGCCGGGCCTTGTCCAGGTTGGCGTTGTCAGGCCAGGAGTTGAGCGGAGCAAAACGCTGATTACCGGTACTGCCACCACCACGGCCATCGGCGATACGGTAGGTACCGGCCGAGTGCCAGGCCATGCGGATCATCAGGCCGCCGTAGTGGCCCCAGTCTGCCGGCCACCAATCCTGGCTGTCGGTCATCAGGGCGGTCACATCCTGCTTGAGGGCGGCCATGTCGAGCTTCTTGAGCTCTTCCCGGTAATTGAAACCGGGCCCCAGCGGATTGGTCTTGGTGTCGTGCTGATGGAGAATGTCGAGGTTGAGGCTCTTCGGCCACCACGCCATGTTGGCTTGCTCGCCGGAGGTAGTACCACCGTGCATGACCGGGCATTTTCCTTGGGAACGTTCTGAATTGTTGCTCATCTTTTTCCTCATTTGCTCTGCTTTCCATAACCTGAACCAGCATGGCACTTTGGAATTGAATGTCCAATGAACTGCGACCCGCCGACCCATAGTAAAAACGGCAATTAAAACAGGATGATGATCTGCCGGAAGAGCACCTTGCAGGTACAAGGTGAGGCGAGACAGGTTCAACCCGCCACATAAGCATCGTCCTTACTCGGGGCGAAGCCAGGCACTGCGAAAATCAAACCAGCCGAGGGCCGTCATGCGCACCCCGTGCACACCGACCCGGCTCTCCAGCTCCAGCCAGTGGTGGAACAGGGGCACAAACCAGCCCTGTTGCTGCACCCGGGCCAGCAAAGCGCGCGGGCCCGGATCCTCACCGCTGGCACGCCACCGGGTCAGGCCCTGCCACAAAGCATGCTGACTGGCCCACACCTTGTGCAGCAGCGGGGTGCCCAGCAGCCAGGCGTAGGGGGCGAAGGCATGCTCGTGCTCCAGATTGAGGGTGCCGAGCCAGAGATCCACATCCTCATCCACCCCGCTCACCCAGCGGCCGTAATCCAGGGTGCGAACCTCCAGCCGGATCCCCTGTTCTGCCAGCAGGCTGGCCATGGCGCCGGCACACTCGTTGAACTCCAGATGCTGATTGAAACAGGCTAGCACCAGCCGCGTCGGCAGTTGCTCCGGCGTTGGCAATGACGCAGGCAGGGCCTCGCGCCAGTGGGGCAACAGACCCAGCGCACTGGTCCAGCCCCGCTGCAACTCGGGGGCGACCCGTGCCATCAGGGCGATGGGGTTGAGCAGCTGGGCCAGCCAGTGACGCAGGGCGGGATCCTGCAAGGAGACGGATCTGTCGTCCTGCAGCAGGAAGTAGCAGCCGGATTCAAGCTCGGACTCACCGCGCATGGTGCCGAGTTCAGGGCTGTCACGTCCCAGCTGCAGGTGGGTCTCCAGCCGCTCCGCCAGCTCCGGCAGCATCCAGATGTCGATCTCGTCAAGCAAGGCACGCAGACCAAAGTAGTCGTCAAACGCCTCCAGACAAAGGTGGAGGGGATCGTTGGCGGTCACCTTGTAGGGGCCCGTGCCCACCGGCTGCAGGGCAAAGCCCGCCTCCCCCTTGAGCTCCCGCGGCAATATGGTCGCCACCGGTTCGGCCAGCAGATGGGGCAGCAGAGGATCCGGGCTGTCGAGATACAGATCCAGAGTGCGTGGCCAGGGGCTCTCCAGCCGTACCAGATGGGCGAACAGGGGGCGATCCCGCAGTGCCAGCAGACTCTCCATCACATCCTCCACCACCAGCTCGCGACCGTGGTGAAAGCGCACCACCGGCCGCAGATAGAAGCGCCAGTGACAGGGCCCCAGACACTCCCAGTGGTGGGCAAGATCCCCTTCGATTTCCCCATTTTCCTCATTTCGTCGGGTGAGACCGTTGAAGATCTGCCGGCTCAGGTGAATTTCGGAGCGACGCAGCGGATCCGTGGGCAGCAGCTGGGGCAGCGGCCGGTAGTAGGGCACCCGCAGGATCTGGCGCCCCTCCCGGGTGGCCTGGCCGAGCTGCTCGATCAGCAGCGGGGTAAGCAGATCCAGCCGACCTTCCGCCAGCCGCACCGCCTGGGCGAGCTGGCCCTGACTCAGCAGATCCCGCAGGCGGCGCCGGGTCAGACTCTCCTGACTGTCGAGCAGAGTGAGCCGGGAGCGCCGTCCCCTGCCCGCCTCGGCTGACCAGCTGAGCCAGCCCTGATCCTGCATCCGCCGCAGCAGCAGGCGGGCGTTGCGCGGGGTGCAGCAGAGCAGGTCCGCCACTTCGGCGAGACTTGCCTCCCGCTCATCGCAGCCAAGCTGCTGGGCGAGTCGTTGAAACTGCTGATAAAGGCGACTGGTCGGCATAAAAGAGGAAATCCTGTTGCTATAAGTCATCAGTTTTTACTTCCGCATTTTAGCTCAATACTGCTGATGAACATGAGAGCCACAGCACAGGAGCATCATCATGAACCAGCAAAGCGCCCCCAAACCGAACCGGATCCAGCAAACCCTGCGTCGCTACTTCAAGCGGATCCTGCCTCGCCCGCTGACCCTGATCGAGGCTCCCATGAGCCAGCTCAACCGCCTGATGCAGTGGGACATGCACCAGATCGATGACAAGGAGTATCGTCGCCGCCTCTGAGTGCAGCCAGGTTGCTCAAGAGCGAGGCCCATCGCCAGCGGATGTCATTGCTTTACCGGATTGGGTGGTTTACATCGCCGCTGAGCCTGATAGATTGGACGTCTATCCATCTATAACTGCCCAGCTGTCACTGCGACAAGCAACATCCAACAAGGAGTGTGTGATGAAAGATGCGACCCTGGCCCTGCACCACGGCTTTTCCAGCGATCCCACTACCAAGGCAGTCGCCGTGCCCATCTACCAGACGGTGGCCTACGAGTTCGACAGCGCCCAGCACGGGGCGGATCTGTTCAATCTGGCGGTGCCGGGCAACATCTATACCCGCATCATGAATCCCACCAACGATGTGCTGGAACAGCGAATGGCCGCGCTGGAAGGGGGTATTGCCGGGCTGGTGGTCTCCGCGGGTTCCGCCGCCATCACCTACGCCATCCAGGCGCTGACCGCCGCCGGTGACAACATAGTCTCCACACCCCAGCTCTATGGCGGCACCTATACACTGTTCGCCCACATGCTGCCGAGCTTCGGGGTCGAGGTACGCTTCGCCAAAGATGACAGCGCCGAGGCCATCGCCGCCCTCATCGACGACAAGACCAAGGCGGTCTACTGCGAGAGCATAGGCAACCCGGCGGGCAACATCGTCGATCTGGCCGCCTTCGCCAAGGTGGCCCACGCCCGTGGCGTGCCGCTCATCGTCGACAACACGGTCGCCACGCCGGTGCTGTGCAAACCCATAGAACACGGCGCCGACATAGTGGTGCACAGCCTGACCAAATATGTCGGCGGTCACGGCAACTCGCTGGGCGGCGTCATCATCGACTCGGGCAAGTTCCCCTGGGCGGATAACGCCGAACGCTTTCCCCAGCTCACCCAGCCCGAACCCTCCTACCACGGGGTGGTCTATACACAAGCCTTTGGCCCCGCCGCCTTTATCGGCCGGGTACGGACAGTGCCGCTGCGCAATACCGGCGCGGCGCTGGCACCCATGAACGCCTTCCTGCTGCTGCAGGGGCTTGAAACCCTGAGCCTGCGCATGGAGCGCCACGTGGACAACGCCCTTCAGGTCGCCCACCACCTCAAGCATCACCCGAAAGTAGCCTGGGTCAGCTACGCCGGTCTGCCGGGGCACCCCCACTATCTGCTGGCGGAGAAGTACATGGGGGGCCGGCCGTCGGCCATCCTTTCGTTCGGCTTGAAGGAGGGCTATGAGGCGGGGGTGCGCTTCTACGATGCGCTCAAGATCTTCAAGCGGCTGGTCAATATCGGCGACGCCAAGTCGCTGGCCTGCCACCCCGCCTCCACCACCCATCGCCAGCTGAGCGAGGAGGAACAGGTCAGGGCTGGGGTCAAGCCGGAGATGATCCGCTTGTCTGTGGGGATAGAAGCGATCGAGGACATATTGGCGGATCTGGATCAGGCGCTGGAGGCCTGAGTCAGCCAACAAGAGAGCGGGCACTGCCCGCTCTCTTGATTTCTCCATGCCGGTGAACCAGTCACCTCGCCGACGCGTATATCGACTCCTGCCACCGAATCGAGGTTCCAATGATAATCCTGCACCACCTGAACAAATCCCGCTCCCAACGCATTATCTGGCTGCTCGAAGAGCTGGGCTTGCCTTACCAGATCAAGGCGTACCAGCGCGACGCCACCACCTTTCTGGCGCCACCCGAGCTGAAAGCCATCCACCCCCTCGGCAAGTCGCCTGTCATCGAGCTGGAAGGACGCGTGCTGGCGGAATCCGGCGCCATCACAGAGTACCTGATTGCCCGCCACGCCCCCGAGCGGCTGGCGCCAGCTCAGGATAGCCCCGACTACCCCGAATACCTGCAGTGGATCCACTTTGCCGAGAGCTCCGGCATACTGCCGCTGCTGCTCGACATGTTCGTGCGCAAGGATGGCAGCCCGATGCGCTTCCTGCCGGACTACGCCAAAGCGGAGTGCGCCAAGGTGCTGGGCTATCTAAATGCGGTCTTGAGCACTCGCCACTATCTGGTGGGGGACCGTCTCTCCGGCGCCGACATCATGAACTCCTTCCTGGTGGATCTGCTGGCCCAGGGCGGCCAACTGGCACACTTCCCGCACCTGCAAACCTACTGGGAACGCCTCAATACCCATCCGGCCCGCCAGAAGGCCGCGACACTGGAGCGTGAGCTGGATCTGGGCGCCTGATCCTCTGCCCTCAGCGCCTCACCCCGGAATGCAAAACGCCCCGACAATCGGGGCGTTTTCTTTTCAGCTCGTCAGCCAAATGCTCAGAGCGCGTGGGAAAGGACCCTCGCTACTATATTGCCCGGCTCTCTCCTTCGCCCGGAGCTGGCACCCCAGACTTAAAGAGCGTGTGACAGGATCCTGGCGACTATATTGCCCGGCTCTCTCCTTCACCCGAAGCTGGAACCCCAGACTTAAAGAGCGTGTGACAGGATCCTGGCGACCTTGTCTGGATCTATGTCCTGCTGCTCCCCGAGCGCGGTCAGGCCGAAACGCTTGAGGTTGGAGCAGATACCTGGGATACAGCTCTCACTCAGCCCGTAGTCGGCGAGACGGGTGCCCACCCCCATCTGCTGGAAGAACTGCTCGGTGCGGATGATCGCCTCCTCGATGCGTAGCGCCTTGTCCTCCCGGCTCGAATGCCAGACCCGCTCGGCGAACTGGGCCAGCTTCTCCTGCTTCTGGGCCGCCTGCTCACGCAGCAGGGAGGGCAGCACCACCGCCAGGCTCTGGGCATGATCCAGCCCGTGCAGCGCGGTGAGCTGGTGGCCGATGGCGTGAGTGGACCAGTCCTGGGGCACGCCGCGGCCGATGAGACCATTGAGCGCCAGGCTGGCGGCCCACATCAGGTTGGCGCGCACCTGATAATGGGTGGGATCCACCAGGGCTTTGGGGCCGTTATCCACCAGCACCTGCAGCAAGCCTTCCGCCAGCCTGTCCTGCACCTCGCCCCCCACAGGGAAGGTGAGGTACTGCTCTATGATGTGGACAAAGGCATCCACCACCCCATTACCGATCTGGCGGGTGGGCAGGCTGTAGGTGGTGGTGGGATCGAGCACGGCAAACACAGGTTGCACCAGCGGATTCATGAAGGAGAGCTTGGCCTCCCCCCGACTCACCACGGCGGCGGGATTGCTCTCCGAGCCGGTGGCGGGCAGGGTCAGCACGCAGCCCAGCGGCAGGGCCGCCTTGACGGGCGCCTTGTGCAGCAGTATCTCCCAGGGATCCGCCCCCTCGAAGCAGGCCGCCGCGGCCACGAACTTGGTGCCATCCACCACGGATCCGCCGCCGACCGCCAGCAGGAAGTCGATGCGCTCGCGCTTGACCAGATCCACCGCCTCCATCAGCTGATCGTACTGGGGGTTGGCGCCAATGCCGGGGAACTCCAGCCACTCCCGGCCTGCCAGCGCCTGGGTCAGCTGGTCATAGACGCCGTTTTTCTTGATGCTGCCACCGCCGTAGAGCACCAGCAGGCGACTACCTGCCGGGATCAGGTCGGGCAGCCTGGCTATCTGGCCGTCACCAAAACAGACCCGGGTAGGATTGGCATATTGGAAGTTGTACACGGCAAAGCCCTCGGTTGAATGCATGCAAGGGGATTGTGCGCCCGTGGCTCCGGCAGGTCAAAAAACGGGAGCCGGCTATCAAAACACGCATTGCGTTCGAGTCCAGCAGGTTGGTCAGGCGCGGCTCTGCTATGGTCTGTCAGGAAGGCGGTGCCATGTGCCATCCGGGCCTGCATGCCCACCTCCTCTCATCCTCATTTCCCGTCATAAGGTCTGAAACATGAAATTGAAGCATGCATGGATTGCCGGTCTGCTCTCCCTATCGACCTGCCTGGTGCAAGCCGCCGAGGTGGTCACCGAAGTCGCGACCGCTCCGGGCAAGGCCAGTCTGGTTGAAGCCGTGACTGCCCAGGCGACGGTGACTGCCATCGACATGGCGAGCCGCAAGGTCAGCCTGAAAAATGACGCCGGTGAAGCGTTCGACATAGTCGCCGGTGAACAGGTCACCAACCTGCAAAACCTCAAGGTTGGCGATACGGTGGCACTGAGATACCTGCAGATGCTGGATCTGGAACTGCTCAAGGGCACGGCAGGCGTCAGACAGCGCGTCGTCGAGATGGATGCGGACAAGGCCGCCGCTGGCCAGAAGCCGGGGGCCGGGGTGGGGGTCAAGGTCACACTGTATGGGGACGTCATCGACGTCGACAAGGCGCAGCAGACGGTCACGGTCAAAGGGGTGGATCACACCCTGGTGGTCAAGGTGCACAACCCGGCGCAATTTGCCCTGATCGCCAAAGGGGATCAGATCAAGGCTGTCCAGACCCAGGCGGTGGGTATCGGCATAGTGCCCGAGAAAAAATAGTACCCGAGAAGAAATAGCACCTGAGAAGACATAGCGCCGGAGCAGAAACGGGGCCGGGAAGGCAGCAGCCCCAAGAGCCCGTCAAGAAGGGAGGGACATCACCCCTCCCTTTCTCATTGTGATGTCATCATTCCTTCCACATGGGAAAGGCCGCGTCATTACCCGAGGCAACCCCTTGCCCCCGATGACCACAGATTGCCGTTCGAGTCGTGCAGGCAATCACTCAGGTAGTCTTGGTCTCTTCCTTTGGCTCGCTCTTCTTGCCGGTGAGGCGATCCATGGCATCTTGCAGCATGGTCTCCTTCTGCTCGTTCAAGGCCTTGCTCTGCTGCTCGCGCTCTTCGGGGGTCAGCTGCCTGTTGTCGGCGATCGCCTTGAGCTTCTCCTCTATCTCGTTGAACTTCTTGCGATCAAACCCAAGCGCCTTGTCCACCAGCTGCTGCATCATGCCACCCTTGTCCGAGTTCATGTCCAGCGCGGGCGGCAGCTTGCTGTTCTTGGCCAGATGCTCATAGGTAAGCGCCTGCTGCGCCTTGCTGGTCAGTCGCTGGGAGGAGAGGTTGACCAACTCCTCCCAGCCACCACCCTGACCACTGTCGGCACCGCTGAGGGTGGCGAGGGCGCGGGAGTTGGACGCACTCTGGGCAAGTTGCTGGCTGTAGGGTTTGATATCCATGGGGACTCCAATCTGTATGCCGATCCGGCATGACGCTTTGGCTGATTCGATAACATGGGGCGCCAGGCCCCACCATTGTCAATTAAACCAGCAAGTTACAGGCCAACTTTCCAGATGGGGCCAAATCCCGCACTCAGGCTGGCGCCACGCCCATTGCTCGCAGCAAGCCAGGCGTCAGAATCATGACTCCTGCGCCGCCCCGTCATGATATTGCGGCACATCTCTCTACACTCGAGCGCCTCTGCCAGAGAAAGCCAAGGATTAGCGCGCAGATCACAAAACAAACAACTACATAAGCCTACAATTTTGGCGCACGATAGAACCAGCAAGCAGTGTTATGGATGAAATGTTTGCGACATCAATGATCGGCAGACCAATCCACCGGCATACTTCCATGCCGCCATCGGCCTGCGGCAGCGCGCATCCCATCCCACCGCCTGACTTTCACTCACAGTTACGCTTCGGGCAATGCCATGAAAAAACACACCTTGAGTCTCCTCTCCGCCACCCTGCTCACCCTGCTTGGCACCAGTGCCGACGCCTGCACCGGCCTCATCGTCGGCAAGGGCGCCAGCGCGGATGGCAGCGTGATGATCGCCAGAAACGAGGATTTTGGCGTCAACAACTGGAACAAGTACCTGGCCTTCCGGCCCGCCCAGCAAAACGAGGGCAAGAGCTGGAAACTGGGCAACGGGCTGGAAGTGCCCATGCCCAAGGCCTTCCTCGCCTACTCCGCCATTCGTGACTGGGATGCAACCACCAGCGACCCGGCAGGCAAATATTATGAAGAGCGCGGCATCAACGAGTTCAACGTCGCCCTCTCGGCCACCACCAGTGCCGAGGTCAACGACAGGGCCCAGAAGGCGGATCCGCTGATCGAAAAAGGGATCATAGAAGCCATCATACCCACCCTGATCCTGCCACAGGCCAGGAGCGCCAAAGAAGGCGTCGCGCTGCTTGGCCGCTATGTGGAGCAATATGGCGCCGGTGAGGGCAACAGCCTCTATCTGGCGGATGTGAACGAGGCCTGGCTGATGGAGATAGGCTCCGGCCACCACTGGATCGCGGTACGGGTGCCGGACGACAGCTACGCCATGGTGGCCAACGGCCTGCGCATCCACGGCGTCAATCTAGACAGCGCCGATGTGCTGCACTCGCCCAGGCTGCTGGAGTTCGTGCGCGAGCACAAGCTGCTTGATAACGCCGACCCCAAGGACTTCAACTTCGCCAAGGCATTCGGGGTCATTGCCGACCCCTACAACGTGGATCGGGAGTGGCTCGGCCAAAAAATGCTGACCGCCTCCCACCAGCAAGCCACCCGGCAGGCGCAATATCCGCTGTTCATGAAGCCGGATGCCCCTATCGCCGTGCCGGACGTGGCCAGGGTGCTGAGCGCCACCTATGAGGGCACGCCGCTCGCTGGCAAGGCGGAGCGACCGATCCGCATCGATCGTCAGCTCGAATCCCACGTGATCCAGCTGCGCAAGGAGATGCCCAAGGAGCTGCAGGGGCTCATCTGGCAGAGCTACGGCGTGCTGGCCGAATCCGTGATGGTGCCGCTCTACAGCCCGCTGGAATCCTACCCTCTGCCCTATCGCATCGGCAGCGAAAGCTACTCCGATGACTCCGCCTACTGGCAGTTCCGCAGCCTGACAGCACTGGCCAACACCAACTCGGACAAATATCTGCCGCTGCTGCGGGGCGTCTGGAGCAAGGAGAGCGCCAAGCTCTACAAAGAAGTAGCCGTGCTCGACAAGGCCCTCAAGCAGACCTACACCAACGACAAGGCCACCGCGCTCGGGCTGGCCGCCGACTACTCCTACGGCCAGCTGGAGCAGACCTACCAGATGGCCAAAGAGTTGCGCTACAAACTGATGACGGATCTCACCAAGAGCACGGAGAAGAAGTATTCAGAGGAGGAGTTCAAGAAGATCATGAGCCTCTGACCGGCTCGGAAAACAGAAGAGGCACCCCGGGGCTGTCTCTTGATCACATCTGTTGATGCTCAAGAGACAGTGCCAGTTCATAGCCTTCAAGGAGGGTCTGTAACCTAAACCAGCCCTCCCATAACACCGCTATCGAGGCTCGCCCCGTTCTCTTGGT
>NZ_JAACGB010000007.1:0-227881 GCF_029237345.1 Aeromonas sp. 2HA2 | reverse complement strand
GGCAGAACACTTGCAACCGTGGCTGCATGAGTACAACTGGCATCGTCCTCATGCAAGTCTGGGCTATAAGCCCCCCATCAGTCGTCTTCAATCTGTGAACAACCTGGTGGGTTTACACAGCTAGCCCGTGGGAAATTTAAAAATCCCAGCCGGACTGCGCTGGCTGGTTGGCTTGCTCGGCCTCTTGTGCCTTGCGGCGCGCGGCCTCAACCCGTGCCTTGCGGCCACGGCAAAGACGCATCACCTCCTGCTGCTGGGTCTGTGTCATGGTGAGCCAGTTGAAACGCTCCTCCCGATTGCGCAGGCAGCCCTTGCAGTAGCCCTTGTTGTTCACTTCGCATACCCCGATACAGGGGCTCTGTAGCGGGAAGATCTCGAGCTGTTCCATCCATGGCCTCTCACACCTTGTTACCTTGTTATAACCCAGAAGATCCCCTTTGGAGAAATCCGTCGCCAAGGGGGTGAAGGCGTTTGCTTTCCCCCAGCAAATTTGGCATCTTCCCCGCCAAGCATGAGGCTTGGTGTTATATGAGGACATATGAACAAACACGCGTACTGGCTGACCGCTGCCGTGCTGGGGCTGGCCGGTTGTGCGGGCAATCCTGAGCAGGTGCAGGTGCCCAAAAAGAAACCCGATGCCGGATGTTTTCTCAACTGCGAGGTGCCGGAAAATCTGGGCAAGCAGTATCTGGACGGTGCCCTGCCGGGCGATCTGGTGCGGGTAGAGCGCATCAACAGCCGCCAGCATTCTGATTTCAGCAAGTTCGGCCCCCAGAGCCGGCTGGTGCTGGAGCGTTCCGGTAAGATGACCCGCCGTTATGGCGAGCTCTATCATCAGCTCTCCCGCTGGGTGGCCAATGGTGGCAATCCGGCCCATATTACCCAGTACGGCATCAGTCTGGCCCAGCTGGGCGGCGCCGATCGCATGGGCAACGTGCTGTTCACCGGTTACTACTCGCCTGTGCTGGAGGTGCGCCATCGCCCGGATGCCAAGTACAAGTACCCCATTTATGCCATGCCAAAATGTGGTGGCCGCTGCCCAAGCCGGGCCGATATCCATCGGGGGGCGTTGGCCAACCGTGGGCTGGAGCTGGGTTACAGCAAGTCTCTTATCGACAACTTCCTGATGGATGTGCAGGGCTCGGGCTTTGTGCATTATGGGGATGACGATCGGTTGCAATACCTGGGTTACAGCGGCAAGAACGGTCACGGCTATGTGAGCATAGGCCGGGTGCTGATCGACCGGGGCGAGGTACCCAAAGAGAAGATGTCGATGAAGGCCATCAAGGATTGGGCCAACGCCCAACCGGAGGAGAGCGTCAAGGAGCTGGTTGAGCAGAATCCCTCTTATGTCTTCTTCGAGCGTCGCCCCACCAATGACGTGATTGGTGCCGCCGGTATTCCGCTGTTGCCGCTGGCGGCCGTTGCGGCCGACAAGAGTTTGCTGCCGATGGGCACCCCCATCCTGGCGGAAGTGCCTTTGCTCGACAAGGCCGGCAACTGGACCGGCAAGCACCAGTTGCGGCTCTTGATTGCGCTGGATGTGGGTGGCGCCGTGAAGAAAGGGCACCTGGATCTTTACCACGGCATGGGTGAGAAGGCGGGTGTGGCGGCCGGTCACTACAAGCACTTTGGCCGGGTCTGGAAACTGGGTCTGCACCATGGGCCGACTGCTGCGCCTTGGTTATAAGCAACACAGGATATAAGCGAAACAGGGATTGTAATGGAATAAGGCGACTGTGGCGGGTGATGCCGTTTTTCAGCTAACCCATACAAGACGCTGATGACCCTTTCCCTGCTCCTCCTCCTTCGAGGGGCGGCGTCAAAGAAAAAGCCGCCGGAGGCAATCCGGCGGCTCTTTTGTATGTGCTTATGCCCTGTCTGCCGAGGAGGCTCAGCCCTTCGTCAGGTCCAGCCGGATGGCACCGACCGGTTTGCAGCAACAGGGCAGACATTCACCCGGGGAGACAAACGCCAGCGGCACATTGGGGTAGTGCACCGAGCCTGCCAGCAAGGGCGTGCGGCAGGCGCCGCAATAACCGCTGCGGCACTGGAACTCCAGCTGATGGCCGTGACGCTCCAGGGTCTCCAACACGCTCTCGCCGGGATGGGCGAGCAGGGTGCCATCACAGGTATGTACCAGCGGCGCCTGTGGTGCCTCCTGCTGCGTTGCAGGCTGCAGGGTAGGGGCCAAGGTGTTGGTTGCGTCACTCACAGTTCAACGTCACCTGATAAATTGTCTGCATCTAGGTTTCTGCCGGTCTGACCGAGCAGCATATCGGGTAGCTGACTTACAGCTCGAAGTCACCGAGATCATCGGCGTGTACTTCGCTGTCAATCTGGCCGACCAGGTAGGAGCTCACTTCCACTTCCTGCGGGGCAACCTGCACGTTGTCGGACGACAGCCAGGTGTTGATCCAGGGGATCGGGTTTTGCTTTGCGCCGGCAAAGGCTGGCTGCAGACCGACCGCGTTCATGCGCAGGTTGGTGATGTACTCCACGTACTGGCAGAGGATGTCTTTGTTCAGGCCGATCATGGAGCCGTCCTGGAACAGGTACTCGGCCCACTCTTTCTCCTGAATGGCGGCTTCCTTGAAGATCTCGAAGCAGGCTTGCTCGCACTCGGCGGCAATCTCGGCCATCTCGGGGTCGTCCTGGCCGGTGCGCATCAGGTTCAGCATGTGCTGGGTGCCGGTCAGGTGCAGCGCTTCGTCACGGGCGATCATCTTGATGATCTTGGCGTTGCCTTCCATCAATTCGCGCTCGGCGAAGGCAAAGGAGCAGGCGAAGCTGACGTAGAAGCGAATTGCCTCCAGTGCATTGACGCTCATCAGGCACAGATAGAGCTTCTTCTTCAGCTCGCGCAGTGTGATGGTGCGCATCTGTCCGGCGACGCTGTGAGTCCCTTCACCGTGCAGGTTGTAGAGCGCGGTCGCTTCAATCAGGTCATCGTAGAAGCAGCTGATGGAGCCCGCGCGTTTGAGGATCTGCTCGTTGGTCACTATGTCATCGAACACCTGACCCGGGTTGTTGACGATATTGCGAATGATGTGGGTGTAGGAGCGAGAGTGGATGGTCTCCGAGAAGGCCCAGGTCTCGATCCAGGTTTCCAGCTCCGGAATGGAGATCAGCGGCAGCAGCGCCACGTTCGGGCTGCGACCCTGGATGGAATCCAGAAGAGTCTGGTACTTCAGGTTGGAGATGAAGATGTGCTGCTCGTGGGGCGGCAGCGCCTGATAGTCGATGCGGTCGTGGGAGACATCCACCTCTTCCGGGCGCCAGAAGAAGGAGAGCTGCTTCTCGATCAGCCGTTCAAAGACTTCGTGTTTTTGTTGATCATAACGGGCCACATTGACCGATTGGCCAAAAAACATCGGCTCTTTGAGCTGGTCGTTTTGGGTTTGGCAGAAAGTTGAATAGGCCATGGTTACCAGAATGTATTGAATGGATAAACAGGAGAGCGGGAGCTTGTCGCTCCCGCCCGGTTGTCAGATCTTGCAATGGCTTATATTTTACAAGCCCCACCGGCACAACCGTCATCTTGCATATCGGCTTGTGCGTCATCCGCACCATCACGGGTGTTGTGATAGTAGAGGGTCTTGAGGCCGTATTTGTAAGCGGTCAGCAGATCCTTGAGCAACTGTTTCATCGGTACCTTGTTGCCTTCGAAACGGGCGGGGTCGTAGTTGGTGTTGGCGGAGATCGCCTGATCCACAAACTTCTGCATGATACCAACCAGCTGCAGATAGCCATCGACGCTCGGTTGCTTCCAGAGCAATTCGTATTGATCTTTCAGGCGATGATACTCGGGCACCACCTGTTTGAGAATGCCATCCTTGGAGGCCTTGACCGAGACCAGGCCGCGCGGCGGCTCTATGCCGTTGGTGGCGTTGGAGATCTGGCTGGAAGTTTCGCTCGGCATCAAGGCGGTCAGGGTGGAGTTGCGCAGACCCACTGTCTTTATCTCTTCACGCAAGGTTTCCCAGTCCAGGTGCAGCGGCTCGTTGCACAGGTTGTCGAGATCCTTTTTATAGGTATCGATGGGCAAAATGCCCTGGGCATAGGTGGTCTCGTTGAACGCCGGGCAGGGGCCGAATTCGCGGGCCAGCTGCACGGAGGCTTTCAGCAGGTAGAACTGGATCGCCTCGAAGGTGCGGTGGGTCAGTGCCAGACCGGAGCCGTCGGAGTAGCGGGCGCCGTTCTTGGCCAGGTAGTAGGCGTAGTTGATGACGCCAATGCCCAGGGTGCGACGGTTCATGCTGCCTTTCTGGGCGGCCTTGAGCGGGTAATCCTGATAGTCGAGCAGGGCATCCAGGGCGCGCACGGCGAGATCCGCCATCTCTTCCAGATCTTCCAGCTTCTCGATGGCACCGAGGTTGAAGGCAGACAGGGTGCACAGGGCAATTTCGCCCTCTTCGTCATCCACGTTGTTGAGCGGCTTGGTGGGCAGTGCAATCTCGAGGCAGAGGTTGGACTGGCGTACCGGCGCCACGCTTGGATCGAACGGGCTGTGGGTGTTGCAGTGATCCACGTTCTGGATGTAGATGCGACCGGTACCGGCACGCTCCTGCATCATCAGGGAGAAGAGGTCGACCGCCTTGATGGTCTTCTTGCGAATGGCCGGATCCTGCTCGTACTTGACGTAGAGTGCTTCGAACTTGTCCTGATCCGCAAAGAACGCATCGTACAGGCCAGGGGCATCGGACGGGGAGAACAGAGTGATGTCACCGCCCTTGATCAGGCGCTGGTACATCAGCTTGTTGATCTGCACGCCGTAGTCCATGTGACGGACCCGGTTCTCTTCCACGCCGCGGTTGTTTTTCAGTACCAGCAGGCTCTCCACTTCGGTGTGCCACAGCGGGTAGAAAAGGGTGGCCGCACCACCGCGTACACCGCCCTGAGAGCAGCATTTGACCGCAGTCTGGAAGTACTTGTAGAAGGGGATGCAGCCGGTGTGGAAGGCTTCGCCGCCACGGATGGGGCTGCCCAGACCACGGATGCGGCCGGCGTTGATGCCGATGCCGGCGCGCTGGGAGACATAACGGACGATGGCGCTGGCGGTGGCATTGATAGAATCCAGGCTGTCATCGCATTCGATCAGCACGCAGGAGCTGAACTGACGGGTCGGGGTACGCACACCGCTCATGATGGGGGTCGGCAGCGAAATTTTGAAGGTCGACACCGCATCGTAGAAACGCTTGATGTAGCTCAGACGGGTATCTTTCGGATACTTGGAGAAGAGGCAGGCCGCTACCAGTATGTAGAGGAACTGCGGGCTCTCGTAGATCTCGCCGGTGACGCGGTTCTGCACTAGGTACTTGCCTTCCAGCTGCTTGACGGCGGCGTAGGAGAAGTTCATGTCACGCCAGTGATCCAGGTGCTCGTTGAGCTCCTCGAATTCGGCCTGGGTGTAGTCGGTCAGCAGGTGCTTGTCATATTTGCCCATGTCTACCAGACGGGCGACGTGCTGGTAGAGGTGGGGCGGCTCGAACTGGCCGTAGGCTTTCTTGCGCAGGTGGAAGATGGCCAGACGGGCAGCCATGTACTGGTAATCCGGACTTTGCTCGGAGATCAGGTCAGCAGTGGCCTTGATGACGGTTTCGTGGATATCGGCGGTACGGATACCGTCATAGAACTGGATGTGGGACTTGAGTTCCACCTGGGAGACCGACACGTTGTCGAGCCCTTCAGCGGCCCAATCCAGCACGCGGTGAATTTTATCCAGATCGATGGGTTCTTTGTGGCCGTTACGCTTCGTCACAAACAAGTTCATTGGCTGATGACCTTCAGTTGATTCCCGAAAAACCATCGCACTGCGCTGGCCTCGGCGCCGTGAACGGCTGCGGGAGGTGGGGGCGTATTGTGCGATGAATCACAAGATATAGTGTTATTTTGAGTTCGAGCTACAAGATAGTGAGGTCGCCCTCGCTTTGCAATCTGTGGATAAGGCATTAGCTGTGGATAAATTGTGGGTGTCGAGACCCATGTTAGTGGACGCTCACAGTGAGTGGGTTTTCATGCGTCCGATCCGGTAAATGCAAGTCTGATGATCGAACATGGAAAATTTAAATAACTTTTTTTGCTTGCGAAAACGGGGTGTTTTTACTAGCAAATTCAGTCTGGTTATCCCTTGTGCAGCAAGGGTCAAAAGGTGTCCTGTCCCAGTCTGTTGGCGGTTGCCAAACCGCAAAAAAGGGAGATCAATCCGGACCTCCCCTGGTCTCATCCTTGTGCCTGCAACGGTCGCCAATCGTGCTCATCTGGCCACCGATTGGCGATAAAGCTGCCTTTATTATCCATCAATCTTGGCTGTCTGGCGGCTAACAGGATTAGCTCAGCTCGTAACGCAGCCAGTGGTGCAGGGCCTGCACGGTATCGAAGTGCAGATCCGCGCCCCAGTCGGCGGGATCCTCGTCATCACTCAGATAACCCCAGCCCGCGACGGCGGTGCGCATGCCCGCATTGCGGCCCGCCTCTATGTCACGCACATGATCCCCCACATAGAGGCAGTGGGCGGCGTCGACCCCCAACTGTTCACAGGCAAAGTACATGGGGGCGGGGTCGGGCTTGCGCACCGGCAGGGTGTCGGCACTGACCGTCACGCCGCAACTGGCAAGCTCGGGCAAGGCGGCCAGCAGCGGTTCGGTGAGAAAGCCCGGCTTGTTGGTGACTATGCCCCAGGGCAGGGCACGTTCGTCCAGCCATTCGATGAGTGCCACCATCCCCTCATAGGGGCGGGTGCCGACGCAGAGGTTCGCCGCGTAGTAGTCGAGCAGGGCGGTGCGCAGGCGAGTGGCCCCCAGCTCTTCGAGCAGCTCATCGCCAAGCCCGGCTTTGAGCAGCCCAAGCGCGC
Source organism: Aeromonas sp. 2HA2 (assembly GCF_029237345.1). Classification (NCBI taxonomy): domain Bacteria; kingdom Pseudomonadati; phylum Pseudomonadota; class Gammaproteobacteria; order Aeromonadales; family Aeromonadaceae; genus Aeromonas; species Aeromonas sp. 2HA2. The sequence goes on along the minus strand of NZ_JAACGB010000007.1, from coordinate 221,028 downwards.
CGTGGGAGGTGGTCTGTCGGATGATGCCGTCAGAGAGCGGCGCAAAGCCTTCGCTCACCAGCACATGGTTGACGGCGGCGCCCAAGTCCGGCGCCGTATCGAGCAAGGTGCCATCCAGGTCAAACAGCACACAGCGCAGTGGTACCGGCGTGTTATCGATCATCAGCCATGCTCCGGGCGGATGAACTCCACCATGTAGTTGACGTCGACATTCTTGCCAAGCTTGAACTGGTTGGAGAGCGGCGCATAGTGCACCCCGCTCATGTCCCGTACCAAAAGGCCTGCTGCTTCACCCATGCGACACAGTTCGGCGGGGGTGATGAACTTCTTGTGATCATGGGTCCCTTTGGGGACCATCTTCATCAGGTATTCGGCGCCGATGATCATCATCAGATAGGCTTTCGGATTGCGGTTGATGGTGGAGACGAACACCCGTCCGCCCGGGCGCACCAGAGTGGCGATGGCGCGCAGCACCGAAGCCGGATCAGGCACATGTTCCAGCATCTCCATGCAAGTGACCACGTCATACTGGCCAGGGGCCTGGCCTGCGTGTTCCTCCGCCGTCATCTGCTGGTATTGGAGCTCTACCCCTTGTTCCAGGGCGTGCAGGCGGGCGACCCCGAGAGGCTCCTTGCCCATGTCGATGCCGGTGACGTGAGCACCCCGACGGGCCATGCTCTCGGAGAGAATGCCACCACCGCAGCCGATGTCGAGGATGCGTTTGCCAAACAGGCCGCCGCTCTTGTCGGTGATCCAGTCAAGGCGCACCGGATTGATTTGATGCAGTGGCTTGAATTCGCCCTCCATGTCCCACCAGCGGGAGGCAATGGCTTCAAATTTGGCGATTTCTGTCAGATCGACATTGGCATCACTATTCATATTTTGTGGATCCTGTGGCAGGGCGCGCAGGTAGCAAGACTCGGGCGCAATCTATTGTCCTGGCGGGCATTATAACGGAGACACTTTGTCACACCAGCCCGACTTGTTAGCCGGATTTGTGGCTTAAGGTATTTGGCTCAGTGTGTTACCATGGCGCGCTGTTTAAGCCAAAGAACAACTAATTAGGGATTAAGGCTTTCTATGAGCGATCTGGCCAGAGAGATCACGCCGATCAACATCGAAGAAGAGCTCAAGAGTTCCTATCTTGATTACGCCATGAGCGTGATCGTAGGACGAGCTCTGCCGGATGTGCGTGATGGCTTGAAACCGGTTCACCGCCGCGTTCTGTTTGCTATGAACGAGTTGGGGAACGACTGGAACAAGCCCTATAAAAAATCGGCCCGTGTGGTCGGTGACGTAATTGGTAAATACCACCCGCACGGCGACAGTGCCGTGTATGACACCATTGTCCGCTTGGCGCAGGATTTCTCCATGCGTTACATGCTGGTCGATGGTCAGGGCAACTTCGGTTCGGTCGACGGCGACAGCGCCGCCGCCATGCGTTACACCGAAGTGCGGATGGCCCGCATCTCCCACGAGCTGCTGGCCGATCTGGACAAAGAAACCGTGGATTGGGTGCCCAACTATGATGGCACCGAGATGATCCCTGCTGTCATGCCTACCAAGGTGCCCAACCTGCTGGTTAACGGTTCATCCGGTATCGCGGTGGGCATGGCGACCAACATTCCTCCTCACAACCTCACGGAGATAGTGAACGGTTGTCTGGCGCTTATCGAGAATGGCAATCTCACCATCGATGAGTTGATGACCTACATCACAGGGCCTGATTTCCCCACCGGCGCCATCATCAACGGTCGTGCTGGCATAGTGCAGGCCTACCGTACCGGTCGTGGCTCCGTCTATGTGCGTGCCAAAGCCGAAGTGGAAGTGGACGACAAGACCAGTCGCGAGACCATCATCGTTCACGAGCTGCCTTATCAGGTTAACAAGGCGCGGTTGATCGAGAAGATCGCCGAGCTGGTCAAAGAGAAGAAGGTCGAGGGCATCAGTGCCCTGCGCGATGAGTCTGATAAAGACGGCATGCGCATCGTTATCGAGATCAAACGTGGCGAGTCTGGCGAGATTGTGCTGAACAATCTCTACAAGCACACCCAGCTGCAAACCACGTTCGGCATCAACATGGTGGCGCTCGATAACAACCAGCCCAAGGTGATGAACCTTAAAGACATTCTGGATGCGTTCCTGCTGCACCGCCGTGAGGTCGTGACCCGCCGGACCGTGTTCGAGCTGCGCAAGGCGCGGGATCGGGCTCACATCCTTGAAGGTCTGGCCGTCGCGCTGGCCAACATCGACCCGATCATAGAGCTGATCCGTCACTCCGATACGCCCGCAGATGCCAAAGCCAAACTGGTTGCCCGCGGTTGGGAACTCGGCAACGTGGCCGCCATGCTGGAAAAAGCAGGCGACGACGCGGCCCGCCCCGAGTGGCTGGAGCCGGAATTCGGCATCCGCGAAGGTCAATATTTCCTGACCGAGCAGCAAGCCCAGGCCATCCTTGACCTGCGTCTGCACAAGCTGACCGGCCTCGAGCACGGCAAGATCCTGGAAGAGTATCAATCTCTGCTGGATCTGATTGCCGAGCTGCTGTTCATCCTGGCAAGCCCGGAACGGTTGATGGAAGTGATCCGCGATGAACTGCTGGCCGTGCGCGAGCAGTATGGCGACGAACGTCGCACCGAGATCAGCGCCTCCAGCGCCGAGATCAACATCGAAGATTTGATCACGCCGGAAGACGTGGTGGTTACCCTGTCTCACCAGGGTTACGTGAAATACCAGCCGATCACCGACTACGAGGCCCAGCGCCGCGGTGGTCGTGGCAAGTCGGCCACCCGGATCAAGGAAGAGGACTTTGTGGAACGTCTGCTGGTGGCCAACACCCATGACACCATTCTGTGCTTCTCCACCCGTGGCAAGGTCTACTGGCTCAAGGTGTATCAGCTGCCGGAGGCGTCCCGTGGCGCCCGTGGTCGTCCGATCATCAACTTGCTGCCGCTGGAAGAGGGTGAACGTATCACCGCCATCCTGCCGGTCAAAGAGTATGCCGACGACAAGTATGTCTTCTTCGCTACCGCCGATGGTACCGTGAAGAAAACCAGCCTGTCTGCGTTCAGCCGTCCGCTCTCCTCCGGTATTCGTGCCATCAACCTCAAAGAGGGTGATGAGCTGATCGGGGTGGACATCACAGATGGCAGCAACGAGATCATGCTGTTCTCCGATGCGGGCAAGGTGGTTCGCTTCAATGAAGGTAGCGGCCGCGCCGATGCAGCCGATGCTGATGTCAGCGATGATGTCGACGGGGATGACGAGAGTGTCATTGACGCTGGCAACGACGATGATGGCAGCGACAACGGCGAAGGCAGCGAGAGTACCGAAAGCAAGGGTACCTTCAAGGGCGTACGTCCCATGGGCCGTACCGCCGGTGGGGTACGCGGTATCCGCCTGCTCAACGGCGACAAGGTGGTTTCCCTGATCGTCCCCCGTGGCGAGGGTGCCATCCTGACCGCGACCGAGAACGGTTACGGCAAGCGTACCGCGCTGATCGAGTACCCGACCAAGAGCCGTGGTACTCAGGGCGTTCGTTCCATCAAGGTGGACGAGCGTAACGGCAAGGTGATCGATGCGATCCAGGTCGACGATACCGACCAGATCATGCTTATCACCAATGGCGGCACCCTGGTCCGTACTCGTGTCTCCGAAGTGAGCATCATAGGCCGCAACACAGGTGGTGTTCGTCTGATCCGTACCGGTGAAGATGAAACCGTGGTTGGCCTGCAGCGCATTGCCGAGAGCGATGAGGAAGAGAACGACGTCATGGCCATTGACGGTGAGGTGTCTGAAGGCACCGACACCACGCCAGACGCCGGCTCTGCCGCCGCAGGATCCTCTGAAGGGTCTACTGAAGAGGGCGCAGCGAGCGACGAATAATCGCGCGTTTGCCCCCATGAAAAAGAGCGACCCTTGGGTCGCTCTTTTTATTGCTGTTTTGTGCCTTGCTGCTGCTTTTACATCCGCCCCTGGGAGCCAGCTGAACGGGCCCGCTTTGATCCCTCTGCATTGCCGCACTCCCGCAATTTACCCTAAATCCTTCATGCTGGTGTCATCTCGCTGTCATTGGGCGGGGCCAAGCTGCCCCTTGTACTCAACAAGCATGCCAAGCGGGCCTGGCGCCTGCACCCATCAACAGGAGCATCTTATGACTAGCTGGGTAATGTGGGAGATCTGGTGGAGCCGGGTATGGGGCGAACATCAGCAAGGATCGCTGACAGAGGAGTATGAGGACGAAGTGGCCCATGAGCCTGCACGACTGCCCGCCGAATTGACAGCACAGGGCAAGGGCACGTACGCGCCTCGGCCAAGGGGTTGAGACCCTGCTTGTCGGCATAGTTCACCTTGTGGTGCGCCGATTAAGGGGAGGCGTTGTGATCCTTGCTGATGCTGTCGGGGTGATCAGAAGAGCCGCAGTTGTTCGCCCGGGCGGATAAAGCCGTCCCGCCGCAGCTGAAGATGGCGCTTGCCCAAGCCCAAACGCTTGCTGATGAGCCGAAAGCGCTGGGCGAGCAAGTCCGCAAACTGCCCCTCACCGCGCATGCGGGTGCCAAAGGCGGGGCTGTTGAGCCCGCCATCCCGACTGGCTCGCAACTGGTTCAGGATGGCCTCCTTCTGACCGGGGTAGTGCTCCTCCAGCCAGTCGCTGAACAGTGTGGTCAGCTCGTGGGGCAATCGCAGCAGTATGTAGTCGGCGCTCTGGGCGCCGGCTTCGGCTGCCGCCTTGATGATGTGCTCGAGCTCAGGTTCGTTGAGGCGCGGGATTATGGGCGCCGCCAGCACGCCGACCGGTACTCCTGCCTGTGCCAGCTTTTCAATCACCTTGAGCCGACCCGTGCCTGTGCTCGCCCTGGGCTCCAGCTGACGGCGCAGGGTTTCATTCAATGTCGTCACCGACACCATCACCTGACAGAGTCCCTCCCGAGCCAGTTCGGCCAGCAGATCGAGGTCGCGCAAGATCATGGCGCTCTTGGTGATGATACCGACCGGGTGGCGATGGGCCTGCATCACTTCCAGCAATTGGCGGGTGAGGCGATAGTGATGCTCGATGGGCTGGTAAGGATCGGTGTTGGCGCCGAGCACTATGGTCTGTGGCTGATAGGTTGGCTTGGCAAACTCCCGGCGCAACAGCTCGGCGGCATTGAGCTTGGCAAACAGCCTGGTCTCGAAGTCGAGGCCGGGGGATAGCTCCAGATAGGCGTGACTCGGTCTGGCATAGCAGTAGATGCAGCCATGCTCACAGCCCTGATAGGGGTTGATGGATCGACCAAAGGGCACATCCGGCGAGCGGTTGTAACTGATGATGCTGCGGGCGGTTATCTCCTTCACCTCGGTGCGGGGATCACTGGCGGCAAATGCCGCTTCCCACTCGGGTTGAGCCCAGCTGTCATCGACCGCGTCGACCCGCTGGCCGCTGAAGCGGTGTTCAACATTGTGGAAACTGCCTCGTCCTGCCATCACATCACACTGACACTGTTTATATATACAGTCATCTTGCAAGCCTCAGTGCCAAAAAACAAGCTCTCGCCATCGCTTCCTTGCTTAAAACAGCATGACAAATGGATCTCTTGCTTGATCCACCTGATACATTTCGTTTACATAGACAAAATGCGAACTGGATCACGGAAATCATCATGAAACCCATTGTCTCCCGCTGGCTGTTTGTTGGAGTGCTTGGCCTGGTCATCTGGCGGCTGATCCCGCTCTCTACCGATCAGGAGCTGGCATCGGCCAATCGAGCCTGGCGTAGCGGCCAGTTCGAGACGGCGACAAAGATCTGGCAACCGCTGGCCGAGCAGGGGATCCCCCGGGCTCAGGCGCTGATGGGCTGGAGCCACGAGGTGGGGCAGGGCACGGCGCAGGACATGGAGCAAGCCATCAGCCTTTATCGCCAGTCGGCGCAGGCCGGAGACGCCTTTGGCCAATACCGGTTGGCGGAGGTCTATCTGCGCGGCGCCGGGGTGAAACGGGACCTGCGGGAGGCATTTCACTGGATGGAGCTGGCGGCCCGCAACGGTGACGTGCCCGCCATGCTCAAAGTCGGTGTGCTGCACCTGATGGGGGTAAGTGGTCGAGTCGATCTGCCCCAGGCCAAGCAGTGGCTCTATCAGGCTTCGCAGAAGGGCAACAAGCTCGCATTGAAGGTGTTGGAGGAGCTCGCCCTGGCCGAGGAGGGGAGCAGTACCTTCGATTTCAACTGGCAGCCTCTGCTGGGTGAGTGACTGGCAAGCGATGCATTTGGTTGTAGAAAATCTCACCAAACTCAATACAGCCCCGCCTACTTCTGGTAGCATGGTCCGGTTTTTGGTTTGCCTTGTGCCGTTAAGCAAGCTGTTTGCGTCGCAGTGCACCTCTGCAAAGTGCTGTAGAGAGCCAGAACATCACCCTTTTTGAATGATTTCTTCCATCCCGCATGTGCCCTTTGGTAGGGGGCACCACTGTATAAGGAAACACACAATGCCAATCATTACTCTGCCTGACGGCAGCCAACGTCAATTTGCCCACTCCGTTTCCGTCATGGACGTGGCCGCGGACATAGGTCCCGGTCTTGCCAAGGCGTGCATTGCCGGTCGGGTAAACGGTGAACTGGTGGATGCCTGCGAGCTCATCGAAGCCGATGCTTCCCTGGCCATCATCACCGCCAAAGACGAAGAAGGTCTGGACATACTGCGCCACTCCTGTGCTCACCTGCTGGGTCATGCCATCAAGCAACTTTGGCCCCAGACCAAGATGGCCATAGGTCCTGTCATCGATAACGGTTTCTACTACGACATCGATCTGGATCGCACCCTGACCGACGACGATCTGGCTGCCCTGGAAGAGCGCATGCTGGCGCTGGCCGCCAAGGATTACGACGTTATCAAGAAAAAGGTCTCCTGGCAGGAAGCGCGCGACGTGTTCGAAGCCCGTGGCGAGACTTACAAGGTCGAGATCCTGGATCAGAATATTGCCCGTGATGACCAGCCAGGTCTGTATCATCACGAAGAGTACGTCGACATGTGTCGTGGCCCGCACGTGCCCAACATGCGTCACTGCCACCACTTCAAGTTGCAGAAGATGTCTGGCGCCTACTGGCGTGGCGATTCCAACAACAAGATGCTGCAGCGCATTTACGGCACGGCCTGGGCTGACAAGAAGCAGCTCAAAGGCTACCTGCAGCGTCTGGAAGAGGCGTCCAAGCGCGACCACCGCAAGATAGGCAAGCAGCTCGACCTGTATCACATGCAGGAAGAGGCGCCTGGCATGGTGTTCTGGCACAACGATGGCTGGACCATCTTCCGTGAGCTGGAAACCTTCATCCGTGGCAAGCTCAAAGAGTACGACTATCAGGAAGTGAAGGGTCCCTTCATGATGGACAGGGTGCTGTGGGAGCGTTCAGGCCACTGGGAGAAGTATGCCCAGGCCATGTTCACCACCCAGTCCGAAAACCGCGAATACGCCATCAAGCCGATGAACTGCCCGGGTCACGTGCAGATCTTCAACCAGGGGCTGAAGTCCTACCGCGATCTGCCGCTGCGCATGGCCGAGTTCGGCTCCTGCCACCGCAACGAGCCATCCGGTTCCCTGCACGGTCTGATGCGAGTGCGTGGTTTTACCCAGGATGATGCTCACATCTTCTGTACCGAAGAGCAGATCATGGAAGAGGTGTCTGCCTGTATCCGTATGGTCTATGACGTCTACGGTACCTTTGGTTTTGAAAATATCGTGGTCAAGCTCTCAACCCGTCCTGAGCAGCGTATCGGTTCCGATGAAGCCTGGGATCGCGCCGAGGCCGCCTTGGCCGAAGCCCTGGTGCTGAACGGTCTGAAATACGATCTGCAGCCGGGCGAGGGGGCTTTCTACGGTCCCAAAATCGAATTTACCCTGCATGATTGCCTTGATCGTGCTTGGCAGTGTGGTACCGTGCAGCTCGACTTTGCCCTGCCTGGACGTCTGGGTGCCACGTATGTGGGTGAAGACAACGAACGCCACGTACCGGTGATGATCCACCGGGCCATTCTGGGTTCACTCGAGCGTTTCATCGGTATTCTGACCGAAGAGTACGCCGGACTGTTCCCGACTTGGTTGGCTCCGACTCAGGCTGTGGTCATGAATATCACAGATAATCAGGCCGATTATGCGGTAAAAGTAGCCAAAGCATTGAATGATGCGGGTCTTCGCGCAAAAGCGGACTTGAGAAATGAGAAGATTGGCTTTAAAATCCGCGAGCATACTTTGAAGCGAGTACCTTTCATGCTGGTCTGCGGCGATAAAGAAGTTGAAGCCGGTAAGATTGCAGTACGGACTCGTAAAGGGGCTGACCTGGGCACTTATCCTGTTGAAGAGCTAGTTGCTCTGTTGACCCAGGAAGTTCAGACCCGCGGACAAAAGAAAGTGGAGGAATAAGCTATAAAAGGCGGAAAAAAACTGGGCAAGCAACCGCAAGCCCGCGCTCACCGGATCAATACCGAGATTCGTCTGAAAGAAGTTCGTCTCACTGGTATTGACGGAGAGCCTTTGGGTGTCGTCGAGATCCATGATGCACTGAACTTGGCCCTTGAGGCTGGAGTAGATCTGGTCGAGATCAGTCCTAACGCTGAACCGCCCGTTTGCCGCATCATGGATTACGGCAAATTCCTCTACGAAAAGAGCAAAACAACCAAAGAACAGAAGAAAAAGCAGAAAGTCGTCCAGGTCAAGGAAATCAAATTCCGTCCTGGTACTGACGAAGGCGACTATCAGGTAAAACTACGCAACCTGGTTCGCTTTCTAGAAGACGGGGACAAGGCTAAGGTCACCCTGCGCTTCCGTGGTCGTGAAATGGCTCACCAGGATCTTGGTATCAAGGTTCTGGAGCGCGTCAAGAACGATCTGGAAGAGTTGGCCGTAGTGGAGTCGTTCCCGAAAGTCGAAGGCCGTCAAGCTGTGATGGTCCTCGCACCCAAGAAGAAATCTTAAGGCCCACAAGAAATTGACTCATGGGTTTGCGCCCATGAGTTGGTTCGCCTTGCGATTTTGTTGTCACTCACAATGCGGAGTATGAAATGCCGAAGATGAAAACCAACCGGGGTGCTGCAAAGCGCTTCAAAAAGACTGGCTCGGGTCGCTTCAAGTGCAAGCATAACCACCTGCGTCACATCCTGACCAAGAAGAGCAGCAAGCGTAAGCGCAAGCTGGGACCGAAGTTCATGGTTTCCGCTGCCGACCACAAACGTGTTGTCGCTTGTCTGCCGTACGCATAAGGGGGGATGTAAAAAATGCCAAGAGTTAAACGTGGTGTGACTGCTCGAGCTCGTCACAAGAAAGTAATGAAAGCCGCCAAAGGTTACTACGGCGCCCGTTCCCGTGTTTACCGCGTAGCGGTACAAGCGGTAACCAAAGCTGGTCAGTATGCCTACCGTGACCGTCGCCAGAAAAAGCGTCAGTTCCGTCAGCTGTGGATTGCGCGTATCAACGCTGCAGCACGTCAGAACGGTCTGTCATACAGCCGTCTGATCAACGGTCTGAAGAAGGCTTCTATCGAGATCGATCGCAAGATCCTGTCCGATATCGCCGTTCACGACAAGTTGGCTTTCACCGCCCTGGTTGAAAAGGCTAAAGCAGCACTGGTTTAATCCGGTTCTGTTATGAAAGATAAAAGGAGGCTCAGGCCTCCTTTTTTGTTGTCTGCAATTTATCCAGTTCTGTTGTCAGACCCGACTGTTACCTCTGTATATCTGCAACATGATTTCATTATATGCCAACAAACTAGTATTGTTTCCCCATATTTAACGAGGAGAGGGAATCGGGTCAGCCTCTTCCCCGATAACAAAATGATTTCTAGGGAGAAAAGGCCACCTTAACTATGGTCAGCGAAGGGGCTTTTTTTGTATTATTCCCCTCTTGACCTTATTTAGCCTAACAGGCTCCTGTTTCGGGAGTGGTGACGAGGAAGACATGCAACAGCTTGAAGAAGTAGTCGGCCAGGCCAAGGCCGAAATTGAGGGCGTCAACGACGTTGCGACCCTCGACGAAATCCGGGTCAAATATCTGGGTAAAAAAGGCTTTTTTACCGAGCAGATGAAGACATTGGGCGCCTTGTCCGCCGAAGAGCGTCCCGCAGCGGGCGCCGTGATCAACCAGGCCAAGCAGCAGGTTCAGGATGCCCTGAACGCACGCCGTGATGCACTGGTGGAGCAGGAGCTGAACCAGAAGCTGGCTGCCGAGACCATCGATGTGAGCCTGCCGGGCCGTCGCATCGAGAATGGTGGTCTGCACCCTGTGACCCGTACCATTGAGCGCATTGAGCGCCTGTTTGGCGAGATGGGGTTCAAGGTGGAACGCGGTCCCGAAATTGAAGATGGCTTCCACAACTTCGATGCGTTGAACATTCCGGCTCATCATCCGGCACGTACAGATCACGACACCTTCTACTTCAATCCCGATCTGATGCTGCGTACCCACACCTCGGGTGTGCAGATCCGCACCATGGAACATCAGCAACCGCCGATCCGCATCATAGCGCCGGGCCGCGTCTATCGTAACGACTACGACATGACCCACACGCCAATGTTCCACCAGGTTGAAGGCCTGCTGGTTGACGAGCATGCCAGCTTTACCGAGCTCAAAGGCATACTGCACGACTTCCTGCGCAACTACTTCGAGGAAGATCTCACCATTCGCTTCCGTCCTTCCTATTTCCCGTTCACCGAGCCGAGTGCCGAAGTGGACGTCATGGGCAAGAACGGCAAGTGGCTGGAAGTGCTGGGTTGCGGCATGGTGCACCCGAACGTACTGCGTTCGGTCGGTATCGATCCGGAAAAATACTCCGGCTTTGCCTTCGGCATGGGCGTTGAGCGCCTGACCATGCTGCGTTACGGGGTCAACGACCTGCGTGCCTTCTTCGAAAACGACCTGCGCTTCCTCAAGCAGTTCAAGTAAGGGCGAGAGAACATGAAATTCAGTAAATCCTGGGTGATGGAGTGGGTCCGCACCGAGTTGAGTGACAACGCACTGGCCGAGCAGATCACCATGGCTGGTCTGGAAGTGGACGCCGTGGAAGCGGTGGCTGGCCAATTCAACAACGTGGTCGTGGGTGAAGTTGTCGAGTGTGCCCAGCATCCGGATGCCGACAAGCTGCGGGTGACCAAGGTCAACGTGGGCGAAGCCGAGCTGCTGGACATAGTCTGCGGTGCGCCGAACTGCCGCGCTGGCTTGAAAGTGTGCGTTGCCAAAGTAGGGGCGACCCTGCCGGGTGATTTCACCATCAAGAAAGCCAAGCTGCGTGGCCAGCCGTCTCACGGCATGCTCTGCTCTTTCAGTGAGCTGGGTATCGACGTTGAAGCCGATGGCATCATCGAGCTGCCTGCCGATGCCCCCATCGGCACCGATATTCGCGATTACCTCAATCTGAACGACGTCTCCATTGACGTGGACTTGACCCCGAACCGTGCTGATTGCCTTGGTATCGCGGGGCTCGCCCGCGAGATTGGCGTGCTCAACAGCGTGGACGTGGTCGAGCCGACCTGGGCACCTGCTGTTGCCACCTGTGATGTCACCTTCCCGATCCGGGTGGAGGCGCCAGCCGATTGCCCCCGTTATCTTGGCCGCGTCATCAAAGGGCTGAACCTGCAAGCCAAGAGCCCGCTCTGGATGCAAGAGAAGCTGCGCCGTGGCGGTATCCGCTCCATCGACGCTATCGTAGACATCACCAACTACCTGTTGCTGGAATACGGTCAGCCGATGCACGCCTTCGATCTGGCCAAGCTGGCTGGGGAACTGGTGGTGCGTCGCGCCCGTGCTGACGAGCCGATGACCCTGCTCGACGGCAACGAGGTGAAGCTCAAAGAGACCACCCTGGTGATTGCCGATGCCAAAGGCCCTGCCTGTATGGCCGGTATCTTCGGCGGTGATCGCACCGGTGTGTCCGAGACCACCACCGACATTCTGCTGGAGTGCGCCTTCTTCGCGCCGCTCTCCATCACGGGTCGTGCCCGTGCCTACGGTCTGCATACCGACTCTTCCCATCGCTTCGAGCGCGGGGTCGATCCCGAGCTGCAAGCCAAGGTGATGGACAGAGCCACCCGTCTGCTGCTGGACATTTGTGGCGGAGAGTGCGGCGGCGAAGCCGGTCCGGTCATCGAGGTCAAATCCGATGCCCATCTGCCCAAAGCGGCCCCCATCAAGCTGCGTCGCACCAAGCTCGACAAAGTGATCGGTATCAGCGTGGCTGATGCTCAGGTGGTCGAGATCCTGACTCGCCTCGGCATGCAGGTGACTGTGGATGCCGACGGTTGGACTGCACTGGCACCCTCCTGGCGTTTCGATATCGCCATCGAGGAAGATCTCATCGAGGAAGTGGCCCGCATCTACGGCTACAACAATATCCCGAACCTCAAACCCGCTGCCTCTCTGGCGATGGTGGAGCAGGCTGAAGGGCAGGTGACCCTCAAGCGGGTGCGTGACCTGCTGGTTGACCGCGGCTTCCAGGAAGCGATCACCTACAGCTTCGTCGATCCCAAAGCGCAGCAACTGCTCTATCCGCAAAGCGATGCCATCGTGTTGCCGAACCCGATTTCGGTCGAGATGTCCGCCATGCGCGTCTCCCTGTTCCCAGGGCTGGTGCAGGCGGTGGTCTACAACCAGAATCGTCAGCAGCCGCGGGTACGTCTGTTCGAGCAGGGTCTGCGTTTCATCAAGGACGCGAGCGCCGAGAACGGCATCCGTCAGGAGCCGATGCTGGCCGGTATCATCACCGGCAACCAGAGCGACGAGCACTGGGACATCAAGAGCCGCGCAGCTGACTTCTTTGATTTGAAAGGGGATCTGGAAGCCGTGCTGGACTTGACTGCCGAAGGAGCTACTTTCAGCTTTGAGCGTACCGAGCACAGTGCCCTGCACCCGGGCCAGAGCGCAGCCATTTTGCGCAATGGCGAGGTGTTCGGCCATATCGGCGTGATCCACCCGAGCCTCGAGAAGAAGCTGGGTCTCAAGACCCGGGCCATCATGTTCGAGCTGGAATTGAACAAGCTGCTCCCTGCCAAGGTGCCGGTTGCTGCCGAGGTTTCTCGCTTCCCAGCCAACCGTCGTGATATCGCCGTGGTGGTAGACCGTCAGGTTCTGGCCGGTGATGTCCTCGCAGTAATTAAAAAAGTTGGCGGAAATCAGGTAGTTGGAATAAACTTGTTTGACGTATACCAGGGTGCTGGTATGGCCGAGGACAAGAAGAGCCTGGCCATCAGTCTTGTATTGCAAGACACCCAGCGCACTCTGGAGGAGAAAGAGATTGCCGAGACCGTAGACAATGTCGTGCGGGCCCTTGGTGAAGAGTTGAATGCATCCTTGAGGGATTGATCTATGGCGCTTACCAAAGCCGACATTGCAGAGCACCTGTTCACCCAACTCGGGATGAGCAAGCGTGAAGCCAAAGATATGGTGGAAGCCTTCTTTGAGGAAATCAGACAGGCGCTTGAGCGTGGTGAACAAGTCAAGATTTCAGGCTTCGGTAACTTTGACCTTCGTGAGAAGAATCAGCGTCCCGGACGCAACCCCAAGACAGGCGAGGATATTCCTATCAGCGCCCGTCGTGTGGTGACCTTCCGGCCTGGCCAGAAACTCAAGGCCAGGGTAGAAAATGTTGAACCCAACGAGTGACAAAAAGCCAGGCAAACGCCTGGCTTTTACTTTTTCATGATGAAATCCAACTTATTGTTCGGTCTTTTGCTGGCCATGCCGGTGCAGGCCATGACGCTGCCTCTGTCTCCCGCCACCCAGGCGTATGCCGACACTCTCACCTCGCTGACCATTTGTTACCCCGCCCTGATCCGGCCGCCCTATCTCGAGGAGTCGGGGGGGCTGCTTATCGATCAGCTGGACCGGCTGGCCGAACAGCTGCCGGTGCCCTTGCTGCACGAGAAGCTGCCAAACTGGCCCGCGGTTCAGCAGGCCCTGCTGGCGGGGCGCTGCGATCTCATTCCTGACATAGGTCCTTCACGGCAGGCGTTGCCTGGCATGGCGCTCAGTCGCGCCCTGCTGGAAGCCGAGTCCGCCATTCTTTACAAGGGTGAGCTGGAGCGTGCCACCTTCCTGGTGTCACCCCTTTGGCAGGCGAGCAAGGTGCTCAAAACGCTCTATCCCCATTCGACCCAGCTGGTCCTGACCGATGCCGTCAACTGGTACTCGTCACTGGTAGCGGGCAAGGGAACGGCCTACCTCGGCGACTACCTGCAACTGCGTTACCTGATGCGCGAATACCCGGATGTGGGACTGCGTCTGCGCCGTTTGCGCAGCGATGAGCTGGTGCTCAGCTATCGGCTGATGATGCGTGACAAGCCAGAGCTCAGGGAGCTGGTCGACATGGCGATCCGCTATATGCCGCCCGGGGGCGTCTACAAGGATCTCGAGCGCTATCTGGAGCAGGGAGAGCAGGATATCAACCCCTTGCACTTTACCGACAAGGAGCAGGCCTGGCTGGTCGGTACCTCCCGTGCCGTCAAGTTGGTGGTGAACCCTGCATTGATGCCTTATAGCGGCATCGACAAGCAGGGGCAGCTCAGTGGCTGGAGCGCCGATGTGCTGCGCCGGGTGAGTCAGCAGACCGGGATGATTTTTCATGTGGTGCCAGTCAAGGACACCGAAGACGCCCTGGCCAAGCTGCGCAGTGGCGAGGTAGACATGATGGCGGGTCTGCTGGAGACACCGGCCTTGACTGGCGAGTTTGATTTCACTCGCATCGTGGTAGCCAGTCGATATGCCCTGGTCAGCCGCAAGTTGCGGTCTTTCGATCGACTCGAGGAGATCAAGGGTGAGGTAGTCGTGCCCGCCAGCCTCTATGATCCCGACATGCTGGCCCGTTTGGGCAAGCATCAGTGGCGCAAGAGCGAGACCCTTGAGTCGGGCATTGCAGAGGTACAGGCGGGCAGGGCGGACGCCATGCTGGCCGAGCTGTATCAGTTGCAATATCCGCTTCGCAACAATCTGCTGGCTGGACTGGATATCAAGGAGCTGCCGGATCGTTTCGGGCTAGGGTTTGCCATCAGTCACCACAGCCCCAGGCTGGCCGGTGTGATGGAGCAGAGTCTGATGACGATCACAGGCCAGCAGAACGCTGATCTCAACCAGCGCTGGCGTCAGCTGGTACTGACCCAGCAAAGTGGCGTCAGCTATGGCATCTGGCTGGGATCCGTGTTGCTTGCATTGCTGATCAGTGCTGGTGTTATCTGGTTGATCTGGCGCTCCCGCCAGCAGCTGGCGCGAGAAGTGAGCCGGCGTCAGGAGATGGAGCAGACGCTGGCACTGGAGAGTCAGTTCAGGGAGTCCCTGTTCCAGGCACTGCCTGTGCCCGTCTTCCTACGAAATGATCAGGGGGAGATCATCAAGCGCAACAAGCAGGCCAAACGGCTGGAGGCTCGCTATCTGGCCGAGCTCAGCCTGCCGCAGTCCCAGTTGCAGGGAACCGAAGGGGAAATGACCCTCGGCGATCAGGTGTTCTCCTATGCCCAGATCCCGCTGCGACTGGGCAAGCAGGCGCCGGCGGGGGATCTGATCGCGCTCTCCGACATCAGCGCCCTGCGCGAGCGCACGCGTTTGCTGCATCAGGCCGAGCGACGTCTGCGCGCCCTTACCAATACGGTGCCCGGCGTCGTCATCCAGTTCCTCTTGCAGCAGGGGAAAATAACCCGGGTCGAATTTATCAGCCGTGGCAGTTACGAGCTGCTGGGCCTGGCCAGCCAGCAGATCCGCCGCCATCCCGACAGCGCACTCAGCCGTCTTGTACATCAGGACAGGCGTGAGATGCGGGTGCCCATGCTGGCCATGTTGCATGCCGGCCAACCTTTTTCCTACGCGCTGCGCTATGAACATCCGGTCAAGGGCACGCGCTGGCTGCAATGTTATGGTCGTGGCCGCAGCCAGCAGGAAGGGGGGTGGCGGGTTTACGGTGTGGTGCAGGATGTGACCGCCAGAGTCGAGCAGGAGCGTGCCTTGCAGGCATCCCATGAGCGTGCCGAACAGGCCGTCCTGGCCAAGGGGCGCTTCCTCGCGGCGGTGAGCCATGAAATTCGTACTCCCATGAATGCCATTCTGGGGCTGCTGGAGTGGCTCAATCACACCCCCTTGTCAGCGGAGCAGCACTCAGCGCTCTCCCATGTCAGACAGGCGGGGGACGAGCTGCTCGGTCTGCTCAACGATGTGCTCGATTTCAGCCGCAACGAGAACCGGCAGCTGGCGCTCTCTCCCCAGCCAACCGACCTGGTTGATTTGTGCGAGCATGTGGCGGCGGTGCACTGGTCCAAGGCCCGCTCCAAGCGGTTGCAGCTGCGACTGGATATCGACCATCACCTGCCCGCCCAGGTGGAGCTGGATCCCCATAGAGTGCAGCAGGTGCTGCACAATCTGCTCGCCAATGCCATCAAGTTCAGCTCTGCAGGTGAAGTCGTGCTGTGGGCACGCCGTCAGGGCAACCGTCTGCTGTGCGGCGTGGATGATGACGGGCCGGGTATCAGCGACGATCTGTTGCCTCGCCTGTTCCTGCCATTCGAGCAGGGAGGAGAAGATGGCCAGCCCAGGGCTCAGGGCACCGGATTGGGGCTGGCCATCAGCCGCCAGCTGATGGAGCAGATGGGTGGCGAGATCCGGGTCGAACCGCGTCCTCTCGGGGGCAGCCGTTTCACCTGCAGCTTGCCCTTGGTGCTGCTGCACGAGATGCCGCGCTGGCAACCGAGAGTGGCCAGCGTCAATGTTCAGCTGAACGATGCGGAGCGTGCCTATCTCGTGCCCTGGCTTGGCGAGCTCGGCCTGACCGAGGATCCCGTGGGCCCCCTGCTGCGCGCCGCCGAAGATGATCAGGGTCTGCGTTACTGGGACTGGCAGGGCGAGCCCTGGGTGCCAGGCTCTGTGGTCAGCCTGTTGCAGCCCAGGCTGGTGTCCTCTGCTCTGGAGGAGATGAGTTTGCCGGGGCAGGGGATGCGGGTGTTGCTGGTTGAAGATCACGAAGTGAATCGGGTGTTGATCAGCATGCAGTTGACCCAGCTGGGGGCCGAGGTACTGAGTGCGGCCAATGGTCGGCTGGCGCTCGATATTCTGCAGCACGAAACCGTGGATCTGGTGCTAACCGATCTGCAGATGCCAGTGATGGATGGTGCCCAGCTGTGCCAGCAGTTGCGGGATTCTGCGCGCTGGCATCATCTGCCTGCCTACGTTATCACCGCCGATCTCAGCGAGCAGGCAGCGCAGCGACTGGCCAGCTGTGGTTGTCGAGGACATCTGGACAAGCCCTTGCTACTTAAAGATCTGGCTAATTTACTGCGCAGCGTGCCAAGGCTTGCGGACACGAGTGTCCTCTTGTCCGCACCTTCTCCCGGCACCTCAGGCGAGGAAATGGGGGCCGGGTGGCATGAGCCGGCACTGCCCCTCCTGAGTCGCGAGTTGATAAACCTCTATCTGGAGGCAACTCGTCAAGATCTGGCTGACATTGAGCAGTGCATCACACAAGGAGATGCTGAAGCGCTTGATGCGGCTTTACACAAGATGAAGGGGGCGGCCAAAATGGTGGGCGCCACCCCGCTGATCCAGGTGATCGAGCAGTGGAAACGGGATCCACAGCAACCCCTGATGCCCCCGCTGCGGCACGCTCTGGATGAAGTCTGCCGGCGATTAGGTGAGAGAGTCTGACATGATCATCACAGATGAAGAGTTATTGGCGTTGCTGAACTCGGAAGAGACCCAGGAGCGTTTTTTTTACCCGGTGACCCTCTATGCACTGGACGGAGTGGCCTATCAGGCGGCAAAAGCCGTCACCTTGCCCGAATTTGCCACCTTGCGTCGCACGCAACCCGATGCCCGCTGGCCGTGGGAGGGGTTGTTCGCCGCCGGTGCCATCGCCCTGTTTGATCCAGCTTCTCACGCCGGTGCCGACTATCTGCCGCAGTTGATGAACCAGAGCGATGGCATCTATCGGCTCTCGGATGACTGGCTGGAAGGGGTCCATGACAGGTATCAGCAGTGGCTGCAGTGGCTGGCACAGATGCAGATCTTGTTGCTGGAGGATCACCCGTTTCAAGGCGCCCATATCCAGCAGGAGATCCAGGGATTGGGTCTGTCCTGCCAATGGGTGCAGGATGGCGATGCCTGTATCCAGGCCCTGGAACAGGGGGGCGTCAAGCTACTCATCAGCGATCTCAGCCTGGTGGAGCAGGATGCCATCGGTCTGCTAATGAGCCAGCCTCAATATCAGCAAAGCGGCCTGCCCATCATATTGCTGTCGGCACACGATCAGACCCTGATCGACGGGGCCCGCCGGCTGTTGCACGATGCGGGTTTCAATGTAGTGGCCGCCCTGGCCAAACCGCTGTTGAGCGATGATCTGCTGCGGCTGCTCAAGGCGCTCTATCTGGGGCCACAGCGGCAACAGCGGCTCAGTGGCCTGCGCCGTACCGTCCGCAGCTGGCAGGGGGAGGAGAAGGGGCTGCTCGGACTCTTGTCCGACCCGCCATCCCCGCTGCCCATCTGGCTGGCGGTGACAGGTTTGCCGCCACGGTGGGAGCTGGTGCGGGATTGGCTGGGCAGACAGGGACGAGATGCCACTGAACTGACCCTGGTCATTCACCGCCGTGATCACCTGCTCAGCCAGGCCGAGCGGTTCGCACTGGTGCTGCAAGCCAGTCTGGCTGGCGTCAAGCTTGCGCTGCTGCTCGACAATGACCAGCATATGCCGTTTGATTTGCTGGAGAGGGTGCCATTGCAGCACCTGCTGCTGGGGCAGAGCCTGCTCCCGGGGCTCGAGGCCATGACGGCGGACTCCCTGCTGGGCCGCTTCACCCATAGGGCCAGGGAGCTTGGCATTGCCCTCTATCTGGATGATCCCTTCAATCTGCTAGACAGTACCCTGTGGCGCGATCGCGGCATGACAGGGCGCTGGTAACCCGTGCCCCGTTACCTCTGCTGGCCCCCCGATGAGGCGCGTTTGCGACGTAGCCTGGCCGGCTGGCTGCATCCGACGTCTCGGGCCTCCTTGCCCTTGATGATGGAAGTGGGCGGGGTCCCCTGTAGCTTGCAGGAGCTGGCTGGCGCCGATCCGGAATCGATCAGAGCCGCCTACGAGGCGTTGAGCGAGCAGAGCATTTACCTGCGCTTCATGCGGGCAAAACAGCCGGTTACCGAGGATCAACTGGCCTTCTTTCTCGACTATCCCAGAGCCCCCCAGATTGCGCTGCTGCTGACCGATGGTCAGGGGCGGCCGCTGGCCCAGGCCCAGTCCATACGTCGGCGGCTGCACCCGGACCGGGCCGAGTTCTCCTGTCTGGTCGCAGATCACTTCCAGCACAGAGGGGCGGGCCGGCGCATTCTGCTGGCGTTGGCACTGCTGGCGCGCGCCGAGGGCATTCGGGAGTGGACGGCGGAAGTATTGGCCCAGAATCGCCCCATGCTGGCGCTCCTGCGCGGGTTGGGGCTGCCGCTCACTCTGGTGACGGGGCGGGAGCTGGTGTTTGTCCGGCTCGATCTGAGCGTGCTCGATACCCTGTGAAGCGGGTATCCTCATAAGACCAAGGGTGAATAGGCTGCCTTTTCACCCTGTGCTAAGGTCAGCCTTGTATGGGATCAGAGGGAAGCAGTCATGGTGCAATCAGCGAAACACATCGTCATTCTTACCGGCGCCGGTATCTCTGCCGAATCCGGCATCAAGACCTTCCGTGCCTGTGACGGCTTGTGGGAAGAGCACAGGGTGGAGGATGTGGCGACCCCGGAAGGGTACGCCCGGGATCCCGCCCTGGTGCAGGGTTTCTACAACTCGCGCCGTCATCAGCTGCAACAACCGCAGATCCATCCCAATCCTGCCCACTATGCCCTGGCCCGTCTTGAGCGCCTGTTGCCTGGCACAGTCACCCTGGTGACCCAGAATATCGACAACCTGCACGAGAGTGCAGGCAGCAAAAACCTCATCCACATGCACGGAGAGCTGCTCAAGGCCCGCTGTCCCGAGTCGGGCCAGGTGATCGAATGGCGCGGCGATCTCCATCAGGATGAACTCTGCTCCTGTTGCCAGTTCCCCCAGCCGCTGCGCCCGCACGTGGTCTGGTTTGGCGAGATGCCGCTGGGGCTGGATCGCATCTATGGCGCCCTGGCCCAGTGCGACCTTTTCATCTCCATCGGGACCTCGGGGGCCGTCTATCCTGCTGCCGGCTTCGTGCACGAGGCTGGCCTCAACGGTGCCCATACCATAGAGCTCAATCTGGAACCGAGCGAGGTGGGCAGCCAGTTTGACGAGAAGCGTTATGGACCGGCCTCTCTGCTGGTGCCCGCTTTCGTTGACGAGTTGCTGGAGCGCTGCGGCGTGCATCAACCCAAACAGATAGAGGGTCACAACTGGATGGAGATGCGCGAGCCTTAATACGGCTCAGCTCCCAGTGCCGTTGTTCGAAACAAAAGGCGACACCAAGGTGTTGCCTTTTGTTGCCTTGGATCATGGGCGGGGGAAGAAGGGCGCGCAGGATTGTCTGATCACCAGGTCTGGATCAACAGTGATCAGGTGATTATCCACTGTCACCCCATTGATACGTGCCAGCAGCCGGGTAACGGCGAGGCGCCCCAGCTCCTCCTTGGGTTGATTGATGGTGGTGAGTGGCGGCGACAGATACTGCGCCAGCGCGACATTGTCATAACCGACGATGGAGATGTCCTGCGGTATGTTCAACCCCGCCTGATGGGCGGCACTGATGGCCCCCATGGCCATCATGTCGTTGAAGATAAACAGGGCGCTTGGCCGTTTGGGCTGAGCCAGCAGGCGCTGCATGGCATTGAAACCACTGGCACAGTCGAAATCTCCCTCCTGGATCCAGGCCGGATTGACGGTCAGACCCGCTTCCTGCATCGCCTGCTCAAAGCCAGCCTGTCGCTGATTGGCGGGGGCTCGGCTGTGGGGGCCCGTGATGCAACCGACATCGGTGTGACCGAGTGCCAGCAGATGGCGGGTGGCCAGATAACCGCCGCGATGGGAGTTGTCGGCGATGAGGTCCACGTCCTTGCTCTCCATGCCCCAGTCCATCACCACAACGGGCAGGCTCTTGAGCCAGTCGAGCTGGTTGAACACCTCCTGTTGCCCCTCGCTGCACATGATGAGCAGGCCGTCGACCCGCTTGCGCAACATCATCTTGAGGTAGGAGAGCGCCGTTTCAGCCTGCCCCTCTGTGTTGCCCAGCATCAGGTTGTAGCCCTGCTCGAAGCAGTAGCGCTCCACTCCACGCACCACCTCGGCAAAGAAGGGGTTGCTGGAGGTGGTGACCAGCATGCCGATACTGTTGGTCTCCTTCACCTTGAGGCTGCGGGCCACCAGGCTGGGGGCATAGTTGAGTTCGCGCATGGCGGCAAAGACCCGCTCACGGGTCTCTTGTGCCACGAAGCGGGTCTCGTTGATGACATGGGAGACGGTAGTGGTGGAGACCTCTGCCCGCGCCGCCACCTCCTTGATGTTGGCCATCAGTGCCCCTGCGCAGTCTGGGCAAGCAGGAAGGCGTCGACCTCAACCTTGCTTGGGATCGATCTCTGGGCGCCGAACTTGGTGACAGAAAGCGCCGCTGCGCCGTGGGCAAAGCGCACCGCGGCGTTGAAGTCTGCACCGGCAAGCTCGGCGGCCAGCAGGGCACCGTTGAAGGTATCGCCCGCGGCCGTGGTGTCTACTGCCTCAACCCGAAACCCCGGGATGAGCTGTTGCTGTCGGGCGTTGCTGCAATAGACCCCTTGGGAGCCCAGGGTGATCATCACATCGCTTATTCCCATCTGGTGGAAGTGGGCCGCCGCCTGAGCCGCGCTGGCCTCGTCGGTCACCTTGACGCCGGTCAACAGCTCGGTTTCGGTCTGGTTGGGGGTGATGAGATCCACCAGCGCCAACAGCTCGGCCGGGAGCGGGCGGGCGGGCGCCGGATTGAGTACCACCCGGGTGCCGTGGGATCTAGCCAGCTTGGCTGCTTCAAACACGCTTTCAAGCGGCACTTCCAGCTGCAGCAGCAGGGTATGGGCATCGGCAATCATGGCTTCATGCCGTTTGACCATGGCAGGAGAGAGAGCGCCGTTGGCCTCGGCGGAGATGCCTATGCTGTTCTCCCCCTCGTCGCTCACATAGATGATGGCGATGCCGGTGGGCAAGGTCTCATCGAGTTCTACTGCACTGACGTCTATGCCATCTTGCTCGAAACCCTGGTGCATCTGCTGGCCGATGGCGTCATCACCGATGCGGGCAATAAAGGAGACAGGGGCGCCGAGACGTGCGGCAGCCACCGCCTGATTGGCCCCCTTGCCACCCGGTACCACCTGATAGCTGTGGCCGGTCAGGGTTTCACCGGGGCGAGGAAAATGAGGGACGCGCAGTACATGATCCGCATTGACACTGCCCAGAACAACGAGACGATTCATTCTTATCACCCTTGATTTGGAACATCTTGGTTTGAGTGGGCCCAAGCCAAGATGCACAGCTGATGGAAACTCCAGAAACAAAGGGGGAGGCCAAGCTCCCCCTGTCACATTACTTGCTGACGATTTGCAGCGGTACCGGGATGGATTTTTCTACCGGCTGACCCTTGAGTACCTTGTCGGCGGTTTCCACGCCGATGGCACCGATCAGGGCCGGTTGCTGCGCTACTGTGGCGGCCAGTTTGCCACGGGAAACGGCGGCCTTGCCATCATCAGTGCCGTCGAAGCCGACGATCATCACCTCTTTGCCGGCAGCCTGTACGGCGCGGATGGCACCCAGCGCCATTTCGTCGTTCTGGGCAAACACGGCTTGCACGCCCGGGTGCGCGGCCAGCAGGTTTTCCATGACGTTCAGCCCCTTGGTGCGGTCAAAGTCGGCAGGCTGGGAGGCCAGCACTTCCAGCTTGTTGGCAGCCACGGCCAAGGCAAAACCTTCGCCACGGTCACGGGCGGCGGAGGTACCTGCGATCCCCTCTAGCTGGATCACCTTGGCGCCAGCGCCCAGTTTCTGGGTGATGAAGTCGCCAGCCAGCTTGCCGCCAGCCACGTTGTCGGAGGCAATGTGGGCTTTGACCTCACCCTGAGCGGCACCGCGATCCAGGGTCAGCACAGGGATGTTGGCCTTGTTGGCCAGGCGGATGGCATTGCCAACGGCCTCGGAGTCGGTCGGGTTGATCAGGATGGCGTTGACCTTGCGCACTGTGAGATCTTCCACGTTGGAGAGCTCCTTTGCCGGGTCATTCTGGGAGTCCAGTACCACCAGTTCATAACCAAGCTCCTTGGCTTTGGCTTCGGCCCCTTCTTTCATGGTGACGAAGAAAGGGTTGTTGAGGGTGGAGACCACCATCGCCAGGGTCTGATCGGCGGCCTGGGCGGTGCCCAGCACAGACATGATGGCGGCAGCGAGCAGGGTATTAAGCTTTTTCATCATTTCATTCCTTGTGTGTGTGGCATGGCTTAGGTTGTTATCGATTGCTTTTGTTATCGACCATCACGGCGAGCAAAATGACGCTGGCCTTGGCGATCATCTGGTAATAGGACGAGACGTCGAGCAGGTTGAGGGCGTTGTTCAGGAAGCCGATGATGAGGGCCCCTATCAAGGTCCCCATGATGCGACCCTTGCCCCCCATCAGGCTGGTACCACCCAGCACAACGGCGGCGATGGCGTCCAGCTCGTAGCCCATACCAGCCGTCGGCTGAGCAGAGGAGAGGCGGGAGGTGACAATGAGGCCAGCCAGAGCCGACAGCATGCCACACAGACCATATACGGCGAGTTTGACCCTGGCCACATTGATGCCGGAGAGGCGGGTGGCAGATTCGTTGCCGCCCAGGGCATAGATGTAACGGCCCAGACGAGTGTGGTTGAGCAGGTACCAGGCCAGCAGGAAGACGATGGCCATCAGCCAGATGGGCACAGGCAGACCAAGCAGGTAACCGGTACCGAGCCAGGCGAAGTGATCGGATCCCTCGCTAAAACCGGTGGAGATGGGGCGCCCCTCGGTATAGACCATGGTCACGCCGCGCAGGGCTGTCATGGTGACCAGGGTGGCGATGAATGCCTGCACCTTGCCCTTGGCAATGATGAGGCCGCTGATGCCGCCGAGCAGGGCACCGGCCCCCAAGGTCAGTGGCACTACCAGCGCTATGGGCAGCTCCATGGCTACCATGGTGGCTGCCAGGGCGCCGCACAGGGCGAGCACAGAGCCGACAGACAGATCGATGCCGGCGGTGAGGATGACCAGCGTCATGCCGACCGCCATGATGGCGTTGACCGACGTCTGGCGCAGTATGTTGAGCAGGTTGTCGGCGGTGAAGAAGTTGGGGCTCAGAAAGGAGACCACGCCTATCAACACCAGTAGGGCGACCAGGGATTTGTTCTCAATCCACCAGGCCTTGCTCATGATGCCGCGGCGGGAAAGGGTTTGGGTTGTCATTGAAAGGCCTCTTGCTCTGATTGCCACTGTTTACCGACTGCCGCCGCCATCAGTTTCTCCTGATTGGCGTCCGCGGACATGAATTCTGCGCTGATGCGCCCTTCGTGCATCACCATGATGCGATCGCTCATGCCGAGCACTTCCGGCATCTCGGAGGAGACCAGGATGATGCTCATCCCCTCCTGCTTGAACTGGTTGATGAGCTGGTAGATCTCTTTCTTGGCACCCACGTCGACGCCGCGGGTCGGCTCATCCAGGATCAATACCTTGGGCTTGGTCAGCAGCCCCTTGGCGATGGCCACCTTCTGCTGGTTGCCACCGGAGAGCAGCTTTATCAGCTGCTCCTGACTCGGGGTCTTGATGTTGAACAGGCGCACATAGTCACTCACTGCCTGGCGCTCGGCCTTGCCGTCGATCTTGCCGCCACGGATGAACTCATCGAGGGCGCACAGACTCATGTTTTCCCGCACCGAGAGTTCCAGCACCAGCCCATCCCCCTTGCGATCTTCGGAGATATAGGCGATGCCGACGGCCAGCCCATCGGCAGGGGTGCGTGGCACCATGACCTTGCCATCGACCTCGACAGCGCCGGCGCTGATGGGACTGGCCCCGTAGATAAGTTTCATCAGCTCGGTACGGCCTGAGCCCATCAGGCCACTAAAGCCCAGTATCTCCCCCTGACGCAGTGAGAAGCTCACCCCGCGCACACCCGGGCCAGCCAGATCTTTGACTTGCAGGCTGACAGGACCCAGTTCCCGATGCAGGCGCGGGTACTGTTCTTCCAGCCGCCGACCGACCATCATCTCGATGATCCTGTCTTCATCGAGATCGCTCACTGCTTTCTCGCCGATCCACTTGCCGTCACGCAGCACGGTAACCCGGTCGCAGATCTGGAAGATCTCCTTGAGGCGATGGGAGATGTAGACGATGCCGCAGCCCTGCTGGCGCAGTTCGCGGATCACGGTGAACAGTTGCTCTGTTTCGGTGTCGGTCAGGGCATCTGTGGGCTCATCCATGATGATGACGCTGGCATCGAACGAGAGGGCTTTGGCAATTTCCACCATCTGCTGTTCACCAATCGACAGCTCTCCGAGCCGGGTATCCGGACCATGCTTGACGCCGAGACGACCGAGCAGGCTGCTGGCGCGCTCGCGCAACTGCTTGTGGTCAATGCTGCCAAAACGGGTACGCGGTTCGCGGCCAAGGAAGATGTTGGCGGCAATGGAGAGCTCCGGCAGCAGGTTCAGCTCCTGGTGGATGATGCTGATGCCCTGATCCTGGGAGTCGCGGGGACCCTTGAAGTGCACAGGCTGGCCGCGGTAACTGACGCTGCCCGCATCGGCTTGATAGATGCCGGTCAGCACCTTCATCAGGGTGGATTTACCGGCGCCATTCTCGCCGAGCAAGGCCATCACCTGGCCCGGGTAAACCTTGAGTCCTGCCTCATCGAGGGCGCGGACACCGGGAAAGGTCTTGACGATCCCGGTCAGCTCCAGAATGGGCGAGGGGGGCGTGTCAACGCTCCCGGTGAGCCCCGAAAGGGGGGAGGGAGTTGTGCTCATTGCAGCTTCCTTGAAGAGGCTTAAAACGCCACGCCGGCGCAGAGAATGAGGTTGGCATAGGGTGTTACTTCGCCGCTGCGTACTATCGCCTTGCTCTGGCGGGAGCGGGTCTTGAACTCCTCATGCAGGCAATATTCGATGGTAATGGGTTTGCCTTGCTCGAGCGCGTGGGTCTCAATCTGATCGAGCAGGGCTTGATGGGCGTCAGGGCTGATCAGCTTTATCTCGCTGGCCATGATCACTTTTTCTACCACAAGATCCGTCAGTAGCGCTTTCAGCACTGTCTGCAGATTGGGGGTGCCCGCCATCAGCGCCAGATCGATGCGCTCTGGCCCCGCCGGAATGGGTAATCCCGCATCGCACACTGTGATCTCGTCGGTGTGGCCCATCTGTGCCACCAGGGCACTCAAAGGAGCATTGAGCAGTACGCCTCGTTTCATAACAGCACCTCGGCAGACTTGCGTCTGCGTATCTGATGTTTATCAAGGCAACCGGTTACGCAACCGGTTGCGTCATGAGGTAAACGATAGGCGCTAAGGCACGCTTGATCTACAGGGAGATGGCAGAAATGTGAAAACGATCTCAATGCCGGGGGAAAAGGATGAAAAGAGGTGCCAGACAGCGTGCAGGCACCCATATGCAGAGGATTGAAGGAGCGCGGGATCAGAGGGCCAGGGCCTGCTGCACGCCGGGGCGTGTGAGCATCTGTTGATAGTGGGCTGCTACCCTGGGGAACTCACTGATGGCCACCCCATCGCTTTCGAGCCAGCCGGCAACCACGAACAGGTAAATGTCGGCAAGGCTGAAGCGCTCCCCCAGCACCCAGGGGCCGACCAGATAGTGGCGTTCAATTTCGGCAAAGCCATCGCGCATGTTTTGCGGCACCTTGGCCTGCATGGCGGCGACAGCCTGTTCATCATCGGCCCAGCGGCTGCCGCGGCGTCCGTGGGCATGGGAGACATGCACGGTGGAGGCAAGGAAGCTGTTGACATCCTGCATGCGGGCCAGCAGGAAAGGGTCATCCAACGGGGCAAGCTTGGCATCGGGAAAGCGCTGCGCCACATAGAGCAGCAGTGCCGGGGTTTCAGTCAGCATGCCGCGCTCGGTAACAAGCGCCGGCACCCGGCCTTTGGGATTGATGGCGAGATAGGCGGCAGAGCGCTGCTCCCCCGCCGCCAGATCAAGTCGCTTGACCTGATGGTGGGCCTGGGCCTCGGTCAGCGCTATGTGTACGGCCATGGCGCAAGTGCCAGGGGCGAGATACAGGGTCAAATCAGACATGCATGTCTCCTTGTGAAGTGTGTTCTCCTCGCGTCATCCGGATGGGGAAGGGCGGAGGCAGTCAGCAAATGCGGTATATCTGTTGGCATCCTACGCCCATCACAACGGCGGGCCAAGGCGGGAAAGGAAGGAGGTGAACCGGCCTGCGCTTATGAAATCAAAGGCTTTCCCACCAGCAGATAAGGGGAAAAACGGCTACGCATACCGGGTCAAATCGCTATAATGTGCCCCCTGAATAGTGTTTTTCTGATGTTGGATAGTCCATTGAGTAATAAAATGCGGATCGGTGGTTCCCTCGAGCAATCCCTGAGTCAGGGATATCGCCTCGACCTCAAGGGGGTACTGCAAGAGAGTTGGCAACAGACGCGCCGTACCGGTTTTGGCCTGCTGCTGGCCATAGTCGGGGTTACCTCCATCTGGATGTTGCTGAGCAATACCCTGCTGGCGCCTTACGTCAATCAGGAAGGGGGGATGGATATTGCCCTGGTGCTGAGTCTGCTCATCACCATCATGATGGCCCCCATGACCTCGTCCCTCGACATGCTGGGATTGCAGCAATCGGTCGGCGTCCGTGCCCGTCCGAGCCAGGTATTCGATTTCTTTCGCCACTTCCTGCGCCTCGGCAGCCTGAGCCTGCTGGGCAGCATGATCACCAGCTTGTTCGGTCCCCTGTTTGAACTGGTGGGCTTGCCGGTGATGCTGGCGTTCATACCGTCTGCGCTGATCGGCATGGGGCTGGTGTTTACCGTGCCGCTGGTGCTGGAACGCGGCTTGTCACCGGTGCAGGCCATTCTGGTGTCGCTCAAGTTGTTTGTTCGCGGCTGGCCCAGCATAGTGCTGCTGCACGGTGTCATGCTGGCGCTGTTTTTCCTGGCGCTTCTCCCCATGGGCCTGGGGCTTATCTGGGTGGCTCCTCTCTACTTCAACTGCAAGGGGATCCTCTATCGGGATCTGTGCGGGGTCGCGGTAGAAGTGACCGAAGTGAGCGAAGGTCCCGATCATTTCAGCGCTTGACCGGCGTATTCAGTGCCAAGAGATGGCACACCAAGATTTCAACGCATGACGAGTGCGTGATGCAAAAGGATGGCACATGAAGATGGCTCGACATGGCGTAGCGGCAAGCTTGCTGCTGTTGCCCACCCTGGGGTTGGCACAGCCTTCACTGGATCTGCAATACAGTACTTTCTACAGCCAGATGAAGACCTTTGCCAAGGGGGAGTTTGGTCATGCCAGGCTGGGGTTTTATCTGACCGATCAACAAAATGGACAGCGTTGCCTGCTTACCTCGGCCCGGGTTTCTACCCTGGATCGGGACGTAGCTGCCGAGGTGACGGTAGACAGCGAGCTGCGGTTGCCCTACGACGATGATCTCAATCTGGACAAGGCGACCGTGGTGGTGGGCTTGACCGAGGCGCACGCTGCCTGCGATCTTTCGGTGCAGGTGATGGCCGATGCCCCGCCCGTGTCAGGCAGCCAGTGGGAGCTCAAGGTGGCCGAGGTGGTCAAGCGCCAGCAGGATATGCAGGCCCTGCTGAGCAAGCTGGCCGGCATGGTCGGCAAGTATTTCCTGCCCGAGATGGCGGGTGTGCGGGTGACACTGGTGCAACCGACTGGCACTGCCTATCTGGTTGATGGCGCCCGCCAGCTGCCGCTCTCCTGGCAAGAGGGGCAGTTGCTGCTGAGCAACGCACAACTGGCAGACTTCGCCGCGGGCAAGCTGCAACTGAAGGGGGACATACTGCGACTGACCCCCTGGTTGCACAAGGGCTGAGCAAGCGTCACGCCAAAAAGATAAAAAGGAGCGCCAGGCGCTCCTTTTTCGTTGCAGATTTCGTTACCGATTGTGTAGTGCCTAGCGCACTTCGATCACGTCCAGCACGTCCATCTCGTCGATGTTCAGCAAGGGGGCTGTCGGCAGTTCGGGCGGATCAAATGCCTTGTCGCCGCCATCTATGATGCCGGAGTCTCGGTTGATGCTCTTGAAGTCGAACAGCTTGTGATCGAGCAGGTGGCTCGGGATCACGTCCTGAATGGCGGTGAACATGGTTTCGATACGACCCGGGAAGCGGCGATCCCAATCCTGCATCATCTGCTTGATAGCCTGACGCTGCAGGTTCTCCTGTGAGCCGCACAGGTTGCAGGGGATGATGGGGAAGGCCTTGACCTCGGCGTAACGTACCAGGTCTTTCTCCTTGCAGTAGGCCAGCGGGCGGATCACCACGTTCTTGCCATCGTCGCTCACCAGTTTGGGCGGCATGGACTTGAGCTTGCCGCCGTAGAACATGTTGAGGAACAGGGTTTCAAGGATGTCATCCCTGTGATGGCCGAGGGCAATCTTGGTGCACCCCAGCTCTTGCGCCGTGCGATAGAGAATACCTCGGCGCAGGCGGGAGCAGAGGGCGCAGGTGGTTTTGCCTTCCGGTACCTTGTCCTTGACGATGGAGTAGGTATCTTCTTCAACGATCTTGAAGTCAACGCCCAGGGTTGCCAGGTACTCAGGCAGCACATGCTCGGGGAAGCCAGGTTGCTTCTGATCCAGGTTGACGGCCACCAGATCAAAATGGATGGGGGCGCTTGCCTTCAGGCTCATCAGGATGTCGAGCATGGCAAAGCTGTCCTTGCCGCCGGACAGGCACACCATGATCTTGTCGCCCTCTTCAATCATGTTGAAGTCGGCGATGGCCTGACCTACGTTGCGCCGCAGGCGCTTTTGCAGTTTGTTGAAACTGTATTTATCTTTGGCGTTCAGCTCTTCTAGCATGCTCGTAAAACCCGGGACACAAATAAGCGCGTTATTATAGCCATGTCCCGGGGGAGGGCAAGGTGCCAGGATGAAAGGCGCCTTATGATTGACGACGCCGGCTGTCTACCGGGCAGCTGTAATCGTCGGGTTTGAGGATCAGGATGTCGCAGGAGAGTCTGTCCACCACATGTTCGGCGGTATTGCCGAGCAGGGCGGCAGAGAGGCCGGTGCGACCGACACACCCCATGATCATCAGGGTGGCTTGCAGGTCGTCAGCCAGGTCGGGCAACACCTCTTCCGGCAATCCTTCCGCCACCCGGGTCCACAGATGGCCTATGCCATATTTGTCGGCATGGCTCAGCAGCAGGCTCTCATGGTGTTTGCGAATAGCCTCGTTGTAAGCGTTGGGGTCGAACTCCGGCAACTCTATGGCCACATTGACCGGGGTACCGGGATAGGTGTTGACCAGATACAGGTTGGAGCCGAGCAACTCGGCGATGCCAATACCTTCCTCCGTGATCCGTTCGTTCAGCACTTTCTGATCCTGATCGTCGCTGGAGCAGTTGATGGCCGCAATGATGTTGCCACCCCGTTGCCAGTGGCCCTCCTTGACCAGCAGGACAGGGCAGGGGCACTTGCGCAGCAGATGCCAGTCGGTCGGAGTAAAGATGAAGGTTTGCAGGAAGGAGTGATGATGGGTCGCTTTGACCACCAGATCGTGGCGATTCTCCAGTACTTCCTGAATGACACACTCGAAGGGACGATTGTGCCAGACTACCTTGACCTCGTAGTCCAGTCCCTTGGCACGGTAGGGTTTGAGAATGTCGTCTAGCCATTCACGACGCTGGGCGATCACGCCGTGGCGCATCTCTTCCCGTTCATCCACCGACAGCATGGCGGTCATTTCGTACGAGAAGTCATAAATAGTGAGTAACAGGGTCAGTTGAGCGCCTTCATCGAGCTCAGCTACTTTGACCGCACGTTCGAGGGCAACTTGCCGCTCTTCTTCCGGGTTGATAACAACCAGAATTTTTCGGTACTTGACCATGTTCTCTTCCTCCTTGGCAAAAATACCAATGATGACAGACCTTTAGCCATTACAGCTTAGCTCAGGAGGAAGCTGGGGGACATGTGCCGGATCAAATTTCAGACTAAACCGATCCGGCAACAAGGGCAGACAGAGGGGAAATTAACCGCAGGCAGGACGGGGGGCACCAGCCATGACGCCGAGGGCAATCTGATCCAGCACGGTAATGTATTTGCCTTTGACGCTGATGAGGCCGGACTTCTGAAAACGGCCAAGCAGACGGCTGATGGTCTCCACCGTGAGGCCGAGATAGTTGCCGATATCACCCCGGGTCATGGAGAGGCGGAATTCCTTGGCGGAGAAGCCGCGTTCGGAGAAACGCACCGACAGATTGTGCAGGAAGGCTGCAAGGCGCTCTTCCGCATTCTTCTTGGAGAGCAGTAGTATCATCTCCTGATCGCCCATGATTTCGTTGCTCATCAGTCGCATGATTTGTTGGCGCAACTTGGGCATCTTGCCGGAGAGATCGTCGAGCACGTCGAACGGGATCTCGCACACCATGGCCGTTTCCAGCGCCTGGGCAAAGGACGGATGCGCATGCTTGTGAATGGCATCAAAGCCAACCAAGTCCCCTGCGAGGTGAAAAGCGGTTATCTGCTCGTCACCCTGTTCTGTGATGGTGTATGACTTGATGGTCCCGGAACGGATCGCATAGAGCGACTTCAGCTCATCGCCGGCTTTGAACAGCTCCTCACCCTTCTGGATCGGCTTCTTGCGCTCAATGATGCTGTCGAGCTGATCGAGTTCACTGTCGTTCAGAGTGAAGGGAATGCAGAGCTGGCTGATGCTGCAATCCTGGCAATGAATTGCACAGCCACCGCTCTGAATACGTCTGCCAGGTTTCTTTTCCGGGATCATAGGCTCATACGAATAATTGATTTATATCAAACAAGTTTACCATCAACTCATCCGTTTTGGATAGGGTTTCAAAAGGACGCTATCCCGACCCATAGGGTATGCAGCCCATATGCAATGAGCAAAATAGCCCCGCCTTGACGCAAACTGCGCAAGGTCAGCCAGTAGCGCAGCCGGTCCGCCAGTCCCCCCAGTGCAAAGAGTGTCGGCAGGGTTCCCATGCCAAAGCAGAGCATGATCAGTGCCCCGCCACTGGCAGAGCCAGCTGCGGCACTCCAGGTCAGCATGGAGTAAACCAGACCGCAGGGCAGCCAGCCCCATATCATGCCGAAAGGGAACGCCTGCCAGGCCGAGGTGAAGGGAAGAAACTTGCCTGCCAGCGGCTTGATCCGCGGCCAGAGTCGGGCACCGATCCGCTCGAGCAGCAGTATGCCTTGCCACCAGCCGGCAAGGTACAGGCCTAGCGCTATCATCAAGAGCGCCGCCATCAGCCGCAATCCGGCGATGGCATGTTTGCCTGCACCGAGCTCGCTGGTGGTGGCCAGCAGCCCGCCTACCAGAGCGCCAGCGATGACATAGCTGAGGATCCGCCCCAGGTTGTAGTTGAGGAGATAGCCAAGTCGGCCCCAAAAGTGCTGTTTCTCGGGGGGAATGGCCATGGAGAGGGCGGCCGAGACGCCACCACACATGCCGATGCAGTGGCCAGAGCCTGCGAGCCCCACCAGCAGGGCTCCTACCAGATCAAGGCTGGCGGTCATCGGACTTGGACTCTATGGGTTTCTGGGCAGGTTTGTCTTCATCAAACAGTATGTTGGATCCCTGGCGGTCGAGATCTTCAAACTGCTCGGAGCGAATGGCCCAAAAGAAGACGGCGCCTGCGATGATGACAAACAGGATGGCGATGGGGATCAGGACGAAGATGATGTTCATGATGCAAGCCTTGCTATGAGAGTGGTCATGGTAAACCAGTTACCGGCCAGGATCCCTCTTCATTCAATGTGTTGGCGCGCTCATATTGGCATGAGCACGCCGTCTTCACGGTTCAGCGATTGAGCCTCATGGAGTTGGTGACCACGATGAGGGAGCTCAAGGACATGCCAGCCGCCGCCAGATAGGGGGGTAACCAGCTGCTGGCCGCCAGCGGCAACACCAGCAGGTTGTAGCCGATGGACCAAGCGAAGTTCTCCTTGATGATCTTGCGAGTGCGGATGGCCAGGGTGCTGGCGTCCAGCAGGCGTGACAGGTCATCGGCCAGCAGGATGGCATCTGCGCTGTTTTTCGCAAGATCCGTGCCGCCCGCCATGGCAAAAGAGGCGTGGGCTCCGGCCAGTACGGGGGCATCGTTGATGCCGTCACCCACCATGATGCTGATATCACCTTCAGCTTCGCGCGCCTTGAGGTAGGCCAGCTTGCCATCCGGGGTGACGCCTTTGACCAGCTCATCCACTCCAAGCTCGCGGGCCACTTCGTCGGCCTGGGCAGAGCTGTCACCGGTGAGAATGGTGGTCTGCAAACCGGCGGCCTTGAAGGCCTGGATCAGGGCCCTGGCATCCGGGCGTAGTGTATCGGCCAGGATAAAGCGGGCCAGCACTCGGGATT
Organism: Aeromonas sp. 2HA2; assembly: GCF_029237345.1. Taxonomy (NCBI): domain Bacteria; kingdom Pseudomonadati; phylum Pseudomonadota; class Gammaproteobacteria; order Aeromonadales; family Aeromonadaceae; genus Aeromonas; species Aeromonas sp. 2HA2. Next base: position 187,542 of record NZ_JAACGB010000007.1, on the reverse strand, counting down.
CATCCGCCAGATAGATGGCAAGGCCATGGCTGGCGGTGTGCTCTGTGGGAAGAGCCAGCCAGCGGGCGCTGCCGATGCGATGATGCTTGCCTGCCACACACCCCTCAATACCGTGGCCGATGACTGGGACCACCTCGCTTGCAGGCAGCAAGACGTCGTCGGCTGCCGTGCTTTTAAACGCGCGGGCGATGGGGTGCTCGGAATAGGCTTCCAGTGCCCGTGCGATGGCGAGGCATTGATCTTCGCTCATCTCAGCCAGCGCCGTTGTGCTGGTCAGGCTGATATTGCCCGTGGTCAGGGTGCCGGTCTTGTCCATCACTATCCGGTTGGCCTTGGTCAGCACGTCCAGCACATGGCCGCGACGCAACAAAATACCGGAGCGAGTGAGGCGGGCGGTGGCCGAGGTGAGAGCTGTCGGCGTGGCCAGTGACAGGGCACAGGGACAGGTGGCGACCAGCACGGCCAGGGTGACCCAGAAGGCTTGCTCCGGTTGATGGAAGTGCCAGAAGGTCCACACGGCTGCGGCAATGATCAGCAGCACCAGGATGAAGTGACGGGAGAGCACATCCGCCATCTGGGCGATGGCTGGCTTGTCGTCCAGCGCATGATCCTGCAGCCGCATGATCTGGGCGATGCGCGACTCTTCGATGCGATGGCTGACCCTGATCTGGAGCGGTGCATCCGTGTTGATGGTGCCGGCATAGACGCTGTCGCCCACCTGCTTGAGCAGTGGCAGTTGCTCGCCGGTCAGCATGGATTCGTTGAGGCTGGCCTGTCCCTCGACAATGATGCCGTCCGCCGGCAGGGTAGCACCGGCCAGCACTCGTACCCGATCGCCGGTCTGCAAGGTCTTGGCCGCCACCTCGTGTTCACCCTCCTCATCAATGCGGGTGGCCATGATGGGCACCAGCCGTGCCAGGTTGGAGCTGGACTCGGACGCCTTGCGCCGGGCCCGCAACTCCAGAAAACGTCCCAGCAGCAAGAAGAAGACAAACATGGTGATGGAGTCGTAATAGACCTCACCTGTGTTGAAGACGGTGGCCCACATGGAGGCAACGAAGGCGCCGATCAGTGCCAGCGACACCGACACGTCCATGGAGAGGTGGCCCTGTTTCAGGCTACGCCATGCCCCCACGTAAAAGGGCTGGGCCGAATAGATCATGATGGGGGTCGAGAGCAAGAGGCTGATCCACTTGAAGTAGACCATGAACTCATCCTCGACACTGATGAAGAGATCCATGTAGAGCGCCACGGCGCACATCATCACCTGCATGGACCCCAGGCCCGCCAGCGCCAGCCGGAACATGTAGTTGCGCACTTCTTTGGCGTAAATAGCCTCTTGGCTGTGGGTCTGGAAGGGGTAGGCTCGATAGCCTATCTTGGCGAATCCCTTGAGAATGTCGCTCAACGAAAGCTGGTCCGGATCCCACTTGATGCGGGCGCGGTGAGTAGTGGTGTTGACATTGATGTAGTGCAGACCGGCAAGGCCGGTCAGATGGCGCTCGATAAGCCAGGCACAGGCGGCGCACGTAAGCCCCTCAACGCTGAGCTGGATCTCGCGCACCCTGTGGCTAGCCGTGCCACTGTTGGTGACAAAATCCTGTTGCACTTCGGCAAGATCATAATGGGTGAGGGCCGCCAGCTCTTCGGGCACCAGTTCTCCCCTGGTACCGGGCGCTGTGCGGTGATCGTAATAGCTGGAGAGACCGCACTCCATGATGGTTTCTGCTACGGCCTGACAGCCCGGGCAGCACATGGGCTGCACTATGCCCTTTATCTCGAGGGCATAGTGGCTGGCGGCGGGAACCGGCTCGCCGCAATGAAAGCAAGCCTTCATGGTGTGTTACCCCGGGGGATGGCGAGCAGGGCACCTGGACTGTTGGCGGCAACCGGCTCGCCACAGTAAAAACCGCCTGTCATGACTTAACGCCCTTTGGGATCGAGTTCGACGGGTGCTGTGGTCGGGAGCTGGACTGTCTCTTGCAACCGCCACTCATGGTCGAAGGCATCGACCCGTATATGCCACTTGCCACTCAAGGGCTGGTCGAGCAGCAGGCGATAAACGCCGCTGGCGTCAGCAGTCACCATGTGTTCGCTGTCCATGCCGGCCAGGGTCGGGTGAAACAGGGAGAGGTAGAGGGCCTGACGGGGTGGGATCTCTCCCGAGAGGGGCTTGAGAGTCAGCTCGTTGCCGTTCACTTCCAGCGCAATGCGGATATTGAGGGCTTCGGATCGATCGAACTTGCTCAAGTCCTGATTAATCTCTTTGCCTTGTTTGTAATAGTCTTCTGCGACCAGATTGACGCCATCCTTGCTGGCGATGATTGCCGTGCTGATGCCGGCAATCACGGCGGCGGCCGGGAGGGCGATGATAAACCAGGGCCAAAATTGGCGATACCAGGGTTGGGACATAGTGCTACTACCGTGAAACCTGTGATTAACGAAATAGAGGGGATTTAGCCAACACAAGATAACAAAAAGCCTCGAAGAGTCGAGGCTTTTTGCTGAGTAATCACGTGCTTATCACATGTTACTGCTGATTTTACTTGTCGGTGTGGGACAAGCTGTAAACGTAGGAAGCAAGCAGGTGCACCTTGTCTTCACCCAGAATATCCTGCCAGGCTGGCATGACACCGTGACGACCGTGGGTGATGGTCTGCTCGACCACCTGACGGGAACCGCCGTACAGCCAGATGTTGTTGGTCAAGTCCGGGGCACCGAAGGCGATCCCTCCCTTGGCATCCGGACCGTGACAAGCGGCGCAGACGGCAAAGCGGGCTTCCCCTTTCTTGGCTTCCACCAGGTCAACCTTGCGACCGGACAGACCCAGCACGTAGGAGGCCACTTCCTTGACGCCGTCCTTGCCCAGGATCTCGCCCCAGGCAGCCATCACACCCTGACGACCACCCATGATGGTAGTCTTGATCTGGGCAGGCTCTCCGCCCCATTGCCATTCGCTGTCGGTCAGGTTCGGGAAACCGCGACCGCCGCGGGCATCGGAGCCGTGGCACTGGGAGCAGTTCTGCAGAAACAGGCGCTGTCCGACTTTCAGTGCTTCCGGATCCTTGGCGATCTCGGTGATATCTTTGTAAGTCTTGCCGTCTGTCTGATAGGTCAGCTCGCGGAACTTGGCGCCGTAGATCTCGTCAGCCTTGAGCAGCTCACGGTCGTACTCCACCGCACGCCCTTCAGCCTTGGCAGAGGCTGCCGCCGCCTTGGACTCCGCCAGGGAGCGAACATCCTGATTGGAGCTCTGCCAGCCCAGCAGACCCTTCCAGTTGCCTAGGCCCGGGAAGGCCAGCAGGTAGACCAAGCCGGTGACGATGAAGAAGATGAACATATAGGTCCACCACTTCGGCAGCGGATTGTTGATCTCTTCGATGCCGTCGAAGGCGTGTCCCATGGACTTGCCTTCCTCTACACCCATCTTGTCCCGCAGGCACCACACCAGCAGCAAGAAGCAGCCGAGAATGGTTCCCAGACTTATGACGGTCACAAAAATGCTAAACAAAGTGCTCATTATTGTTTCGCTCCTGCGTTCTTGTTATCAGCACCGGGTTGCTCGTCATCGGCAAAAACCAGGTTGGCTGCCTCGTCGAAAGAGGCCTTGCGGCGTTTGCTGTATGCCCAGACGATGATGCCGATCATGATGGCCATCAACAGCAGGGTATAAAGGCCGCGAAATGTGCCGTAATCCATATCCTGACTCCTTATTTCAGGGCATGACCCAGTGATTGCAGATAGGCTACCAGTGCATCGAGCTCTGTCTTGCCCTTCACTGCGTCGCCTGCACCTTGCACGTCGGCCTCTGTGTAGGGCACGCCAAAGTGATCACGGAACAGGGCCAGTTTTTTGCCGGTCAGTTCACCTGTCATCACAGTGGTATCGAGCCAGGGGTAGCCAGGCATGTTGGACTCAGGTACCACATCGCGCGGGTTGATGAGGTGAGCACGGTGCCAGTCGTCAGAGTAACGACCGCCCACACGGGCCAGGTCCGGACCCGTACGCTTGGAGCCCCACAGGAAGGGGTGCTCCCACACACTTTCACCCGCGACCGAGTAGTGACCGTAACGCTCGGTTTCGGCACGGAACGGACGGATCATCTGGCTGTGGCAGTTGGTACAGCCTTCGCGAATGAAGATGTCGCGTCCTTCCATCTGCAGGGCGGTATAGGGCTTGAGGCCCTCCACCGGCTCAGTGGTCTGCTTTTGGAAGAACAGCGGAGTGATTTCAACCAGCCCCCCCAGGCTGATGGCAAAGATGATGCCGACCACCAGCATGGGTACGCTCTTTTCAAAGATCTCGTGACGGTTATTGTTGCTCATGCTTTGACCTCTTCAATCATGCGGGCGTGGCGACAGGTTCCAGGGAACCCTTGGGCGCAGAGATGGTGCGGTAGGCGTTGTAGGCCATCAGCAACATACCGGTGACAAAGAAGCAGCCACCCAGGAAGCGCACGAAGTAGAAGGGATAGGATGCTTGCAACGCTTCTACGAAGCTGTAGGTCAGGGTGCCGTCATCGTTGACTGCACGCCACATCAGACCCTGCATCACACCGGAAATCCACATGGCAACGATGTAAAGTACTGTCCCCACGGTCGCCAGCCAGAAGTGCACGTTGATCAGACGAATGCTGTACATGCGGCCCTGATCGAACAGGTTCGGGATCAGGTGATATATGGCGCCGATGGATACCATGGCAACCCAGCCCAGGGCACCTGAGTGGACGTGGCCCACTGTCCAGTCGGTGTAGTGGGAGAGGGCATTGACTGTCTTGATCGCCATCATGGGGCCTTCGAAGGTGGACATGCCGTAGAACGACAGGGACACGATCAGGAAGCGCAGAATGGGGTCATAACGCAGTTTGTGCCAGGCACCGGACAGGGTCATGATGCCGTTGATCATGCCACCCCAGGAGGGAACGAACAGGATCAGGGACATCACCATGCCCAGAGACTGAGCCCAGTCAGGCAGGGCGGTATAGTGCAGGTGGTGCGGACCGGCCCAGATATAGAGAGAGATCAGCGCCCAGAAGTGCACGATGGAGAGACGGTAGGAGTAAACCGGACGTCCCGCCTGCTTGGGCACGAAGTAGTACATCATGCCAAGGAAACCGGCTGTCAGCAGGAAGCCAACCGCGTTGTGGCCATACCACCACTGCACCATGGCATCCATGGCACCGGAATACATGGAGTAGGACTTCATGCCGGAAAGCGGCACTTCCATGTTATTGACGATGTGCAGCACGGCAACCGTAATGATGAAGGCGCCGAAGAACCAGTTCGCCACATAGATATGGGAGGTGGTGCGCTTGACCAGGGTGCCGAAAAAGACCACTGCATAGGCAACCCAGACCACTGTGATGGCGATGTCGATAGGCCATTCCAGCTCTGCGTACTCCTTGGCGGAGGTGAATCCCATCGGCAGCGAAATGGCGGCAGAGAGGATAATCGCCTGCCAGCCCCAGAACACGAAGGAGGCAAGCTTGCCTCCAAACAGTCTGACCTGACAGGTGCGTTGCACCACATAGAAGGAGGTCGCCATCAGGGCGCTACAACCAAATGCGAAGATAACTGCATTGGTGTGCAGAGGGCGCAGGCGGCTGTAAGTCAGCCAGGGAGTGTCGAAGTTGAGGGCAGGCCAGATCAGCTGGGCTGCTATCAGTACGCCAACCGACATGCCGACAATTCCCCAGACAATTGTCATGACGGTGAACTGGCGAACAACGGTGTAGTTGTACTCAGGATGGTTAGTTATATGGCTCATCGTTGTATTCCGCTTCCGATGCTGCTGTTGTTTGATTTTGTGTCCAGTGACATGGACCGACATCATTGGCTACTGCCCTGCCTCTTGTTAACAACTGTTAATGAAAGGAAAAGCAAAAAGTAGCTAAATGAAAATTCAATGGGAATGATACTGAACGGACAGGTAAAATAACAGTATAAACAGTGATATATTTGGCTCCGTCGGGTCCCGCCTGCTTAATAAATTACCTTGCGCGAGATCACGAAAATGTCATTTTTCAGGCATCTTAAAAGGTTGTTTTTTCATGAAAGAGAGACTCACTTCACGCAAAATTGTGCACTTGGCGATCGTCCTGGCTATTTTGCTCGGATTGGTTGCCTATCGAACCTGGTTTGGCGGGGGGCAGGCCCAGGTGGCGGGATCAGAAAAAGATCAAATCTGCGATCTGTCTCACACCTCATGCAGCATGGTTCTGGGTGACAAACCCTTGACCGTCAGTATCGCGTCGCTGCCGGTACAGGCCGAACATGACTTCATGATACTGCTTCAGGGCGGGGATCCGGGGATCAAACCGGTAAAAGCATGGCTGGAGGGGCGGGACATGTTCATGGGCACTATACCGCTCAGTTTCGAGTCCACCGGCACTGGCTGGCAGGGGACGACCATGGTGGGATCCTGTACCTCGGCGATGATGATCTGGCTGCTCAATATCGAGTGGAGCAATGGCCAGCGCCAGCAGCTGGCGCTCTCGGTTGCCCGCTAAATCCTCTCCTTTAAATAAGAAGAGGATGGGGTTGAGGTGAAAATTGATTTGAAATTTTCAGGCAGGGCGTTACCTTGCACAGATTATCAAGGAGTGAAGTTCATTTAATCATGATTGAAAAACAAGCATTTTATCGCGGACTCAACCAGCAAGCACAGGCCCTGCTGGAAGGGGAGCCGGACCTCATTGCCAATCTGGCCAATCTCTCCGCCTTGCTGGCACTGGAGCTGACCGACATCAACTGGGTGGGTTTCTACCTGTTGCAGGGAGATACTCTGGTACTCGGGCCCTTCCAGGGCAAACCGGCCTGCGTGCGTATTCCGGTTGGGCGTGGGGTATGCGGCACTGCGGTTGCTGAGGGTAAAACCCAGCTCATTGACGATGTGCATCAATTTGAAGGGCATATCGCTTGCGATGGTGCCAGCAATGCCGAAATCGTGATCCCGGTGCGCCGTGGTGGCGAGATTATCGGCGTGCTCGATATCGACAGTCCAATTTTTAACCGTTTTGATGAGAAAGACCGGATTGGACTCGAAGAAACGGTGCAAATATTGGAAAGCATGCTCTAAGTCATTGCTAGATGGTTCGCAAAAGGCCCCAAGCTCTCTATAATGGGGCCTTTGTTGTGTTGTGCTCGGGCGTACCCGCGCGTTTATATGAAAGCCAAGGTTATACATGGAAAACACTGAAAAGCTGAAGAACAGTAAAGAGATCGTTGCCTACCTGGTCGAGAAGTTCCCGGCCTGCTTCATTGCTGAAGGAGAGGCCAAGCCGCTCAAGATTGGCATCTTCCAGGATTTGGCCGAGCGTCTCGCTGACGATGCCAGAGTCTCCAAGACCATGCTGCGCTCTGCACTGCGTCAATACACCTCCAGCTGGCGTTACCTGCATGGCCTCAAAGCCGGCCAGGCCCGTGTCGATCTGGACGGCAACCCGGGCGAGCTGCTCACCGAAGAGCACATCGAGCACGCCAAGCAAGCGCTGAAAGAGAGCAAAGAGCGTGTCTTTGCCAGCCGCCGCACCAACAATAAAGAAGAGAAGGCCAAGCAGCCCCGTCGTCCTGCCCCGCGCAAGGCCGATGCTGCCGCCAAATCTGACAAGCCCAAGGCCGCACCCAAGGCAGTCGTTGCCGATGCGCCTCTGGTGAAGGTCGATGCCGCCAATCTGAAAGTGGATCAGGGTGTCAGGGTCGTGCTGGGCAAGTCTCCGGTGCCGGCGACCATCAAGGAAGTGACCAAGGATGACGTTCAGGTCCAACTGCAGACCGGCATGATGCTGCGGGTCAAATTTGAGCATCTGGTTCTCTAAGGAGACAAATGTTGAAGCATGGCGTAATTCGTTTTTCCCTCGTTGCCTGTAGCCTGGCGCTTGCCGGGCTTGCACAGGCCATCGAGCCGGTGCTCAAGGAAAGTGATTTGCCTGTGTTGGCTCAAGAGAGCCAACATGCTACGGCTAGCAAGCGAATTGCCAATCTGTTTACCCGCTCGCATTACAAGCAGTTCAAGCTGGACGATGCCTTTTCCTCCGTGATTTACGACAAGTATCTGGAGAATCTGGACTACAGCCGAAACCTGTTTTTGGCCTCTGATATCAGCCGCTTTGAAAAGTACCGTAACGGCTTTGACACCGATCTCGAAAGAGGACGGCTGGCGCCTGCTTACGAGATGTTCAATCTGAGTCAGCAGCGGCGTTATGAGCGGTTCGAATACGCCCTCAAACTGCTCGATACCCCTTTCGATTTTACCCAGCCCGACAATTACCTCTTTGATCGGGAAGGGGCGGCTTGGCCCAAAGATGAAGGCGAACTCAACGAGTTGTGGCGCCAGCGGGTCAAGTTCGATGCCCTGAGCCTCAAGCTCAGCGGCAAGGAGTGGCCCGAGATCAAGGAGCTGCTTGGCAAGCGTTACAACAACGCCATCAAGCGGATGTCCCAGACCGAGAGCGAGGATGTGTTCCAGCTCTTCATGAACTCCTTCGCCCGCGCCATCGAACCGCACACCAGTTATCTCTCCCCGCGCAGCGCCGATCGCTTCAACACCGAGATGAACCTCTCGCTGGAAGGCATCGGAGCCGTGTTGCAGGCAGAGGATGACTTTACCGTCATTCGCTCCCTGGTGCCGGGTGGCCCGGCTGCCAAGTCCAACCACCTCAAACCCGATGACAAGATCACCGGGGTAGGGCAGGACGATGGCAAGATTGTCGATGTGATTGGCTGGCGTCTTGATGACGTGGTCGAGCTCATCAAGGGACCCAAAGGCAGCAAGGTCAAGCTGGAGATCCAGCGCGGCAAGGGCGCCGGCGTCAAGACCGAGCAGATCGAGCTGACCCGCGACAAGGTGCGCCTGGAAGACAGGGCCGCCAAGTCCAAAGTGATCACAGCGGAAGGCAAGAAAATTGGGGTGCTCGAAATCCCGAGTTTCTACGTCAACCTTCACGATGATGTGATCAAGGAGATCTCCAGCCTCAACAAGCAGAAGATCGAAGGCCTGATCGTCGATCTGCGCGGCAATGGCGGCGGTGCGTTGACCGAAGCCTCTGCCCTGAGCGGTCTCTTCTTTGCTGGCGGGCCCGTGGTGCAAATTCGTGATCACATGGGCCGTATCACGGTCAATGGCGATGACGATGGCAACATCTATTACGGTGGCCCCATGTCGGTGATGATCGACAGGTACAGCGCGTCTGCATCCGAGATCTTTGCCGCCGCCATGCAGGATTATGGCCGTGCCCTGATCCTCGGCGAAAACTCGTTTGGCAAAGGCACTGTGCAGCAGCATCGCAGCCTCGCCAAAGTCTATGACTTCTACGAGCAGCCGCTGGGTCACGTGCAATACACCATTGCCAAGTTCTACCGGATCAACGGTGGCAGCACCCAGAACAAGGGCGTCGCTCCCGACATCGGTTTCCCCACTGCGGTAGCACCGGATGAGACGGGTGAAAGTCGCGAGTTCAACGCCTTGCCCTGGGACAAGATTGCCTCGGCCAGTTACAAAAAACTCGGTAACTTCGCCAGCCTCTTGCCCAAGCTGAAAACGGCCCACGAGGCACGGATCGCCAAGGATCCCGAGTTTGCCTATGTGATGCAGGACATCGCCGACTACAAGGTGGAGCACGACAAGAAGTCTGTCTCCCTCAATGAGGCGGAACGTCTGGCAGAGCAGGCCAAGCAGGACGAGAAGGCGCTGTTGCGCACCAACGAACGTCTGGCACGCCTTGGCAAACCTGCGGTGAAGAGTCTCGACGAATTGCCGGCGGATTTTGAAGCCCCCGACGAGTATCTGATCGAAGCGGCCAATATCACGGCGGATCTGGCCAAACTCAGCAAACAAGGCTGACGTTGGCTTGGCAATAACAGGTACACAAGGGCGACTCAGGTCGCCCTTTCTTTTGCCTGAATGCAAACTATTTGACCCTGCCAACCGGTTGTGACAGCCTCTGACACGTCAATTACAAGCGTGGAAGCAAACAATAATGACCGATCACTCCCAGGCCATGACGGCCAAATATCGCCAGGATTATCAGGCTCCGCTCTACTGGATCGACAGCATCGATCTGGATTTTCAACTGCAGGAGCCGCTGACCCAGGTCACCGCCATCTCCCGTCTGCGCCGTAACGGTGAACATAATGAGCCGCTGGTACTGGATGGTGAGGGGCTCTCCCTGCACAGTGTCAGCGTGGATGGCGTGCCTTATCAAGAGCACGAACAGGGGGAGAACACCCTGACCCTGTTCAACCTGCCGGTCGAATGTGTGCTGACCATAGTCACACTGCTGGATCCTGCCGCCAACACGGCGCTGGAAGGACTCTACAAGTCAGGTGATGCCTACTGCACCCAGTGCGAGGCCGAAGGTTTTCGCCGCATCACCTATTATCTGGACCGCCCCGACATACTGGCCCGTTACAGCACCCGGATCACCGCCGACAAGGCCAAGTATCCCTTCCTGCTTTCCAACGGCAACAAGGTCGACAGCGGTGAGCTGGATGGCGGTCGCCACTTCGTGCAGTGGCAGGATCCCTTCCCAAAGCCGAGCTACCTGTTTGCCCTGGTGGCCGGTGACTTTGACGTAGAGCGCAGCCACTACACGACCAAAAGCGGCCGCAAGGTAGCCCTCGAGATCTTCGTCGACAAGGGCAACCTGGACAGAGCCGGTTTCGCCATGGAGAGCCTGATCAACTCCATGCGCTGGGACGAGCAGCGCTTTGGCCTCGAGTACGACCTCGACATCTATATGATCGTCGCGGTGGACTTCTTCAACATGGGCGCCATGGAGAACAAGGGGCTGAACGTTTTCAACTCCAAGTTCGTGCTGGCCAACCCGGCCACTGCCACCGACAGCGATTACCACGGTATCGAGCGGGTCATAGGTCACGAATACTTCCATAACTGGACCGGTAACCGGGTCACTTGCCGCGACTGGTTCCAGCTCAGCCTCAAAGAGGGGCTGACGGTGTTCCGGGATCAGGAGTTCTCCTCCGATCTGGGTTCGCGCGGCGTCAACCGCATCAACAATGTGCGTACCGTGCGCGGTCCGCAGTTTGCCGAAGATGCCGGCCCCATGGCCCACCCCATCCGCCCGGATGTGGTGATCGAGATGAACAACTTCTACACCCTGACCGTCTACGAGAAAGGGTCGGAAGTGATCCGCATGCTGCATACCCTGCTGGGAGAAGAGAATTTCCAGGCGGGTATGCGCCTCTATTTCGAGCGCTTTGACGGTCAGGCGGTGACCTGTGATGATTTCGTGCAGGCGATGGAAGATGCCGGAGGCCGAGATCTCGGTCGGTTCCGCCGCTGGTATAGCCAGTCCGGCACCCCTGAGCTGACAGTGACCGATGAGTACGATGCTGCCAGCGGCGTCTATCGCCTGCATGTGAGCCAGCACACGCCGCCGACTCAGGATCAGCCGCAGAAACTGCCGCTGCACATCCCCCTCGACATCGAGCTGTATGACCAAAATGGCGTAGTCATCCCGCTGCAATATCAGGGCAAGGAAATAGGCCAGGTGCTTGACGTGCTCGAAGCAGAGCAGACCTTTATCTTCGATAAGGTGACAGTCAAGCCGGTTCCCTCTTTGCTGCGGGACTTCAGCGCGCCGGTCAAGCTGCATTATGACTACAGCGACGAGGCACTGGCCTTCCTGATGCGCCACGCCCGCAACGAATTTGCCCGTTGGGATGCGGCCCAGATGTTGATCAACAAGGCGGTGATGGAAGGGGTTGTGCAGGTGCAGCACGGACAGGGAGTCGATGTCTCCGAGACCCTGCTGGCAGCCTTTGTCGCCATCCTGGATGACGCCTCGCTGGATCCGGCACTCAAGGCCGAGATCCTTGCCCTGCCGGGGGAAGCTACCCTGGCCGAGCTGTTCGAGGTGGCCGATATCGATGCCATCCATCAGGTGCGCGATGCTATTCATGCTCGTCTTGCCGCAGCGTTCGGCGCTCGATTGGCATCCACCTATGCGAGCCTGCAACTGCAAGGCTATCAGGTGGTGCATGCCGATATGGCAAAGCGTGCGCTCAAAGGGGTTGTGCTCGGTTATCTGGCGGCACTGGATGCCGCGCACGCTGATGCGCTGGTGCGCCAGCAATACGCCAATGCCGACAACATGACCGATACCCTGGCGGCGCTACAGGTGGCCAACGGCTATCTGCTGCCGTGCCGTTCCGAACTGCTGGCGGACTTTGAAGGCAAATGGGCCAGGGATGGGCTGGTACTGGACAACTGGCTGCGACTGGTGGGCAGCAAACCGGCGACCGATGTCCTCAGTGAGGTTCGTCAGGCGATGGCCCATCCCACCTTCAGCATTCGCAACCCGAACCGGCTGCGAGCACTGATCGGCAGTTTTGCCATGAGCAACCAGGTGCAGTTCCATGCCATCGATGGCAGTGGTTACCGTTTCCTGACCGATATCCTCATCGAGCTCAACGAGGTCAATCCCCAGGTGGCTTCTCGCCTCATCACACCGCTCATTCAGTTCAAGCGACTGGATGAAGGGCGCAAGGCCCTGATCCGCGCAGAGCTGCTCCGGCTGTTCAACCTGGACGGACTGGCACGGGATCTGTTCGAGAAGGTGAGCAAGGCGCTACAGCAGTAAGTGTTGACGGGGCAGGGGAGCCTAGCTCTCCTGCCCTTTTTGTTGAAAACACCATCGAGCAAGGCGCCGCAGTGACCACATCATGGTCGGGCGCTATCGAGAAGGAGTCAGTGTTGAAGCAGTTTACCTTTCGGCTGTCACTCAGTAGCGATGACATACTGTTGATGTATCAGGGGCACGCCAGGCGGCTGGTGGTACGTACCGAACAGGGGCTCACCATAGAGCTGGCCTTGGAAAAAATCCGGCCATTTGTCACTATCAGTGGGGTATACGGCTATTTTCGGCTGAAAACACAGGATGATTATCGCTTTATCAGCCTTGAGCGCATAAGTTAACAAAATTCGAACAGGATCCCGAGTAATTATCTGCTTTCAGTCACTATCTATCCGGTAAATCCGTAATCACCCAGTGGGATTTTCTGTTTTTTGCCAAATTGGCAAAATATTTCACAGCTCAAGCCGTGATCTGCCCCTTGTTTTTAACAAGTCGTTATCACCTTTGCTCGCCTTCCTTGATCCAAGACATTACACTTCGCAGCAACTCTGTACCGGTGGGCATCCAGGGTGGATGTCTTTCCGTCGGTGGTTCATGTCGTCCGATAAGGAATATAGCAATGGCATTGAAAGACGCCCCTACCTCAGTTCTGCTCGAAAACGTTCTCAGCCTGATCCATCAGAAGTTGCCCAAGAAGAGTGCCTCCCTGGTCGAATGCTTCGTTGCCAAGTTCTACGGCAACATGGCCAGCACCGATCTGCACGATCGCAATGACAGCGATCTCTACGGCGCCGCGCTCAGCCTGTGGAATGCGCTCAACCAGCGTACCAGCACGCAACCCTACATCCGGGTCTACAACCCCGAGCTGACCCGCCACGGTTGGCAGTCTCCCCACACCATAGTCGAGATCATACTGCAGGATTCTCCCTTCCTGGTGGACTCCATCCGGATGGCACTCAAGCGTCTGAACATCACGGCGCACATGATGCTGCACCAGCCGCTGCACCTTATTCGTGGCAACGAAGGCAAGATCAGCGCCATTCTGGATCTCGACAATACGGCCGGACAAACTTCGGTCGAAACCGCCTTCCTCATCGAGATCGATCACCTGACCGGTGATGAGCAGATGGATGCGCTGGCTGCCGAGCTCAACTCGGTTGCCGGGGAAGTGGCACTGGCGGTGGGGGACTGGCAACCCATGCTGGGTCGCCTGAACGAGATCATCGACGAGCTGCCCAAGCGCAAGAACCCGGTCAGCAAGGAGGAGGTCAACTCCTGTGTGGCTTTCCTCAAGTGGGTCGCTGCCCACAACTTCACCCTGATGGGATATCGCCGCTATGACGTCAAGGCGGTGGAGGGCGATCACGAGATACTGCCGCTGCCGGAATCCAGCCTGGGCCTGATGAAGAACTCCATCAAGGATGAGGGTCAGCGCCTTGGCAATATGCCGGCCAGCGCCCGCCATGCTGCGTTGAGCTCCGATCTGCTTATCCTCACCAAGTCAAACAGCAAGTCCCGCGTCCACCGCCCTGCCTATGTGGATTACATCGGCATCAAGCGCTTTGACGAGCACGGCAAGGTAGTAGGGGAAGATCGTTTCATCGGTCTCTACGCCTCTTCCATCTACAACACCAGTGCTACCCAGATCCCGCTTATCAGCCACCGGCTGGAACGCATCATGGCCTCCTCCGGTCATGAGAAGGGTTCACACGCCTACAAGGCGCTGCTCAACGTGCTGGAAACCTACCCCCGCGACGAGTTGATCCAGGCTCGTGAAGAGGAGCTGCTGGCCACCGGTCTCGGTGTGCTGGAGATGCAGGAGCGTGACATGTTGCGCTTGTTCGTGCGCCGCGACGTCTACGGTCGTTTCTTCTCCTGCATGGTCTATGTCACCAAGGAGCGCTACAACACGGCGCTGCGGGTCAAGACCCAGCAGATTTTGCAAAAATATTTCGGCAGCAGCGAAGAGGTGGAGTTCAACGTCTACTTCTCCGAAGGCGTGCTCGCGCGGACCCAATACATAGTGCGGGTCAACAATAATAACGTGGATGTAGACGTGAACGAAGTACAGAACAACCTGATTGAAGCGGCCCGCAGCTGGGACGACCGACTCGACTCCGTGCTGCTCTCCCATTATGGCGAGGCCCGTGGCAATGCCTTGCGTGGCCGTTTCAGCAGCGCCTTCCCCCGTGCCTACAAGGAAGATGTGCTGCCGGGCTCCGCTGTGGCAGACATCATGGCGCTGGACAACCTGAGCGAAGCCGAACCGCTGGGCATGCTGTTTTACCGCGCTCAGGAAGAAGAGAACGATCGCCGGGTTCGCCTCAAGCTGTTCCATCGCACCGAGCCCATTCACCTCTCCGATGTGCTGCCCATGCTGGAAAACATGGGGCTGCGGGTGATCGGTGAGACCCCGTATCAGGTGCGTACCCCTTCAGGGGATATATTCTGGATCCTCGATTTCTCCATGTTGCTGCGCGGTGAACAGCCCTTTGATCTTGAGCAGAGCCAGCAGCGATTCCAGGAAGCCTTCGCCGCCGTCTGGAACAAGGGGCTGGAAGATGACGGCTTCAACCGTCTGGTACTGGGGGCCGGCCTCACGGGTCGTCAGGTTTCTGTGCTGCGTGCCTACGCAAAATACATGCGCCAGACCGGGGTCTCTTTCAGCCAGTCCTATATCGAAGAGACCCTCACCCGTTATCCTGACATCGCCCAACTGCTGTTTACCCTGTTCGAGCAGCGCCTCGATCCTGCCAGCAAGCAAGATGCCAAGGTACAGGCCAAGCTCCATGATCAACTGGCAGCCAAACTGGATCAGGTCGCGAACCTGGACGACGATCGCATCATCCGCCGCTTTGTGGAGATGATCGACGCCACCCTGCGTACCAACTACTACCAGCTGGACAAGGCTGGGCAGATCAAGCCCTACATCTCCTTCAAGCTTGCACCGGCCAGCATTACCGACATGCCGTTGCCGCTGCCCAAATTCGAAATCTTCGTCTACTCGCCGCGGGTGGAAGGGGTGCATCTGCGCTGGGGCAAGGTGGCTCGTGGTGGCCTGCGCTGGTCCGATCGCAAGGAAGATTTCCGCACCGAGGTACTGGGTCTGGTCAAGGCGCAGCAGGTGAAGAACACCGTCATAGTGCCGGTGGGCGCCAAGGGCGGCTTCTACTGCAAGCAGATGCCGGTGGGGGCCGCCCGCGCCCTTATCCAGGAAGAGGGCAAGGCCTGCTATCGCCTCTTCATCCGCGGTCTGCTGGATGTGACCGACAACATCATTCAGGGCGAGGTGATCCCGCCCAAATCCGTGGTGCGTCACGACGAGGATGACTACTACCTGGTGGTGGCGGCTGACAAGGGGACGGCCACCTTCTCCGACATCGCCAACGAGATAAGCCAGGAGTATGGCCACTGGCTCGGCGATGCATTCGCCTCCGGCGGCTCAGTCGGTTATGACCACAAGAAGATGGGGATCACGGCCCGTGGTGCCTGGGAATCGGTCAAGCGTCACTTCCGTGAAATCGGCATCAATTGCCAGACCACCGACTTCACCTGCGTAGGGGTGGGTGACATGGCGGGCGACGTGTTCGGCAACGGCATGCTGCTCTCCGAGCATACCCAGCTGGTGGGTGCGTTCAACCACATGCACATCTTCATCGACCCGACCCCCGATGCGGCCAAGAGCTTCGTCGAACGCAAGCGCCTGTTCGAACTGCCTGGCTCCAGCTGGGATGACTACAACCGTGACCTCATCTCGGCAGGGGGGGGCATCTTCCTGCGCTCGGCCAAGTCCATCAAGCTGAGCCCGCAGATCCAGACACTGCTTGGTACCGACAAGGCCAGCATGGCCCCGAACGAGCTGATCAAGGCGCTGCTCTGTCTGAATGTGGACCTGCTCTGGAACGGCGGTATCGGCACCTATGTGAAGAGCGCCCGCGAGAGCGACGCCGAAGTGGGGGATCGCAGCAATGATGTGCTGCGGGTCAATGGTGGCGACCTGCGTGCTCGCATCGTCGGCGAGGGTGGCAACCTGGGCTTTACCCAGCTCGGTCGGGTGGAATACGCCAGCCAGGGTGGCCGCATCAACACCGACTTCACCGACAACGTGGGCGGGGTGGATTGCTCCGACAACGAGGTCAACATCAAGATCCTGCTCAACCAGCTGGTGGCTGCCGGTGATATGACCCTCAAGCAGCGCAACCAGATGCTGTATGAGATGACCGACGATGTGGCGCAAATTGTCATTACCAACGCCTACCGCCAGTCCCAGTCCATCTCGGTCACCAGTTTCCGTGGCACCGAGCAACTGAAAGAGCAGCAACGCTTCATCCAGGGGCTGGAGCGTGAAGGCAAGCTGGATCGGGGGCTGGAGTTCCTGCCCTCCGATGAGGAGCTGTCCGAGCGGATGGCGGCAGGGCAGGGCTTGACCCGTCCCGAGCTGGCGGTGCTGGTGGCTTATGGCAAGATGGTGCTCAAGGAGCAGCTCAACTGCCCTGAGATCACCGAGGAGCCTTTCCTGGCCAACATGCTGGTCACCAGCTTCCCGGCCAAGTTGCAGCAGCAGTTTGGTGCCGCGCTTGCCCAGCACCCGCTGCGTGGCGAAATCATTGCGACCCGGGTGGCCAACATGCTGGTCAACGACATGGGGCTCAACTTCGCCAGCCGGATGAAGGACGAGACCGGTGCCTCCGTGGCGGAAGTGGCTTGCTGCTTCGCCATGGCTCGTGAGGTGTTTGGCCTGGGGGCCCTGTGGCGTGACATCGAAGCGTGTGACAACCTGGTGGATGCCCAGACCCAGCTCGAGCTGATGTTCTACAGCCGCCGCATTGTGCGTCGTGCTACTCGCTGGTTCCTGCGTGCCCGCAATCGCAGCTGGAGCATCGCTGAGAACATCGCTTTCTTCCGTCCGGCGTTCGAGACCCTGGCGACCCACCTCTACGAGGTGATGGACGAGAGCGAGGTCGCAGAGCACCAGCAGGCAGTCGCTGCGCTGGTGGCCAAGCAGGTGCCGGATGCCATCGCCCGTCAGGTGGCTCACATGAGCAGTCTCTTCTCCAGCCTGGATCTGGCGCAGATTGCCGCTGAGCACAAGACCGACATACTGCGTGCCGCCAATGTCTACTATCGTCTCGGTGCCAAGCTGGATCTGCACTGGTTCCTTGAGCAGATCAACCATCAGCCGGTTGGCAACCACTGGCAGGCAATGGCACGGGCATCGTTCCGTGAAGATCTGGACTGGCAGCAACGCAGTCTCACATCTGTGGTACTGGAAGGGTGCAAAGAGCAGGGAGAATGCGCTACCATACTGGCCGACTGGATTTCGGAGCATGAGCAACTCTTGTCCCGTTGGACCCATATGTTGGCCGACTTCAAGACCACGAGTACCCACGAGTTCGCCAAGTTCTCGGTGGCCTTGCGAGAGTTGAACCTGCTCCAGTTGAATTGCCGAACCTCGGCATAACCCCGAAAGCCCCGGCCAGTTGCCGGGGCTTTTTTAAGGAGCAAAAATGTTGTACCCCCTCGCCAGGCATTTCTTGTTCAAGTTCAATCCCGAACAGGCACACGATCTCTCCATCAAATATTTGCCCCGCCTTCTCGGTACGCCACTTGATTGTTTCTTCCGCCATTCATTGCCCAAACGCCCCGTCACTGTCATGGGGCTTTATTTTGCCAATCCGGTCGGATTGGCAGCCGGGCTGGATAAAGACGGGGAGTGCATCGATGCATTCGGGGCCATGGGGTTTGGCTTTATAGAAGTCGGTACCGTCACCCCCAAACCCCAGAGTGGCAATGACAAGCCCCGTCTGTTCCGGGTTATTCCGGCAGAGGGGATCATCAACCGCATGGGATTCAACAATAAGGGTGTCGATCATCTGGTGGCGCAGGTCAAGAAAGCCAAATACCAGGGGGTCATCGGCATCAATATCGGCAAGAACAAAGACACCCCGATAGAGCAGGGCAAGGACGATTATCTGATCTGCATGGACAAGGTCTATGATCATGCCGGTTATATTGCCGTCAATATCTCTTCCCCCAACACTCCGGGCCTGCGTTCGCTCCAATACGGTGATGCCCTCGATGAGTTGCTCGCAGCCCTCAAAATGCGTCAGCAAGAGCTGGCCGCCCAATATAAAAAGTACGTGCCGCTCGCCGTTAAAATTGCACCGGACTTGAGTCTGGATGAAATTAATCAGGTCGCTGCATCCTTGATCAAAAACAGGATCGATGGCGTGATTGCCACCAATACAACCCTGGATCGGGAGATGATCTATGACATGCCCCATGCCGGTGAAGCCGGTGGCCTCAGTGGGCGTCCGTTGCAGCACAAGAGCACAGAAGTTATTCGCCAGCTGGCCAAGGCTCTGGACGGTGCACTGCCCATCATAGGGGTAGGGGGTATCGACAGCGCCATGGCTGCGCGGGAGAAGCTCGCTGCGGGTGCCAGTCTGGTCCAGATTTATAGCGGCTTTATTTATAAGGGCCCGAGTCTGGTCAAAGAAATTGTGACTCATATTTAAGAAATAAACGGGTGCCCTTTATTTAAAGTTGCTGAAATTCTCGACATGGAATAAAGTCGAGTAACGACTTTCAGTAAGGGCACCCCCATGTGTATCCAACCCAATGACAATTGGCAGTGGCATTATGATGCTCATGATGATCGTCTGATGCTGGATTTATCCGATCGCATGATATTCGCTACTGAATATAAAGGGCGACAATTGGTGCCCAGCTCCTTCACCACCCAACCTTTTTGTGTGGATGATGCTGCCCTCTATTATCAATTGATGGACAAAGCTGTCGAACTCGACTGGAGTACGCCACATCAGGTCCAGCTGGTACTCAATGCCATCGCTGTCAGTCGCTTTTATAAACCACTGATGCCACAAAGCTGGTTCTTTGGTGAGGTCCACCCCTTTATTATTCCTGAAACCGGATCCTTGGTGTGCATGAATACACCTCATGGCAAGGGGGAGTTCATGGTGATCGAAGCAGGTGAACAGGCCAGCGTGTGCCTCAATCTGACTGAGGATCTGATACTGACTACCAGCAAGATCCTGCCGCGCTTTGGTGTGATCAAGGTGATGAACAACCGCATGGCCGCCAGAGTTGCAACCCAGACACAATATCGTCAGGTGAGCTGATACTCATCCAAGTAAACGTGCTCAATATTTAGTCTGATTTTGTTCGTCCGATATTTTTTTGCCCCTTTGTTGTTGCTCCTCAATGCCCATCCTATTTGGTGAATAGCCCCTTTTCTGTCGCGCCATAGTACTTTTTGCCTCTCATGTTATGCCCACAAAAAAGCCCTCCTACCAAACAGGATAAGAGGGCGTAAAACACACACGACAGAAGGAATGGATGGTTTGTTTCAACAGCCGGGTCATGTTAGAGGGAATTGTTTCTTCTGAAACCTGATAGATATGACAGTCCGGCATAAATAGGCTATCGCCAGGCCGCGCCCAAAAAAATAGCCCTCCCGGTTTACGGACGATAACGGGAGGGCAAAACACGGGGTACAGAAAGGACTTGCTCTGTCGGAAAGATAATAACGCAATGAGTCTTGTTTGACGCCTGTCAGATATGGCAATTAGTGTGAATAACGGTGGAGCATTCATACCCGGATATGGACGCCATTACATAGCATCTTGCTCTGACGAGGCAATGAATATCCGGGGTCATCTGATGACCGCTCGTCTATAGCTGACCCACAAGCTGACCCACATGAGCATCACATCTCCATCAGGTTCCTATATGTCAATTGGCCAAGCCTTCTTGCGTATGTCAGATAAATGGGGATGGGGAGCAGGCTTGCCTGTACCTGTCCACGGGCCCTGTTTGTAGAGCCAGCGCGAAGCTTTTGCTGCTCCGGATCGGCTCTTAAGGTATAATGCGGCACTATTTTTATGGCATCCCCGTGAGCGTGATGAAAGAATTTTTTGCAACCTGCCCCAAGGGGCTGGAAAACCTGTTGGCCGACGAGCTGACCACACTGGGCGCAGAGCAGGTCCGTGAGACTGTCGCCGGCGTTCACTTCAAAGGCGAACTGGCTATTGGTTACAAGGCCTGTCTGTGGAGCCGTTTTGCTTCCCGCATCGTGCTGGTGCTGTCCGAATTCCAGATGAACGACGATCTGGATCTCTATCTGGGCGCCCACACCATCCCTTGGGAAGAGCACTTCTCCGGCACCTCCACCATTGCGGTGGACTTTACCGGTACCAACCCGGCCATTCGCAATACCCAGTACGGTGCGCTGAAGATCAAGGATGCCATCGTTGATCGCTTCACCAAACGCGGTCATGTGCGCCCGGATGTGGACAAAAAGGCGCCGGATATTCGCATCATGGCGCATCTGGGCAAAGGCAAGGCCAATATCACGCTGGACTTGTCAGGCCCGGCGCTGCACCAACGTTTCTATCGTCAGGGCACAGGCGAAGCACCGCTCAAAGAGAACCTGGCCTGTGCCATGATTGCCCGTAGCGGCTGGGCCGGTGAGCCCATGATGGACCCCATGTGTGGTTCCGGCACCTTGTTGATCGAAGCGGCCTTCATCGCCGCCGACATGGCGCCGGCGCTGCGCCGCGAGCGCTTCGGTTTCGATCGCTGGCTGCAACACGACAGCGAACTCTGGCAGAGCCTGATGATGGAAGCCCAGGTGCGCGCCAAGCGTGGCATGCAACGCTGCGAAGTGAAGCTGTTTGGCTGCGATGCCGACCCCCGTGTGCTCATGAAAGCCCGCGACAACGCCAAGGCGGCCGGTGTGGCCCACCTCATCACCTTCAAGCAAGCCGATGTGACCCAGCTTGAAAATCCGCTGCCGATGCCGGCCGTTGTTGAAGGGGAAGTGAGTCAGGGGGAAGCCCGTCAAGTCGGCATGCTTATCTCCAACCCGCCCTATGGCGAGCGTCTCGGCGAGTTTCCGGCCTTGCTCGAAGTGCATCAGGCACTCGGCGATGCCTTGCGTCGTGGCTTCCAGGGCTGGCGCGTATCCATTCTCTCTGCCTCGCCCGAGCTGCTGAGCTGTCTGCGTCTGCGTGCCGACAAGCAATATCGTCTGTTCAACGGGGCGCTTGAATGTCAGCTGCGCAACTACCAGATTGCACTGGATTCCGTGGCCTCCCAGAAAGAGGTGGCGCAGGACTTTGCCAACCGTCTGCGCAAGAATCTTAAAACCCTCGAGAAATGGGCGAGCAAAGAGGGCATCGACTGCTACCGCCTCTACGATGCGGACTTGCCGGAATACAATGCCGCCATCGACCGCTATCAGGATTACCTGGTGGTGCAGGAGTACGCCGCGCCCAAAGACATCCCCACCCAGAAAACTCGCCAGCGTCTGCTCGACATGGTGCAGGCCGCCATTAAGGTGACTGGCATGGACGGCGAGAAGGTGATCCTGAAGGTGCGCGAGCGTCAGGAGGGCAAACAGCAGTATCAGAAGCTCGCCGCAGAGCAGCACCGGATGGAGGTGCAGGAGTACGGTGCCCGTCTGTGGGTCAACCTCTACGACTACCTGGATACCGGCCTTTTCCTTGACCACCGTCAGACTCGCCGCATGCTGGGCCAGATGGCCAAGGGCAAGCGCTTCCTGAACCTGTTTGCCTATACCGGCAGTGCCACAGTGCATGCGGGTCTGGGCGGTGCCAGCGAGACCACCACGGTCGACATGTCCCACACCTATCTGAACTGGGCGCAGGACAACATGCGTCTCAACTCGCTGGTGGGCCGTCAGCACAAGTTTGTGCAGGCTGATTGCCTGAAGTGGCTGTCGGAAGCGGACGATCAGTACGACCTCATCTTTATCGATCCGCCGACTTTCTCCAACTCCAAGCGGATGGATGAGAGCTTCGACGTGCAGCGCGATCACCTGCTGCTGATGCAGCACTTGAAGCGTCTGCTGGCGGCCGATGGCACCCTGGTGTTCTCCAACAACAAGCGTCACTTCAAGATGGATCTGGCCGGGCTCGAGGCCGCTGGCCTCAAGGCGCAGAACATCACGAGCAAGACGCGTCCCAAGGACTTCGAGCGCAACCAGCATATCCACAACTGCTGGAGCATCACCCACGCCGACGTGCCAGCGGAGGCTTGATGCTGACCCTGTTTCACACCGACGGCTGCCACCTGTGCGAACAGGCATGGCAGCTGGTGGAGGAGGCCGGATTGGCCAGCCAGACCCGCCAGTGTGACATCATCAATGATGCCGAATGGCTCGCTGCTTATCGGGTACGCATTCCGGTGCTGCGCGATGAGGCCGGTCGCGAACTTGGCTGGCCCTTTACGTTGGCAGAACTCGGTGTCTGGGTAACTGCGCAGGCCAGTCACGGCTGAGCACGAATAGAGAAAAAGGGGGGCAGAGAGTATCTGGCCCCGCTTTTTTCATCAGGTAAAAAGGAAGAAACATGGCTTTATTAACATTGCACGGCGCTTGTCTGTCGTTCAGTGATTTCCCGCTGCTCGACAATGCCGAGCTCAGCATTGAGCGCGGTGAGCGTCTCTGTCTGGTCGGGCGCAACGGGGCGGGCAAGTCCACCCTGATGAAGATCATTGCCGGCGAACTGCCGCTCGATGACGGGCGCATGGTACAGCAGCAGGATCTGAAAGTGACTCGCCTCGAGCAGGATCCGCCTGCATCGAGTGACCTCACTGTGTTTGACTACACGGCCGAAGGGCTGGCCGGTGTCGGCGAGCTGCTCAAGCAGTATCACCATATCTCCATGGAGCTGGCCCACGATCCGAGCGATGCCAACATACGCATCATGAGCGATCTGCAAGAACAGCTCGACTATCAGAATGGCTGGCAGTTCGAGACCCGCATCAGCCAGGTACTGACCCTGCTGAACCTCGATCCCGATGCAACCCTGGACAGCCTGTCCGGTGGCTGGTTGCGTAAAGTGGCCCTGGCCCGTGCGCTGGCCTGCGATCCGGATCTGCTGCTGCTCGATGAGCCGACCAACCACCTGGATATCGAAGCCATCAACTGGCTGGAAGATTTCCTCAAGGATTTTCGCGGCGCCATCGTCTTCATCTCCCACGATCGGGAGTTCATCCACAAGCTGGCGACCCGGATCATCGATCTCGACCGCGGCGTGATCACCTCCTGGCCTGGCAACTACGACGAATATCTGCAAGGCAAGGAAGAGGCACTGCGGGTTGAAGAGCTGCAACATGCCGAGTTCGATCGCAAGCTGGCCCAGGAAGAGGTGTGGGTACGTCAGGGCATCAAGGCGCGCCGTACCCGCAACGAAGGCCGGGTACGTGCCCTTGAGGCGATGCGGATGGAGCGTTCCCAGCGTCGCGAGCTGCAGGGCAAGGCCAAGCTGCAAATGGACGATGTGAATCGTTCCGGCAAGCTGGTGTTCGAAACCGAAGGGCTGGGGCTGGACTTCGGCGATCGTACCCTGTTCCAGGGGCTGGATCTGCAGGTGCTGCGTGGCGACAAGATCGCCCTGGTGGGTCCTAACGGTTGCGGCAAATCGACCCTCATCAAGTTGCTGCTTGGCCAACTCGAGCCCAGCCGTGGTTTGGTCAAGGGGGGCACCAAGCTGGAAGTGGCCTACTTTGACCAGTATCGCGATCAGCTCGATCCCGAGCAGACGGTGATGGACAACGTGGGGGAGGGCAAGCAGGAAGTGATGGTGCGCGGCCGTTCCCGTCACATTCTGGGTTACCTGCAGGACTTCCTGTTTGAACCCAAGCGGGCACGTACCCCTGTGAAAGCCTTGTCAGGGGGCGAAAAAAACCGTTTACTGTTGGCCAAATTGTTCTTGAAGCCCAGTAATTTACTGATCCTCGATGAACCAACCAATGACCTGGATGTCGAAACGCTGGAATTGCTGGAGGAGCTGCTGGCGGACTATCCTGGCACCCTGTTGCTGGTCAGTCACGATCGTCGCTTTATCGACAATACAGTGACAGGTTGCTGGTTGTTTGAAGGGGATGGACGTATCAGCGATTACGTGGGCGGTTATGCCGACATGATGGCGACGCGGGCCCAGCAGAGCACACAGCTGGCGGCAAAAGCGGCTCAGGTCAAAACGCCAGAGCCTGTCGCTGTGGCAAGCCCTGCTGCCTCTAAAGTCAAAAAACTCTCTTACAAGTTGCAGCTGGAGCTGGATAATCTACCGGCCCGACTGGAACAGCTGGAGACTGAGCTGAATGCTCTGCAGGCGGAGGTAAACCATCCCGGTTTCTTCGCGTTGCCGAGCGATCAAACCCAGCTCAAACTGGATGCCCTGAATGCAGCAGAGGCTGCATTGGAACAAGCCTTCTCCCGTTGGGAGGAGTTGGAAGCGTTGAAACATCAGGACTAAGGAAGTAGATGAAAAAGCAATTATCCATGCTGGCCATTCTGGTCAGCGCCAGCCTGCACGCCCAGGCGGCACAAAGCCCCTTTTTCACCATTGTCGACGGGTCTGACAAGGGATTCGCCAGCGCGATCAGTGCCGATGGCAACGGGCTAGTCGGGATCAACACCAAAAACGACATGGCCGAGCACTTCTCGACTGTGCGGTTTGCTGACTTCCTGGTCGATCGTTTCCGTTTTGAGCAGGGCTGCATGCTCTCGAACTCGGTTTGCAACGCCTTCTGGAACGACAAGAGCAACTTTGCGTATCAGTGGCGTGTCGACTTTCTGGCCAAAACCGATCAGCGCAGCAACGTGGGTGACCTAGTCAGCAACGAAACTGATGGCTTGGTTACCGCTTTGGGTGACGTAGCGGGCACTCGTGTGGGCTACAAGATGGATGGCAAGCTGCGCACCGCATTTGCCATCGTCGAGGAAGGTAACGCCGTCAGCCTAAAGGATGGCGCCAGCACCCACAGCCTGAGCGTGCCAACCAGCATCAAAAAGCTGGATAACGGCCAGTACCTGGTGACCGGCACCGCTGCCACTGGCAAGAACATCGCCGTCAATTCCGAGACCTACAACTGGTGCTTCTCCGGTAACGACGGCCAGTATGGCGACTACCGCTACTGCCCGGGCCTCAACACCCAGGCCAGCTTCTGGTTGCTCAACAGCACTGGCACCTTCAACAAGCTGATCCAGGCCAACGAGTATTCCCGTGGCCGTAACGAAGTGATCCAGACGGCGTCGGCCCTCGGGGTCGCCAACGTCAATGGCAGCTTGTATGGTGTGGGTTACTCCTCCACCGGTGAAATTGGCAGCAACTACCTGGATGGCCGCAACCTGGCGGCATACTGGACGCTGGATCTGGCCGGTGGCAAGGTCGGTACCACCCAGACCATACCGCTGGCCGAAGGCGAGCCGGGCAAGGATGACGCCAAGCTGCAACACAGCTGGGCTGTGGGGGTCAATGACAACGGTTATGTGATTGGCAACCAGCGCTATCGCATCAACAAGGGTCAAAACCGCCCGGTCGAGATGTTTGTGTTCAACTTGAATACCAAACAGACGGCGAGTGTACCGTTGCAAGACAGCCCAATCAGCGGTGCAGGCTCGGAAGCTGCCGCCATCAACAACCACAACATGGTCGTGGGCTGGCGTGATTCTCGTCACCAGACCCAACCTGTGGTCAATGGCACCAACCGCATGCAGGAAGGTTTCCTGCTCAACGCCGCGACCGGTAAAAATTGGTATCTGAACGACCTGATTTGTGGTCTCGACGATGCTGGCGCCAAAAAATGCGCTCAGAACGGCTACTTCTATCACATCGCATATGCCAGCGGCATCAGCACGGATGGTACTGTCGCTGCGACGGCTTTTCGCTATAACAGCGAGAGCGATCTCAACAATCGTACCAATTCAACCATCGTTAGCGTGAAGCTGACGCCAGCCGTTGCCGATTACAAGAACAACGAGCCTGCAAGCTATGTGGTCGCCAATGCGCCGGTCAATAACCAGACCG
The DNA here is from genome assembly GCF_029237345.1 of Aeromonas sp. 2HA2. NCBI lineage: Bacteria > Pseudomonadati > Pseudomonadota > Gammaproteobacteria > Aeromonadales > Aeromonadaceae > Aeromonas > Aeromonas sp. 2HA2. Next base: position 161,088 of record NZ_JAACGB010000007.1, on the reverse strand, counting down.
GTCAGGATGGTGGCAGTGGTGGTGGTGGCAGCCTGTTCTGGCTGACTCTGCTGGCCCTGCCATTTACCTGGCTGCGCCGTTACCAACGATAAAATGGGATGTCACTAAAAATTAATGTGGTTCAGTGTCTTGTGTCACAATGACCGGATAGCATGACATTTTTTGTTTGACCCTGCCCATCTCGTGGGGTAAAGATGAAAGCGACCGATGAAAAATTGGTCGCTTTTTTTGTTCCACGAAGAGGGTCGTAGATGATGAAGAGACAAAAACGGGACCGTCTGGAAAGAGCTCGCGCTCGTGGTTATCAGGCTGGCGTGGTCGGCAAACAGAAAGAAGCGTGTCCGTACCAATGCCTGGATGCCCGAGGGCATTGGCTTGGTGGTTGGCGAGACGCCATGGAAGGGCGGGGTTCAGGCCTCTTCATGAAGTAATTGGTACTTCATCACTCATTACAAAAGGAAAGGGGCCATTGAGGCCCCTTTACGTTATCTCTTCATTACCACTAAATCAGTCGATCAGAATGCAGTGGTATCTTTGAACAGGCCCACTTTCAGATCGCTGGCGCTATAGATGGGACGGCCATCGACTTCCACGACGCCATCGGCGATCCCCATGACCAGTTTGCGGTTGATGACGCGCTTGAAGGTGATCTTGTAGGTCACTTTCTTGGCGGTCGGCAGGATCTGACCAGTGAATTTCACTTCACCCACACCCAGTGCACGGCCTTTGCCCGGACCGCCTTTCCAGCCGAGGAAGAAGCCGACCAGTTGCCACATTGCATCCAGACCCAGACAGCCTGGCATAACGGGGTCACCCGGGAAATGGCAGTCAAAGAACCAGAGGTCCGGCGTAATGTCGAGCTCTGCCAGGATCTCGCCCTTGCCGTGCTCACCACCGTTGTCGTTGATCTTGACGATGCGATCCATCATCAACATGTTGGGGGCGGGCAGCTGACTGTTACCCTCACCAAATAATTCGCCACGGCTGCAGGCGAGCAGCTCTTCACGGGTAAACGAGTCTTTGCCTTGTTCACACAGGGAAAGGCGGGGATCAATGGTGGTATTGTCTACGGTCACGCTGTTTATCCTTCATATGGGTCAAAGCCGGGCCAATTTAGCGTACACTTGTGCGCTAAACAACTCCGATCTCTTCTTTATTACAGGCTGAACAACCGGCCCAGCAGGCGGCGGATCAAGCCCCCCTTGAACGCGGTGCCATTCAATTCGTCCAGTCGCTGCTGGATCCGGCCAAACAGGGTATCCAGCATGTCCGGCTCACCCGCTACACAGCCAGTCAGCAGCTCGATAGCCTCTTCCACATGGTCCACCGGATGAATGTGGAACTGACCTGCTTCGACGGCGGCAATCACCTCGTCTGAGAGGTTCAACTGCTGGATGTTGGTGCTCGGCAGAATGATGCCTTGCTTACCTGTGATGCCATGGATTTTGCACACCCGGAAGAAGCCTTCAATCTTCTCGTTCACACCACCTACCGCCTGCACATTGCCGAACTGATCGACCGCGCCGGTGACGGCAAAGTGTTGATAGATGGGCTGGCGGGCGAGGGCAGAGAGGAGGGCGCACAGGCCGGTCAGAGAGGCGCTGTCACCATCGATCTCATGATAGGACTGCTCGAACACCAGATTGGCAGAGAGCGGCGAGGGGGTTTCTGCACCAAATTTGTTGGAGAGATAACCATGAATGATCATCATCGCCTTGGCGTGGATATGGCCAGCCAGCTCAGCTTTTCGTTCGACATCCGCTATGTCGCCATCGCCCAGATGCACGGTCGCGGTGAGACGTACAGGTTCGCCAAAATCATAGGGATGACCCGAGACCTGAATGACGGACAGGCCATTGATCTGGCCGATCTCCTCACCATCGGTTTGCAACAGGATCTGGCCGTCAATGACGCCCTGATCAGACTGTTCAACCAGATAATTTAGGCGGTAGTCCTGCTCTTCAAGGGCCAACCGGATATGCTCATCAGTCACGGTTTCGGCTTCCATTTCACGGGCCAGGCTGTCCGCCATGCGCATGATGGCACCGAGCTGTATCTCGGACAGAGAGAGCCACTCCTGATGGTCACACAGGCGACTGGCATGGCGACAGAGGGCGGCGAGGGCGGCCGGGGTGAAGTCCAGCAGTGTCCAACGCTCGCGTAACCATGCCAGATACTGCAGAAATTCAGGCAGGTCTTCATCAATGTTGACCTCTGATACCAGATCCGCACGAAGGAAGATGCGCTCGGACATGTCCCTGTCCAGCATCTGGAACTCGGATACCTCGAGGCGGTCACCGACCAGGATCAGCTTGAGCTTGATGGGGGTCGCTTCCGGGGTAAAGAAGGGAGTCAGGGTCTTGCCTTCCTGATAGGCATTCCAGTCCAGTTCGCCTTTCTGAATGGCATTCTTGAGCTTGAACCAGAGGTGGGGCTGATCCAGCAGCTCGTCGAGTTGCAATATCAGATAGCCGCCATTGGCCTGACGCAACAGACCCGGCTCCAGCAGATGCTGGTTGGCGTAAACAGAGCCTTGTTCGGTCTGATAGTTGATGGAGCCGAACAGGGTATCCCAGTTCAGATCCCGGCCATAAATCACCGGAGCTTCCTGATCTTCATGGTGGATCAGCAGGTTGATGAGCACAGGGTGCTGGAATTCGAGTCCTTGAGCCACATGGGCCGCCAGATCGGAAAGAAAGTCATCGATCTTGGGATCGTTGTTCTGCTTGCGCATGATGCGAGTGACCAGACGCTCGGCATCCAGATGGTGGCTCATCAGTTTGAGCAGTTCGCCAACCATTTCGCAAAACTCGATGCCGGTACCGGGTTGCAGACGCAACCAGATCGGTTTGAACGGGTTGTTCAAGTTTTCCGTATAACAGAGGTCAAACAGGTCACCATCCTTGCCATTGGAGGCAGCGATCAATGTCTGGCACACACCTTCATAGTCAGCGCCGGGGAAACCATTGAGCAGCATGACCGGGCAATCACCATCAAAACTGGCGAGGCGCTTGATGCCGGAAATCACTCTGGGTTGCAAGGCAGCGAAGGGAATGGGTTCTAGCTCGCTAAGTGCAGGGAACTGTTCAATCGCGAAAGCGGGTTTTAGTTGTTCTGATGTTAATTCAGCCACTTAAGATATCCGGTCGGAGATAGGATCATTTGTTTCCATTATACACAGTTCAATTTAGGGGAACAGAAAACAAGATACTCAATTTAACATAATATACATTATGCGCGGTTAGGTCATGCCCGTGGCTAGGGGTCAGGAACACCGCAGCCATAAGGGCTACAGCCGTTCCGGCTCCTTTGGTGTACTTCGCCAGGATGTCATACCAGGCCTGTTTGAGTTCGGGGTCTGTTGCTCTGACGGCTGCCAGACTTAACAGCACTTCTTTGGCATCCAAGCCAATTTCCTCGGCAAGCTTTTTCGCAGTCTCATCAGTGAGTTGCGACTTTCCTTTGTTCACAGCTGATATGTATGAGCTGGTAAATCCTAGGTCTGCGGCAACTTCCTGGAATTGGCTGTACTTTTTGGCCCTCATGTAGGCCAGAAGCAGCGTTTTAGAGTCCATATTTTTGTCTCCTGAGTGGTTAGACAATCGTCCCATCATACCGATTTTGGCGAAAAACAGCTTGTTTCCAATCAACTCGCCACATGGTTGAATGCATCAACCAACCATTTGATTGTGTGATATATGACCCACTCTAGCCCACAAAACCAGGATCTGCCCGCGCTCATTGAGCGCAAGGTCTACTGGCAGGCAGAACCAACCGGCGATTACTCCGCCTGTGTGGCGGGTCAGGTTGAGATGTTTCGCGACCTGCATGAAATGCGGATCTACCTGTCCATGACCTACCCCGATACGGCGTTTGAGCTGGTCGAGGTGACCCAGGACACATGGCAAGACTTCTATGACCAGGGAGTGTTTTTCGATGACTGGTCATAGATCCGTGATGCCGATAAATGGGGTTATCGGCGACAACCTGGATGTGAGCGTCCAGCCCTTTGTTGTCGGCTTTGGTCTGCTGCTGGTGCTCTGCCTGCTGGCTACCCTGGTTGGCTTGGTGGCCACCTCCTGGGATAAGCAGCTATGAGCGGCCATAAGACCCTGATCGACTATCTCTCCTTCACCTGGGCACCTACTGAGTTGCGCCAGATGGTTGAGTTAGCCAAGCAAGGTGCCCTGTTGAAGGCCATCCCCCGCTTCGATACCCAGAACAAGGCCATCCAGGCGGCGCTGTCTGCCCCGCCCGTTGAGGGGCTGCGTTACCTGTGGAAGCGTCCGGTGGGCTTTGCTCCCCTCGCCCGTTTCGACAAGGTGACAGAACGGCTTTATGACAAGGCTGAGCGGTTGGGCGTTGCCCCTGCCCCTGCGACCGTGGCGCGGGTATACGACAAGGCCTCCGAGCGGGTGAGCCTCAAAGGTATAGCCAAGTCCCCTGCCCCCGTCTTTACCCCGTCCATGACCGAAATGATGGAGCGGGCCTTGCACTCCAATTACAAATCCCGGGCCGACATGCGCAAAGAGCTCAAAGCCGTCTGCGCTGACCTGCTCAAGTTCTCCGAGTTTGAGGTGGTCGAGGGTGCCAAGTATTGGGAAGCGTATAACGACTTGATCGACAGCTACGGCGTCCAGTTCCTGGACACCCTCTGCTGCGCTGAGCTGGAGACATGGTTGGAGGAGCTGAACACCCGCATCGGTGTTCCCATTCCTGAGCCGCGCTTCACTATGCGCCCTCGCCGCTCCGGTCTGCATGGCTACGCCAATTCGGCTGACCTGCTGTGTGATGGCCTCCCCTGCGGCCTGATTGGTTGGGGTGCAGCTAACCACGGTTGCATGGTCAGTTTTTCCGGTGTGGGTTGTGCGGCCCTGGACTTCCAGGCTCTGCACTCTGTTATCTCTCACATTCCATCGGTGCGGATCACGCGGGTGGATTTGGCCCTGGACGATTACAGCGGCGACCACATCAGTTACCAGGGCGCGATCACTGCCGCTGAGGCTGGCGAGTTTCATCCGCAACGGGGCCGTGCGCCTTCCTGGATGAAAATCGAATCAGGTGAGTTCGTGATCTCCGAAATATCCAAGGGTATCGCCAAGCGCTTTGGCATGGTGCCGACCAAGGGATGTTCCTTTTATGTGGGTAGCCGGATAAACGGTAAATGCGCTCGCATATATGAAAAGGGAAAACAGATGCAGTCTGAGGAGCATCCTAATTGGGTTCGCGCCGAAGGCGAATTACACAACAAGGATAGAATTATTCCACTGGACGTCCTGGTAAACCCTGACCCCTATTTTTCGGGGATGTATCCGCAATTTGCTAAATGGCTGGATGCAGTTTCCCAGGAAGATACTGTGCCGGTTCGTGTGACCACGTTTAAGAATAAATTCAAAACGTCCAGGGACAATGCCGTTTTTAATATGTCTCGGATGGCAGGCCGCCTTGTCAATTGGTTAGCAAACATTGAGGGGTTAGCCCCAGAGAAGATTGTTAACCAATTAACTGCGCACCTGGGAGAAGATGATATTCCCGCACGGTTAAGAATGCCGCTGCCACCTGAGATTTTATCGGGTGCACATAATTTGGTATCGACCTAAAAATCAGGTTCTTCAAAGAAAGGGTAAATAATATGTCTCTGCTAACTGGTGTTCTGGTCACTCGTGTGACTCATGGTTATGGCGTTTCCCGTAAATCTGGCGCGCCTGTGCCTTATGACTTCGCCCAGGTGGAATATCTGGCGGTAGCCAATAACGTAAACAAGCCGGAGTGCAATATCACCTCCTGGGGCTATGAGGTTCGCCAGTTGGCCCTGCGCAATGATTCACCGACTATTAAAGAGCTGGCCGACTGCCCTAAATTGGTAGCGGTGGATCTTATCCTGGAAGCGGATCCCCAGAATCCGACCCGAAACGTTGTTGTTGGCTTCCAGCCTACCAAAAAGCCGGTATAACCGCCGCGCAACGAGGAGGAGGAGCGAGAGCGCGCAGCGAGCGACGACGAGGGCGCGATAATGCTTTGTTTAAATATTACCTCTGAGGGATATGCCCGTCTTGCTGAGGGGGATGCCTGTCAATACGTGCTCTTGACTGTCCAGGAGCACACCAAATTAACGGATATATCGAGCTGGTTTGAATTCGATACATCCACGGTAACGATGGCCTTTGGCTTTGGATTAATCATCTGGGTCGCTGGCCTCAAATTGGGCGCTATTGCCCGTGTCATTGTTGGTGCAAAAAGAGGATAAATATAATGCAAAAACTTTCAGGCTTGTTCCGTAACGGTTGTATCGCTGCTGTTGCTGCTGTTTCCGGTTCTGCTTTTGCAGAAGGGACAGGGGCGGCTGATGCTGCGGGCAAGGCACTTGAAGCGGCTCAGGCCGATGTGAATGCCACTTCACCCAAGGTGATGATGGTTGTCGCTCTGGTTGTTGGCTGTGGCATCCTGATCAGCCTTATTCGCAAAGCCTAAGCCATGTCCCTGCTTATCGGGACGCTCTGGTTTTTGTTCTTTGTCGAGGGATGGCGAACATCCTTTTCAATCTAAGGCGGCTTCGGTCGCCTTTTTTCATATTGGGGGCTGTGTGCGCATAGGTTGGCTTTTATTATTTTTTCCATCGTTTGCATTCGCTGTTATGGGGTGTCCTACTGGTGTTCCATTGGGTAATGTCACTATGGCGACACGTCTTCCTGTTTGCCTTAAATTTGAAGGTTCTGATTTAGGTGGCTGTCTCGTTGATTGTAAGGGTGTTTGCGTAGAGTTGCCTTTAGCTAACACTATGGGGCCTGTTGAAACAACGGGTTCGGCTTGTAGCTTGTCAGATAATGGCAGCGGTGATGGCGATTCGGATGGCAGTGGTAAAACTCCTGGTGAGGGTTCTTCGGGAACTAAGCCGATTGATGGTTGGCTTGATTTTCAGCCCGTTGTCGGTGATGCCACTGGGACTTCTGTTTCTGGTTCCGTTGCTAAACTAAATAAAAACCTGGGTCTTGCTTTTCGTCAGTTGATGGATGGCACTAAGCGGGATTCTAATAACATTAATTCTATTACTCATAGTGCTGAATCATTTGCTAGGGATATGAGAACAGCTCTCTACCATTTGGATAAAATGTCTAATGATGTTCTTCAGACTAAAAATAACAGCGCTGAGCTTTTGGGTGGAATTAACACATCTAATGAATATTTGAATGCAATAAACGCCAAGCTTGATTCTTTAGGTTCTTCATCTCCTGGCGGGGACAAAGATGGGGATGACTCAAAATTGTATGATGAACTGAAACAGTTTCATCTTAATACGTTTGGCCCTGATTTCGCTCAAAATAATATAGGGGGTAACTTTTATGATTTAGTGAGGGGGTATCAATATGATGTTAACAGTATAAAAGAGAGCGTTCATAACCTTGACACCACATTTAGTAGTTTTCATTGGAATACGTCTCAAGAGTTGCGGAATAACAGTATTGAAATGAACCGCAATATCAAGGCGATTGCCGAAATACTCAAAGGGAACGGCGGTGCTGGGGGTGATGGTAGTGGCTCAGGTAGTGGCGATGGTGAGGGTAGTGACATTGATTACAGTAAAATGCCTGGATCCGGTGATAACCCCCTTGCAGTCCAGGGCAGTAAATATAATTCTGCTTGCCAGGGAAAAGACTGTTTCTTTGATGTGCCTGCGATGCAAAAGAAACTCGATGATGCCAACAAGTCGCTGACAGACAAATACACGACTATTTCTGACGATGTGCAGAAGGTCTTTACCTTTAGCCTGTCCGGTTCTGCTGACCCGATGGAGTGCCTTGATTTATTCAGTCACCAGGGAAAAACCTATTCGGTTTGTCCGCCAACGGGGGACTACTGGCAGACGCTCGCCGCGATAATGATGTTTGTGTTCTATTTCATTGCGCTGATGATCATATTTAAGAGGTGATATATGGAATGGCTTGGAGAGTTCTTTAATTCGTTTTTCGCCGATATATATCAATTGGCGGTGCAGTTTGGCGCGTGGCTGGCCATCCGCTTGGCGGTGCAGTGGGTAGAGTTCAAACTATTTCTGTTGACGTTTACCTGGGATGTCGCCAAGGAAATATTGGTGAACGTTCACTTTAGTGAATTGCTGTCGTCATCCTTTAATTCCCTGCCGCCGACCATGAAAGGGATACTGTTATACATTCACCTGGACAAAGGGTTAACCATCCTCGCCCAGGCGTTTGTTACCCGCTTCATGCTCAATATGATGGGGTGGTAAATGTCTATCAAGATCCACCACGGCGCTCCAGGCTCCTACAAGTCGTCAGGGGCCATTCACACCGATGTGATACCCGCCATCAAGGCTGGCCGTCACATCGTTACCAACGTGCGCGGCTTCACGGCTGAGCGGTGCAGGGAGGTACTGGGCAAGGCCGTCCCCGATGACTTCCAGGTAACGTATATCGAAACCGAATCCCAGGAGGGACGGGATCATTTTGCTCGCTTCTATCACTGGGCACCCAAAGGCGTGTTCTTCCTGGTCGATGAGGTGCAACGGATATTTCCGCCTTCCTGGCGGCAGACTGATTTAGACCGGCTGGATTATCCAGGTGGGCCGGATGCAGCTAAAAACGATGGGCGACCGGAAACCATAGATGTGGCCTTTGATATGCACCGTCACCATAACTGGGACTTTGTATTTACGACTCCGAACATCAAAAAGGTGCACCAGGTAATTCGAGCTTCTGCCGAAACAGCCATTCGGCATACAAATATGGCGATATTGGGGATAGGTGGTCGTTACAAGACGGTATTACACCTCTCGGATAACTCCGGTTCGTCCATGTCTGATGTATTGCAAGCCAAGCCATTCAATAAGGTGCCCAAGTATGTTTTCAAGCTTTATGACTCAACTACAACCGGTAAAGTCTCGGATACAATCGCGGGCAGCTCGATACTACGAGATCCTAAAATTCTGTTTTTTCTGGCGGTGTGGGGGCTTTGTGTATTCTTTGGCTTCATCAAGCCTGAGTATATTGATGTTCCTGCTAAGGCCTCTCAGGCTGCTGCTGACGCCTCTTCGGTTCCTGGGGAGGTGGATGGTGCTCCCGCTGATGGGGTACGTCCTGGCGGCGCTCCTGCTGCGTCTCCTAGCGGGGTTCTTTCTGTAGGGCCATTCGCTGGGCATCGGATCATCATTAGCTGTCATGTCCTGGTGAAGGATCACCGGGGCGAGTATCGCGTTGAGTATTGCTTCTCACTGCGCAAGGGTGACGCGGTGCAACCGCTCTATAGCGATGATTGGCCGGATGAGCTTGCCAGCGTGGATGCTGTAAGCGGCTGTCATGCGGTGGTGAAGTACCAGGGCAAGCCGGTGGATGTGTATTGCGACCCTGATGGGGATACCCTGCGCCGGAAATACAATGCTGCCCTCTTCGCCGGCGGCGATACCAAAAACGCGCCATCGGATGACAGGTCATAACTATAAACATGAACGGGTATAAAAACTTAACCGCGACATGGCATTATTTATGTTAAATAAGGATGCCTAAGCCCTAAAGGACGGGGGCGGTAGCCCCTATAAGCCGCCCCTTGGTGCTAATTTGGCCCTCTAAAGTCTCGCGGCGGAACACGCAGATATAGCCCCGAGACTGGATCACCCCCTTCCCTGCTAAACCGGCTTTTAAGGCTATTCGAGTCTGAGGGAGGAGGAATGCCATAGCACCACTGGGCGCTATTATAAGTGGTAAATAAGGGCTCTATTCTCTAGTTCTTTGTCTAGTGGTGATTTATTGTTTAATGGTATTAAATCAAGAACGAAGTCATTTTTATTAACTTCATATTTAAAGAGCTTTATATGTTCAAAACGTTCTGGATCTGATTTTAGATATTCTATAATTGGCTTTGTGTCTTTGATTTCATACTTACTACCCAAGTATATTGAGTTTATTTTTTTTATTGAAATGTTTTTGAGTATCATGACTCCGTCATAATGTGCAACGCGTGAGACTAAATATCCGGCGTTAATTTTATTTGTGTTGCTATTTATATTGTAAATGTCGAAATTTTCATTTTTGTTTGTCTCGTCTTTTATTATTCTGTTCTCGTTTTCATACTGCAGCATTATTGAATGCAATTGGCTGTTTGCGTGTTTGTACACGACTATCTTATCTGCATATTCAAGTGGAATTATACTGCGGTGTTCTTTTTCATACATCCATTCATCGCTCTTTGTCCGTATGGCTTGCATTAATATATCTATGGTTCTATTCCCATCATAAAGGATATCACTGTCAAATCTTTTTGAGTCATATCTAACACGCTGTGGATTTAGGTCGAACATTGGCACATCATATTTTATTGGCTCTATAGCTGAAAACATATCGGTCTGATAACCAATGCATACACCTCTATGCGCACTACCATAATGAGACCACATTAGTAAGTTTCTGTGTGTTTCAGTCAGTGAGACTATTCCATAATTTTTGCTGATGTTTTTGTATGAAATGATTAAATCATTTTTAATTTCATTAATTTTTCGTCTACTTTTGTCTTTGTAAACATCTCTTTCTAGTAATTTATTTGTTAAGTTGAGAGCTAAATCTTCACTCAGTTCTTTCTCGAACGGATCGTTTAGTGATGTTGTAGTGGCTAATTTTATTGATGGTTCGTTTAAATGTTGTAGTAAATCAAGTGTTGATGAGTAGTATTTGAACAGTGTATTCATAATTCCCTCGATACTTTAAGTTTGCCCCCCCGTATAGTAATACGGGGGGAATTCTTTGCACAGAGCCTCCTGGCACCCTGGATCACATCTTTAGTGGTTTATGCTGTCCTGCAGCGCACATGGTCAACTCTATGGAGCACAAAATGCCAAGGATTGCCGGTAAGATAGGTGACCGGTCTATTGTCCCTTGTGTTTAGAGTGTTACTCTGTAGATAGAGTCCTCGAGCAAGGATATGTATGTCTGTTTTTGATGAGCTTTTCTATGTGAACCTACAAGCACAACCCAACGGGGATCATGAGGTTCATAGAGGGAGCTGTGACCATCTACCGCTGGACTCTCTGCTCATCTACCTGGGGCTTTTTCCAAGTCCATTGGCGGCGATTAACGCTGCTGAGAAACTCTACCCTCAAGTCAACGGATGTATCCTCTGCTGCGCCCCTTCTGATCGTCCAGTATGAGTGTGCTATGCTTTCCATTTAGGCCCCACCACATCTGGGGGAGTCATATGCATGACTTGAAGAAAGGAGACTTGGTTAGACGCCGTTCTGATGATCTCCTGATGGAAATTGATTCCGTAGAGCAAGACCTAGCTTGCTGTCACGTTGTAGAGCCCTTTATGCCTCCGCGAAAGATTGTCATATCTCTCGATGCTGTAGTGCTTGAGCATAAGGCCGAGAGCTTTTCGAGAGGCCTGGATAAGTAAGGGGGGCTTACACCCCCCTCCCCTTTGTCTAGCTGATACCGAGTTTCTTCCGCCAGTAGAACGCGGCCAATTGCCTTTCGGATCGTTCCACCTGGATGATGGCCAGGGCCTCGATCCTTCGTCTGTCGAACCTCACGCCGGTTGGAGAGACGAGGCAATCATTCGCCATTCGCCAGCCTTCCCAAGCCTTGAAGATCGTGGGCAGTTCCCGCCCAGATGCCATACGCATAAGCCGTTTATAGACAGGTGGGATATTTGTACCCTTATCCCAATATGTGACCTGCCTCACAGAAACGAAACATAGATTTGCCACCTCTTCAACGGAAAAGCCGCATTCAAACCAGCGAAATATGAAGTTTTTGGTCAACTCTCGTTCCATCCAAGTAAATACCTGATAAACCAGCAAAATTGCGTGGGCTGGCTTATCGGCCGGTTTCGGATGGGCATTTAACAAAACGTCGCATTATGCGCGGTTTTGTTTATGAGATGAAACACGATACCGAGTTGGTGCTCATCATGGTTCATGACGTCAGCTCTTGCTCCTATCAGCGCGCGTGTTCGGTTGGCCACTGTATCACTCATATTGATTTGTTATCTCTCACTCTTCATCGACACACCAACACACGTTCATTCATGCAACCTATCAAGCGGTTTATGGTTGGCGCTTTCGTGCCGTTCACTGTTGCCGGTGTGCAGATATTTGGAGGTGGTGTCTATGCTGTCATGACCCGCGTCAGCTTGAACATGGGATAAGGGTCGACCATTGAGATTGATGTCATGGGTAATGCCGGTGTGGCGAATGGAGTGCGGCGTCAGATTGCACATCTCGGCGGCGTCCTGGGTAAAGCCATCCTGTTCGGCCAGATTCGCAGCGGTCTGGATAACCGTCATCACCAGTTCACGTAGTTGACGGATACCGAGATTGGCATTGAGCTCTCCCTGTTCACGGCCATGCGCGGCGGCTTTATGGCGTACAAAGAGTGGTGTTTGTTCATTGGGGGCCGGCAATGGCGCTAACCCCAAGAAAGTGCGATAGCGCTTGAGCGCTTCCAGCAAGGCCTGAGACACCGCCACAGTACGTCGTTTTCCACCCTTGCTGCGTGGAATGTAATAGCCCCAGACGCCGGTTTTACCGTCACGGCGAAACTGGCCCATGACGGGCGTAAAACCCGGTCTGGCTGCCACTTCCGAGATGCGCAGATAGCAGGCATACATCAGGCTTATCAGAAAGCGGCTGCGTTCATGCTGTTCTGGCTGTTCGGTTGCCAGTCGCTCGGTCGCTTGCATGACATAGGACCACTGCAGCTCGGTGAAGGCCTGGCTCTGCTCATCGGTCTCCTGCTGAATTGGCCGCTTGACTCGTTGTAGCAACAATGCCGGATTTCTGTCCATGTACTCTTCCTGGATAAGAAACTGGAAGAAGGCCGACAAAATGGCGAGTTTGGTCTTCATTGCCTGCTCACTCAGGCGATACGGCAGTTCACGTCCCAGCTCCCGTTTGCCGAGGAACGGCCGCCACAGCGGATTGGGCAGCCGTTCTCCCCACTCTTTGTCGAGGATGAACTGCGCCACATTGCGGTAGGCAATCAGCTGGTCTGGTGGCGCCTGGCAATAGTCGAGATAGCGCATCATGATGCGCCGGGTCAGGTCTTTCGGGCTGATGGCCAGCTCGCTGAAACACCAGTGCAGAAATGTCGTCAGCTCGCTACGGTACGTTTTGTAGTTGTTCTCGTTATGGCGTTGCTCCAGCAGCCAGTCGACCGCCAGTTCGTAGACGAGGCCTGCATCGGGCACGTCGTTCAGGCTGAGGTTGGCCAGATACTGATTGACCTGGGGATTGCCCGCCTCCAGGTGAGCAAGGCCGTCAAACAGCGGCATGGCGGGTGGAAGTAACATTGAGGTCATGGTGGCACTTGCTTGGTCTATAGGATGGGAGCCGTGTGCTCTGTTCAAAAGCTGATGCCGATAAATGGGGTTATCGGCATCATGATGTGACAAAAAATCCAGCTGTGTGCGATGCCGCATCGGCTGTTGTAACCCGTTTGGGCGATTTTCTATGTTTATTCAATGGATATGCACCCTTGTTCGAAATTTCTCGGGGTAAATATCCGTAAAATTGACTGTAAATTCTTAAATTGTGAATAGCTTGGGGTGTTTGAGCTTGTTGTTTCACTGTTTCAACCTGGCGCCTCACTCCCCTTGCCTTCACGCCACGCTCTTGAGGGATTTTCCCTTGGGTTTGTCAGCGTCAGCCTTCTCTTCCATTGGTTGGGGATCCTCTTTGGTACTCCCCAGCGCCTTGCCACCGCGTAGTACGTTTTGCAGTACGTCACGCTGTTCGGCCAGGTAGAAGGCCAGGGTCTCTTGCTGTTCGGGTTCAAGATTGACAGGTGCCCCCGCCAGCAAGGTCATCAACTCGTCGGCGGTATCCAGCAGCTTGTCATAGGCATCCGCCTCTTTCTTGCTGGCAAAGGTCATCTTTTCCACTCCCCCACGCACGACAACATATTTGATTTCAACAGCCATAATGGCGTCCTCCTCATGATAGTGAACACAAGTATATGTACGGATATACAGTATTGCAAATATCCAGATAAAGCGGGTGATGATGAGAGACTGTGGCCGATTACGCGGCCATCATCACATTGATGAAAGGGTCATTTGACATCCGCTTTAAGCAAGCTGGATGATGGGCTCATGACGATCACAAGACAACTGCTCATACTGCTGCTGGTTGAAGTGATGCTCCTCGGGGGCATCGCGCATCTGGTCATTGGCCTCTCTCCCCTGCTCTCCCTGCTGTTTGTGGTATTGACGCTATTGGGGCTGCGCTGCCTGGTGGTATTGCTGACCTGGGGGTTCTCCCGCTTCTATCCGGCACCGGCCATCGGCTTGCGGGCCTGGTTACGCATGGTGGTTTGGGAGATGCTCGCCTATCTGTTTACCTTCACCTGGCTGCTACCATTTGAGCGGCTGCTGATGGCGCCGGACAGGCTTCCCCCCTCCCCCCTGCCCTTGCTGCTGGTTCACGGTTACGGTTGCAGTCGCGGGATCTGGCGGGTACAAAGAGCCCGTCTGGAAGCGGCCGGTCACGTGGTCGCCACCGTTACCCTGACTCCTCCTTTCGGTCATCTCGATGACATGGTACCCCTGCTGGCCAAGCGTATCGATGAAGTGCTGGCTGCCACGGGTGCCGCTCAGCTGGTGTTGATTGGCCATAGCATGGGGGGGCTGGTGTGCCGTGACTATCTTGCCCTGGCCGGCGGTGGCAAGGTGGCGCAGCTTATTACCCTGGCGACGCCCCATCAGGGCAGCCAGCTGGCGACCATTGCACTGGGTGACAACGCGCGGGAGATGGAGCCAGGCTCTGGCTGGCTGCAACGCTTCGCCGCAGTGCCGCTGTGTGTGCCCGGGATTTCGGTGCGCACCAGTCATGACAACTTTGTGTTGCCCCAGTCCCGTCAGCTGATGGCGGGCATGGAGGACATAGAGCTCGCAGCCCTTGGCCATCTCTCCCTTATCTACTCGTGCCGTACCACGGCCCTGCTGCTTACCCTGCTTGCCCGCTCCCAGCCAGAAACGAAAAGGGCCTGATTGCTCGGGCCCTTGGTGTTTGTGCTCTCTCTTGATCGATGAAAGCAGGTTAGAAGTGAATGCCCTTGATAAGGGTAGAGACCGCCATCTGATCCGCAGAGGCTTTGGACTCGCCGCCCTCTTTGGGATCCGAGAAGGTGCGAAAGCTGGTGTTCATGATCACCTGGGCCACTCGTGGCGCCAGGGCATGGATCACCTGACCAAATACCCCGAGGCGGGTAGCCAGCCGTACATGCTTGTTGATGATGGTGTCGCACACCAGATCGGCGGCCTCTTCCGGTGTCATCATGGGCACCTGCTCATACACCTTGGTCGGCGCCACCATGGGGGTTTTCACCAGCGGCATGTTGATGATGGAGAAGTTGACTCCTTTGTCCGCAAATTCGGACGCCGCGGTGCGCACCCAGGCATCGAGCGCCGACTTGGAGGCCACGTAGGCGGAGAAGCGCGGCGCATTGGTCAGCACCCCGATGGATGAGATATTGATAATGTGACCCTTCTTCTTCTCGATCATGGTGGGCAGCACCCCCATGATTACCTTGAGGGTGCCGAAGTAGTTGAGTTGCATGGTGCGCTCCAGATCGTGGAAACGATCGAAGGAGTCCTCGATGGCGCGACGGATGGAGCGGCCGGCATTGTTGATGAGGATATCCACCCCGCCGTGTTCAGCCACTATCTGTTTGGTAATAGCCTCCCCTTGGGCGAGGTCCGCCATGTCTCCCTGATAGACTTGCAGGGTCAAGCCCTGCTCGGCAAACTCGGCCTGGGTCTGTGCAATCTTGTGCTCGTCCCGGGCAATAGTCAGCACCCTGGCGCCAGCCTCGGCCAGCTTTTTCGCGGTGGCCTTGCCGATCCCCGAGGTAGCACCGGTGATCAGCACTACTTTACCCTCGACCCGGCCGCGCAGAGTGCGGTCGATGAACAGCTCGGGGTCGAGGTGACGCTCCCAGTAATCCCACAACCGCCAGGCGTAGCTGTGCAGCGGCGGCACTTCAATGCCGGTTCCTTTCAGTACCCGCTGGGCTTCGCGGTTGTCGAAGCGGGTGGGATAGTTGATGAGCCGGAAGATATCCTTGGGCAGACCGAGATCGGCGATGGCGGCATCGCGAATGCGGCGCACCGGCGTCAGTGCCATCAGCATGGCCATCAGGTGGCGGGGAATAAAGCTGAACAGGGCCGCATTGATGCGAATAGCTGGCTCGGGCGCGTGGGCCGCGCGGGAGAAGGTGCTCAGCATGTCGCCAACCCGCATCGGATGGGAGTCGGTCAGGTGAAATGCCTTGTTGTCCTCTCCGTCCAGATGGGCGATGTGATCGATGGCATCCACCACGAAGTTGACCGGCACCAGGTTGATGCGCCCCCCCTCGACACCGATGGCGGGCATCCAGGGCGGCAGCAGGCGCCGCAGCTTCTGGATAGTCTTGAAGAAGTAATAGGGGCCATCCACCTTGTCCATCTCGCCTGTGTTGGCATCCCCCACCACTATACCGGGTCGGTAGATGCGCCAGGGGATGGTGCTCTCCTTGCGCACTATGCCCTCGGCCTCGTGCTTGGTCTGGAAATAGGGCATGTCGAGGTGTTCTGCCTCATCGAACATGTCTTCACGAAACAGGCCGTCGAACAGACCGGCCACTGCGATGGAGCTGCAATGATGGAAGCAGCGAGCGCCGAGTCGTTCGGCCAGTTGCAGCGCCTGACGGGTGCCCTCAGTATTGACCTGCTGCTGAATACCCGCCTTGGCGTTGAGGTCATAGATGGCAGCGAGATGGAGGAAGTGATCGATATTGCCGACGAGTGGTTCCTGCTCGGTGGCGCTCACTCCGAGTTGGGGATGGGTCATGTCTCCGACGATCGGGATGGCCCTTTGCTCGTCGACTCCCCAGTAAGCCAGCAATTCGGGTACCCGCTCAAGATGGGCTGCGCGCATCAAGAAATGCACCCGGCTATTCGGGCGCTGCAGCAGTTTTTTTATCAGTCGGCGGCCGATAAAACCGCTGCCCCCCGTGATGAAATAGTCCATGGTATTTATTCCCTTACTGATTGGGCTGTTAGTTGTCGTTAGATATATCACGCTTCAATTGGAAATATGCATTCGAACATCATCTTCGTGACCGAGACCAAAATTACCACGACTGCCTGTTCCGTTATTAGGTAGAACCCTCTATTTTTTCCCCATAGACTGAGAATGAAAGCTCAGTAATGCCACAACGAATGTTCCAAGGTTGTTGTCATTACCTCATCCCACTCTCCAGTAAGGAAACAATCATGGCCAAGAAATTGAAATCGCTGGCAAGCTCGGTGACCGACAACCAGCTCACCTCGACCATCAAAGAATCCACCCAGCAGATCTGGCTGGCGGGCTTGGGTGCCTATGCCAAGGCACAAGAGGAAGGGGGCAAGATCTTCGAAGCCCTGGTGCAGGAAGGCGAAGCATTGCAGACCCGCACCCGTCAGAGTGCCGACGAAAAGATCGCGGCCATCACTGACAAGACCACAGGGACCTGGGGCCGTCTGGAACAAGTGTTCGAGGATCGCGTGGCCCGCGCCGTTGCCAGCCTCGGTATCCCGACCCGCAAGGATATCGACAAGCTCTCCAAGCGGATGGCCGAGCTGACCGAAGTAGTACAGCAACTGGTCGATGCACAGGATGACACGGTTGCACCGGCTGCCGAAGCCAAACCTGCCTCCGCCACTGTCGCCAAGAAACCGGCGGCCAGGAAGCCACCGGTGAAAAAGGCCGCAGCCCCCATCGCCAAGGTGAAAGAAGAGGTCAAGGCGTTGGCGTCCGAGGTAGAAAAAGTCGCCAAGGATGTCAAGGAGAAGGGCGAGACCACCCTCTCCTGATCTG
Source organism: Aeromonas sp. 2HA2 (assembly GCF_029237345.1). Lineage (NCBI taxonomy): Bacteria > Pseudomonadati > Pseudomonadota > Gammaproteobacteria > Aeromonadales > Aeromonadaceae > Aeromonas > Aeromonas sp. 2HA2. The sequence goes on along the minus strand of NZ_JAACGB010000007.1, from coordinate 143,249 downwards.
ACCGGCCAGACCTGCTTGGCCTGGCATAGTGATTGACCGGCCCATGCCCTCTTGCTGGGCCGGTTTTGCTTGAGAAGGGAGGCTGTGTCATGAGCACGATTGCGATTGCCCTCGCTGGAGGGGGTCCTCTGGGGGGGATTTACGAGATCGGAGCCTGCGCCGCCCTGGCCGACAGTATCAAGGGGCTGCGTTTCGAACAGGCCGATATTTATGTGGGGGTCAGTTCAGGTGCCGTCGTTGCCTCGGCGCTGGCCAATGGCATTTCCCCCGACAAGCTGGTGCGGATCCTGCTCAGCGATGACAGCAGCGAGTTTTTCGACCCCTCTACCCTGCTGCGCCCCGCTTTCGGTGAATACCTTGACCGACTGACCTCACTGCCGCCATTGGCGTGGGAGTGCCTGGCCGATTACCTCTCCGCCCCCTGGAACAAAAGCTTACTCGGCTCCTTGCAAGGCATGTCCAAAGCGATCCCGACAGGTTTGTTTGACAGCCGCGGGGTGGATCGCTTCCTGACCCAATTTTTCTCTCGCCGTGGCCGCAGCAATGACTTTCGCAAACTCAAGAGCCGCCTGTTCGTCATCGCCACCGAGCTCGACACAGGCCGCGCCGTGGCATTTGGCAGCCCGGGGCTCGACGATGTGCCCATTTCGGCGGCGGTACAAGCCTCTGCTGCCCTGCCCGGCCTGTTTCCACCGTCATTGATCAATGGCCGTCACTATGTGGACGGTGCGCTGATCAAGACGCTGCATGCCTCGGTGGCACTGCAGGAGGGAGCCGATCTGGTGTTTTGCATCAACCCGCTGGTGCCGTTCGATGCGGGGATCGCCAGCGAGCGCCCCGCCAATCTGGTGGACAGTGGTTTGCCTGTGGTGCTGGCCCAGACCTTTCGCGCCATCATACATTCGCGCATGCACGTGGGGATGGATCGCTACAAGCATCAGTACCCGGATGCCGACGCCTTGCTGTTCGAGCCCTCCCAGGCTGATGGCGAAATGTTTTTTGCCAATGTGTTCAGCTATCGGGATCGCCGCCACCTGTGCGAGCACGCCTTCCAGCATACCCGTCGTGATCTGTGGCAGCGCCGGGCTGAACTTGGCCCCATCCTCGCCAAGCATGGGCTTGAGCTCAATCTGGGGGCGCTGGCCGATCAGCAGCGCTCCCTGCTCACTCCGGGGACTGGCTCGGTCGCGGCACTGGATGCCTCCCTGACCCAATTGCAACATTGGTTGACCCATCGTTATGGCGGCAAGAGCCGCCGGCAACCGAAGGAGTAGCATGGAGAGCAAACCAAAGCGGCGAACGCGGGAGCGGATCTTGGCCACCGCCCTCACCCAGTTCAACCTGCTGGGTGAGCCGACCGTCACCACCTCCGCCATCGCGGCCGAGCTGGAGATGAGTCCGGGCAATCTCTATTACCACTTTCACAACAAGGAAGAGATAGTCAACGCCCTGTTCGGCGAGTTCGAACAGGAGATGGCTCATCTGCTCGACACCGTCACCCCTCCGCTGGATGAAACAGAAGATATCTGGTTCTTCTTGCACCTGATGTTCGAACTCATCTGGAAATATCGCTTCTTCTACTATGACATCAGCACCCTGATGAGCGGCAATCACAAGGTGGAGCTGCGCTTCTCTGCTCTGCTGCGGCGCAAGGAACAGACCGCCGCCGCCATTTGTCACAGCCTGTCCGGCAGTGGCTTGCTGCAGGGCAGCGACGCCCAGATCGCGGCCCTGGCGGCCAATATCGCGCTGGTGGGCACCTTCTGGATCTCCTATCAACGGGCACTGCACCCGCGGGCCGATGCCGACATCGCCCTCGGGGTGTTTCAGGTAATGCAGCTGGTGGCCCCTCGTCTGCGGCCCAATGCCCGTGCCCATCTGGATGCCATCGCCATGCATTACTGCCCGTCCCTTGCGACGCGGGCACCCAATTCCGATTTTTAACAGGGAGCACAACATGACCATTTCACAGCAAAAATTGTCCGAGTTCACCCCGTTCCCCTGGCCGGACGCGGCCTATGACTACGCGGGGGCGGGTCTCAAGCAACATTGGGCTCGCCTGCATCAGGGGGATGCAGAACCCTGGCCTCAAGACGCTCAGGTGCAAGCGGCCTGGCGTGCCTACCATGCCGGTGACTTCGGTCAGGCGGTGGCATTGGGGAATGCGGCGGGGGACGCGGGCCTCAACGTGATGAACAAGGCGCTGGTGATCCACGCCAGCTACCTGCTGGATGACAAATACGCCAAGCGGGCGGCATTCGAGCTGGCCGCCAGCAACGCCGAACAGTTGCAAAAGCGTCAGCCCGACAATGCCAACGGCTGGTATTTCCACGCCCTGGCGCTGGGTCGCTATAGCCAGGTGATCTCGGTCTCCAAGGCTCTGTCACAAGGGATAGGTGACAAGATAAAAACCAGTCTGGAAAAAGCACTGACACTGGCCCCCGAGCATGCCGAGGCCCACATCGCCTTCGGTGCCTGGCATGCGGAGATCATCGACAAGCTGGGCGCCATGATCGGCGGGATCACCTATGGTGCCAAAAAAGACGAAGCTGAGCGTCACTTCAAGGCTGCGTTGGCCATACTGCCCCACTCTGCCATCGCCCGCATGGAGTACGCCAATGCCATGGTGATGATGCATGGCAAGAGCAAGATGGCGGCGGCCGAAGCGCTCTATGCCGAGGCTGCCGAGTGTGAGCCCATGGATGCCATGGAGCGGCTCGATGTGGAAGCGGCCCGTGAGGAGCTGGAGGACGAATAACGCCGCCTTGTGGCCATGAAAGAGGCCAACCCTTGGGTTGGCCTCTTTGTTTTCCTGTAAGACAGCTTGCTCGGTACGCTTAGTCTCCTTGCAGCAGTTGCTCGAGTACCGCAGGGTCATAGACCAGATCCGGTTCCATCAGCACCAGCAACAGTAGTTGTTCAAACTCCACGGCAAAGCGGTCGACGATAAGGTCAGGGTCCGGCACCCGCTTCTTGTCGGTGATGAGGCCAAGTTGCACCTTGTTGTCATAGGAGAGGATGGAGACACCGACACCTATGTCACCCGCCTGGGGCACCCAGAACAGGGGCTGGCGCAGACGGGCACCGGCCAGATAAAGGGTCTGCTGGGGACCGGGCACATTGGTGATGACGGCGCTGGCCTTGGCCGAGAGAATATCGATGGTCTGCTGTTGCAAGGCCTTGGGGGCCATGCCCATTATCTCCAGCAGGTTCAGCACCACGGCTGGTTGCAGGGAGGACTTGAGCGCCTGCATCCGCTCTCGCACCGCATGCAGCCGTTGCAGCGGGTGTTCGATATCCAGAGGCAAGTCCATGGCCACCAGCCCGAACCGGTTGCCAAGGGCACCGTTGTCGTCGGGGGCGCGCATATTGACCGGCACCAGGGCCCGTATTGCGACACCATCGGCGTCATCCCCTTTCTCAATCAGATAGTGGCGAAGCGCTCCTGCGGTGGCGGCAATCAGCAGATCGTTGACTGAACAGCCGAGCACCCGTCCTACCGCCTTCACATCCGGTAGCGGTATCTGTTCAGACCAGGCCACCCGCTTGGTGCTGCCTGTCTCCCCTTTCAGCCGTGTCCTGGCATCGTCTGAGAGGGTGGCGATGGTGTAGAGCTCGGCGGTCACATCCCGGCTTATCTTGAGGTAGTCCATCGCCTTGGTGGGATGGGTCAGCACTTCGACATACTTGGACCAGAGGGTGCCGGTCAGCTTGAGACCGGCTCGCAGCAGGCGACTGCCCTGATGAGCGTCGTGGTCGTCATCATGGTCGCTGGCCAGGGGCTCGGGCTGCGGGCGCGGCGCGGACACCGGGCTCTCATCCATCATGGTGAGCAGAGCGCGCACCAGGGAGAATCCATCTCCCATGGCATGATGAAAGCGAACCACCAGCGCCTGACCACCGAGGGAGGTATCCACCAGGTGCATCTCCCACAGGGGGCGCTGATGGTTGAGCGGGGTGGAGGCAAAGTCGGCCACCAGCCGCTCCAGCTCGGCCTTGCCAGCCTTGCCCGGCAGGATCACCCGCTTGAGGTGCAAATCGAGATCGAAATCGGGATCGTCACGCCAGTAGTACTCCCCCCCCTCCATGCTGGCCTTTTGGTGAAATCTGGGCTGTACCCGTATGGTGTACTCGAGACTGGTACGCAGCTGGGCCTCGTCGAGCTGACCGTCAAACATCAGCACACCGACGATTTGCATCAAATTGTTGGGTCTGTCCATCCGCAGCCAGGCGGTATCGACACAGGAGATAAGTTCACACGGTGACATGGTTTTTTCCTACCGTTTCGCTTATTTGTCCGCCATCTTCCCATGAAGACTGCAATATCGATGGCGAACAAACAGGAGTCGTATATGTTGGTGCCAATACGCTTCGATTAATTATTTCTGCCTGGGCAGAATGAAACGTGGCGACGTGAACATGGCATCGTAAAAAAATAATTGTTCCGCTCGTCTTGCCTCCGGTTTATTTGTTATTCGGAGGTCGTCGCATCGTTCATTTAATATACAGACGTGCTGTCTAGCATCTATTTTCGGCGACAGACAGAGCGAGTGTTGATGTTCCTGTGCGGCTTATCCCTGACTGGGACAAGGCAGGCGGTTATCGACATATTCGAGGATCTCCTGCTCCAGCACGCTGCGTACCGGCAGCAGCATCAGGCCGAGACGCACCTCCAGTTGCAGGTTTGTGTCGGTCAGGCAGAGAAAGCCATTGACCCCGGCACCGCGAAACAGCAACCGGGTCTCTTCCTCATCTTCCCATTCACAGTCGAGTTGGTACTCCTCGCTCATGTCTTGTGCAATGGCTTCGGCGGCGAGCCGCACACCGGCCAGCCCCAGGGGGTGCTGGCGATTGACCTGGATGGTCGACAGGCTGCTGCCGACAAGGGGATCGTATAGGAACATGCTAACTCTCTGAGCGATGACAACATTTATTGATATTAAACACATGAATCAAACAAGTGAAAGCCATTTGCAACATAATTGGGACTCACTTAACAAAGCCGCTTGAGCAAGGGCACCACGCATTTATCCCCTGCCCGCCCGCGAGTTACACTCAAGGAGAAGGATGTATCAGCGCGGTAGTGCACGCTACTATCCGCCTCACTATCCACTTATCATGTGCCCTGTTTTAATCCGTTCGCCAAGCCATTCGTTGCAGGTCACCAGAGAGCTGAATATGACCCAAGAGACACGCCTATCCGATGATCCGCAGTCCGAAGAAGAGAGCACACTGGGGCGGCTTTATCGTCAGCTCAATCGGGTCGCCTCCCTGCGCGAGCAGATGCGTAACCACCCGGAAGATCAGCAAGACAGAGACAGATTGCGTCAATGGCAGGCAGATCGCTTGGGTCGCACCCACAGGGATCTGCTGGTGAGCGAGCGCTACGGCCCGGCCGCCGAATTTTTCCTGACGGATCTCTATGGCCCCGGGGATTGTGCCCGGCGCGATGCGGACGTGATGCGCGTCATGCCGACCGCCGAGCGATTGCTGCCGGAATCGGGCCTCAAGGTGCTGGCCCAGGCGATTGAGCTTGACGCCCTCTCCGAGGAGCTCGACTACCTGATGGTGGTGGCGCTGCGTCGCAGTGGCGCCATAGGTCGGTTGACGGCAACGGCGTATGCCCTCGCCTATCGGGAAGTGGGCGAACCCGGGCGGCGCGCCCATCAGATAACCCTGGTCACAGAGCTGGGAATGACGCTTGACAGGTTGGCCCGCAAGCCTTTCCTCGGCACCACCCTCAAACTTGTCTCTGGGCCGGCTCATCTGGCGGGGCTCGGCGAGCTTTTCTCTTTTGTCGAGCGCGGTTATCGGGTCTGTCATCAGATGGGGCGGGCCAACGAATTTCTGGAAACCATCGCCAGCCGGGAAACAGCCATCATGACGGCGCTGTTTGACGGGGATGCCAGCGTGCTGGCCTGACTGGCGGCGCGTGACGCTCCAATAAAATAAGAAGCGGGCCCCTGCGGCCCGCGTCTATTTCTGGTGGGGAAACCTGCGGATCAGATCACCAGCAGATCCATAAAGGCGTGGACCGGTGTGCTGGCCAGCTGCTTGCCATCCTGGCAGAGGGCGAGAATATCGTGCACCCGTTTGGCCGGGAAGCGTGTCGCCAGATTGTGCTGGAATTTTTCCACCAGCAGGGGGATCCCCTCCTCCCGCCGGCGACGGTGACCGACCGGATATTCCACCTCCACCTTGGCGCTGTGACTGCCATCCTTGAAGAAGACCTGGATGGCATTGGCGATGGAGCGCTTGTCTGCCTCCAGGTATTCGCGGCTGTAGCGTTTGTCTTCCTGTACCACCATCTTGGCGCGCAAGGCATCGATACGGGGATCGGCGGCCACGTCATCTTCATAGTCCTCGGCTATCAGGCGCCCGAAGATGAGCGGCACGGCCACCATGTATTGCAGGCAGTGATCCCGATCCGCCGGGTTGTTGAGTGCCCCCACCTTGCTGATGATGCGAATGGCCGATTCATGGGTGGTGAGCTCGATGCGGTCGATCTCATCCAGTCGTGCCTTCACCTCCTCATGCAACTTCATGGCGCACTCGACGGCTGTCTGGGCATGGAACTCGGCCGGATAGGCGATCTTGAACAACACGTTCTCCATCACATAGCTGCCATAGCCCTGATGCAGGGCGAACTGATTGCCCTTGAACAGCACATCGTAGAAGCCCCACTTGGGTGCGCTCAGTACGCCGGGATAGCCCATCTCGCCGCTCATGGTGATGAGTGCCAGTCGCACGGCGCGCGATGTCGCATCCCCGGCCGCCCAGCTCTTGCGTGACCCCGCGTTGGGGGCGTGGCGATAGGTGCGCAGGCTCTGGCCATCGACCCAGGCCTGAGAGACCGCATCGATCACCTGATCGCGATTGCCCCCCAGCATATGGGTCACCACTGCGGTACTGGCGACTTTCACCAGCACAACGTGATCGAGCCCGACCCGGTTAAAGGAGTTCTCCAGCGCCAGCACGCCCTGGATCTCGTGAGCCTTGACCATGGCGGTCAGTACATCGGCCATGGTGAGCGGCGCCTTGCCCTCGGCGACACGAGTGCGCGACAGCCAGTCAGCGGTAGCCAGAATACCCCCCAGGTTGTCGGAAGGATGGCCCCACTCGGCGGCCAGCCAGGTGTCGTTGTAATCGAGCCAGCGAATGATGGCGCCTATGTCCCAGGCCGCCTTGACCGGATCGAGGCAGAGCTGGGTGCCGGGCACCCGGGCACCAAAGGGCACGACCGTGCCCGGCACGATGGGCCCCAGATGCTTGGTGCACTCGGGAAAACGCAAGGCCAGCAGGCCGCAGCCCAGGGTATCCATCAGGCAGTAGCGGGCCGTATCGAGCGCCGCCTGGCTGGTAATGGGGTGGTTGCAGACATAATCGGCAATATCGACCAGCACCTGATCGGGAGAAGGTCTGTGGTTGACGTCGACGTTGGCGGACATCGTGATTTCCTTATCGTTGTTGCAGAGAGACGAAATGACGGGGGGCCGGGCCGACGTAATCGGCGCTCGGGCGAATGATCCTGTTGTGTTCCCGCTGCTCCATCACGTGGGCGCACCAGCCGGTGACCCGCGAGCAGACAAAAATGGGCGTGAACAGCTTGGTCGGGATCCCCATGTAGTGGTAAGCGCTGGCGTGGAAAAAATCGGCATTGGGGAACAAGGCTTTCTCCTCCCACATCACCTTCTCCGCCTCACAGGAAACGCGATAAAGACGTGAGTCTCCCACCGCCTCGGCCAGCCTGGCCGACCACTCCTTGATGATGACGTTGCGGGGATCCGAGGTGCGATAGACGGCGTGGCCAAAGCCCATGATCTTCTCCTTGGCGATGAGTTTCGCCTGCAGCTCGCGCCGGGCCTGGGCTTCATCCTGCCAGGGCTCGATCATCGCCATGGCGGCCTCGTTGGCACCACCGTGCAGCGGCCCGCGCAGGGTACCGATGGCGGCGGTAATGCAGGAGAACATATCAGAAAGCGTGGAGGCACAGACCCGGGCTGCGAAGGTGGAGGCGTTGAACTCATGCTCCGCATAGAGAATGAGGGAGACATGCATAACGCGGCGCGCCAGCTCGCTCGGGGCTTTCTGGTGCAGCAGGGCCAGGAAGTGGCCACCGATGCACTCCTCATCGGTATCGAGCGCAATGCGCAGCCCTTCGTGGCTGAACTTGTACCAGTAGAGCAGTATGCCAGGGAAGGCCGCCAGCAGCCGATCAGCCACTTCATGCTCGTGCTCGAAGCCCTCTTCCGGCTCCAGATCGCCGAGCATGGAACAACCGGTACGCAACACATCCATGGGATGGGCAGTGGCAGGGATGCGCTCAAGCACCTCCAGCAGGGCGGTGGGCAAGGTGCGCAGGCGACGCAGCTCGCGCTTGTAGTCCACCAGTTGTTGTTCACTGGGCAAGGCTCCCTTGAGCAGCAGATAGGCAACCTCTTCAAACTGGGCGCCCTCTGCCAGCTCCTTGATGTCATAGCCGCGATAGGTGAGCCCGGTACCGCTCTTGCCCACGGTGCAAATGCTGGTCTCCCCCGCGCTCTGACCCCGCAGGCCGGCGCCGCCCAATGGCTTCTGTTGTCCCATAACCTTGCCTCCTAATCCCTGGATGTGAACAGACGATCCAGTGTCTGCTCGTAATGGTGATAGCCGAGGAAGTCATACAGGGCTTCCCGGGTCTGCATTGTGTCCACGACGGCTCTTTGGTGGCCATCCTGGCGAATGTGCTGATAGACGTTGAGCGCGGCCTGATTGGCCGCCCGGCTGGCACTCAGGGGATAGAGCACCATGTCGACCCCATGCTTGGCGAGCGCCTCTTTATCAAACAACTCGGTCTGGCCGAACTCTGTCATGTTGGCGAGGATGGGCACCCCGGCCGCCTGCTTGAAGCGATCATACTGACCAAGCTCGGTCACCGCCTCGGCGAAGATCATGTCTGCTCCGGCGGCCACATAAGCGGCGGCGCGCTCCAGCGCAGAGCCAATCCCCTCCACTGCCAGTGCATCGGTGCGTGCCATGATGACGAAGTCATGATCCTCACGGGCATCTACCGCCGCCTTGATGCGATCGCACATCTCCTCCAGCGAGACCACCGCCTTGTTGGGTCTGTGGCCGCAGCGTTTCTGGGCAACCTGATCTTCCATGTGTACGGCGGCGACACCGGCGCGTTCGAAGGCGCGAATGGTGCGGGCGATATTGAAGGCGCCGCCCCAGCCGGTGTCGATGTCGACCAGCAGTGGTACCCTGGTGGCCGCCGTGATCCGCTCTGCATCGATCAGCACATCATTGAGGGAGGTCATGCCGAGATCCGGCAGGCCATGGGAGGCATTGGCCACGCCGGCACCGGAGAGATAGATAGCCGCAAAGCCGCTACGTTCGGCCATCAGGGCCATGTAGGCATTGATGGTGCCGACGATCTGCAGTGGCCGTTCGTTGGCAAGGGCTGTGCGAAAACGCAGGCCTGCCGAAGGGGTAAGGCTGGACATCATGACTCCTTTCATTTGTCTGGTCTGACTATCTAATATCACGTTTACGTTAACGTCAATCATACTTTCGTGGCAGAACGGCGCCAGGCAAGACAGGGCGCGGGTTTTAGGGTAAATTTCACCAATTCCTTCAACAGGTTGAATCGTATGTCGGATCCCAATCCCGTGATCGTCTGCCCGGCTTGCGACTTGCTGATCGAACGCAAGTTATTGCCAATGCGACGCCACGCTCACTGTCCCCGTTGCCATCAGCATCTGTATGGACGCTACGCCTTTCGCCCCTCCCAGTTGATGGCCCTGACCATCACAGGTTTTCTGCTGCTGCCCTCCGCCTTCTTCGAACCGCTTATCTACCTGCGTCTGGCCGGGGTGAACTCGGATGCCAACTTGCTCAAGGGCATCCTGGTGCTGATGGTCGAACACGAATTCTGGGTGGCGGGACTGGTGCTCTGGTGCGCCGTGCTGGCACCGGTGGGCCTGCTGCTCGGTATCTTTTTGCTGTCCTGTGGTCTGGCCAAGCGTTGGCACATACTGGCCCCGACCCTGAAAGCGGTGGAGGTGTTTCGTCACTGGGCCATGCTGGAGGTCTACATCGTCAGCCTGCTGGTCGCGCTGTTCAAACTGATCGATATCGCCGATGTGCGCCTGGGGGGCGGCTTGTTGAGTCTGGGTATTCTGATGCTGCTCAACATGACACTGCTGACCCTGTTTGATCCCGCGCCTTACTGGGAGCGCGTGCCACTGGAGGAGCCGGGACATGACCCAGACCAGCGCCCGTGAGCTGGGGCTCTGCCGCTGTCACAGCTGCGGTTTGCTGGTGCGCCATCAGGCCGGCGCAGTCTGCCCCCGCTGTCACAGCAAGTTGCAGTTGCGCATCCCCCATTCGCTGGCCTGGTCATGGGGCTTGCTGGCACTGGCCACCTTCATGTTGCTGCCCGCCAATCTGCTGCCCATCACCCACTTCTATAACAAGGGATTATTGCAGTCCGATACCATCTTCAGCGGTATCATGATGCTCTATCGCAGCAAGATGTCGGGGATCGCCACCATAGTGCTGACCGCCAGCATCATAGTGCCGGTGGGCAAAATTTTGGGGCTGGGCTGGATCTGCTGGCAGTTGCAGCGCACCAAGCCGGTGCGGCGCAAGCGTCAGCTAATCATGTATCGCATCATCGATTTTATCGGCCGCTGGTCCATGCTGGATTTGTTTGTCATCTCGCTGATGGTGGCGTTGGTTGATCGCGGCGTGTTGCTCAATGTGCGGGCGGGCCCCGGCGCTACGGCGTTTGCCTGCGTAGTGGTGCTGACCATGATGTCGGCCAGGATGCTGGATACCCGGCTGCTGTGGGACAAAGCGGCCCGCTGATACCCCTTGGATAATCTCCCTTTCTGTTTTTGGACAAGGTGACTTGTTGATGATTTGTTTGTATCTGAAGTGCTGTTCACATCAGCCAATTAAGGAGTCGGTATGATCGGGGCTGAACCCGTCATTGAGAAGCGTCGCTGGTTATCGCCAGTCTGGTTGTTGCCCTTCATTGCCCTCTTGCTGGCGGTCGGGTTCATCTACCAGCAGTTTGCGAGCAGTGGACAACTTATTCGCATCAATTTTGCCCAGGGCAACGGCATTCTGCCGGGCAAGACCCAGCTGCGCTATCAGGGGGTGGCCATAGGGGTGGTGCAGGATCTGGAGCTGGCTGAAGATGGCCACAAGATAGCGGTACTGGCCAAGATAGACAGCCGAGCCCGTTCGCTTATCCGCAAAGGCTCCGACTTCTGGCTGGTGAGCCCCAAGGCATCGCTGACCGAAATTTCCGGCCTCGATACCCTGGTCTCCGGCAACTACATCAACCTGCAGCCCGGCCGGGACAACAATCCGCTGGAAGAGGAGTTTGATGCACTGGACGGCCCTCCCCCGGGTTATCAGGCTCAAGGGCGCATGTTACACCTGACTGCTGACTCGCTGGGGTCGGTCGGGATTGGCGCCAGGCTTTATTTCCGTGGTATCGAGGTGGGCAGCGTCATCAATACCCGCTTGGGCCAGGACAACCAGAACGTGATCCTGGATCTGGTGATCGAGCCGCGCTTCGAGCACCTCGTCAAGGCTGACACCCGTTTCTGGAACATCAGCGGCATCAAGGGGTCCTTCAGTCTGGCCGGCGTCAGTGTGGAGGCGGGCAGCCTCACCTCCATCCTCAGCGGCGGCATAGCATTTGACTCTCCCAAAGCATCCCCAGAGCCACAAAAGGGGCAGACCTTCACCCTCTACAAGGGGCTGGCCGAGGCCGCCCGTGGTGAGCGGATCGACATAGCCGCGGGGGATCTGCCCATCAAGGAGGGAATGCCCATCCTCTATGAGGGGATCGAGATTGGCCGTATTGACCCCATTCGCCTGACCGACAAAGGCCGGATCGTGACGGCTTTGATCAACCCGGAACAAGCATTTCGGATCACCGGCGAAAGCCGGCTGGTCTGGGAGACGGTTTCCCTCGGCACCAGTGGTCTCAAGCACGCTGATCGCCTGCTGGCAGGGCCCGCCATTCGCCTCGACTATGTGGCGGGGGAAAGGGTCAAAGCCGTCACCTTGAGCGGCCAGGATCAGGTCAGCGGCACCCGGCTCACACTGTTGGCCGATGATCTGGCGGGCCTCAATGAAGGGGCTCCGCTCTGGTACAAGGGGTTGCAGATTGGTCAGATAAACCAGCTGAGCCTGGATGCCAACGGCAATGCCAGCGTCGCTCTGGTGGTCAATACGCAATATCAGCACTTGCTGAAACGGGCCCGCTTCTATCGGGCCTCGCCGCTGCAGATCGACGCCGATCTCAGCGGTATCAAGGTGGAAACCAGCCCGGCAAGCGCCTGGATTGGCGGCGGTATCAAGCTGGTGCAGGCCGTCACCGGTGAGCGCATCAACCGCCTCTACCCGAGCCAGGAGCTGGCATTGCTCGGTACCCGTGATGCCAAGCCTCAGCGCTGGTTGCTCAAGGCAGAGCAGGCAGATGGTATCGGCATCGGCTCACCCGTGCTCTATCTGGGGCTTGAAGCGGGCAAGGTCAAGCAACTGCGCGCGGCCAAAGAAGGGGTGGAGATCGAACTGGAGATTGACGGCGTTTATGCTCCCCTGCTCTCCCGGCAGCCGCAGTTCTGGAAAAAACCGGCCCTGGATACCCGGGTGCGCGTCGATGGCGTACACGTCAAGGTGGGCAATCTTGCGACCCTGCTACGCGGTGCCATCGAGTTTGACAGGCTGGGAACCGGCCGCAGCAGCCATCAACTGTTTGATAGCAAAGAGCAGGCACGGGCGAAAGTGCGCGCCCTCTCCCTGGTGGCCGACAACAATCCGGGTCTGGGGGTCGGCAGCCCGATCCGCTATCGCGGTGTCGACATCGGCAAGATTGAGCAAATTGAGCTGGAGCCATCGCTGGGTCAAGTGATCTTCAAGGCCGAGCTGGATGGTCAGTATGCGGAGCGCTTTATGCAATCCGGTGCCCGTTTTACCCTGGTACAAGCCAAGTTGGGATTGGGCGGCATAGCTCACCTCGATACCCTGATCAAGGGAGCCTTCGTGGAGGCTCAGCCAGGCCAGGGGGCGGGCAAGGACCATTTCCCCTTGAGTCAGACGGGCCCGGTTGGACTGGCCTTGACCCTCAAGAGCCCGTCGGTCAGCGGCTTGAGTGTTGGCAGCCCCTTGCTGTTTCGCAAACTGGTGGTGGGCAGCGTCACAGGCGTGGCGTTGGCACGCGATGGCAGCGAAGTGTTGATCGATGTGAGCGTGGATCAGGAGTATGCCCACCTGGTGCGGGCCAACACCCGCTTCTGGAACGTCTCCGGCGTCAAGGCAGATATAGGCCTGACCGGGGGCACCATCGAAGTGGAAACCGTGCAGAGCCTGCTGGCGGGCGGCATTGCCTTCAATACCCCAGAGCGGGAGATGGGGCCGACCGTCAAGGCGGGCCATCGTTACCCCTTGCATGGCAAGGCAGAGAAAGAGTGGCTGGAGTGGAGCCCTCGCATTCTGCCCTGATCGTCTCTTTCCTATCACACCAGCCCGGCCATGACGCCGGGCTTTTTTATGTTGCCGGTCGGCACTGTTAAGAAAATTCCTAGCCTTGTGATAGGATATCGCCCCTTATTTTGGGTCAACGAGACGGCGCCGTGCACGACAATACCTATCTTCCCGATCACTTCTTGCACCACATTGCGGCCATCATGCCGGCTCATCTCTCCATGGATGAATTCGTAGCCAGTTGTCGGCGGCCGCTGCGGCGCAGCATCCGGGTGAACACGCTGAAGATATCTGTCTCCGACTTTGTGATGCAGATGCAGCCACTTGGCTGGCAACTCGATGCCGTTCCCTGGTGCGAGACCGGTTTCTGGTTGACCCGGGCCGATGAGTCCGTGCCCCTTGGCAATACGGCAGAGCACCTGAGCGGTCTCTTTTATATTCAGGAAGCGAGCTCCATGTTGCCGGTGACTGCGCTATTTGCCAGCGATCAGGTCAAGCGAGATGGCATGCTGCTGGATGCGGCGGCCGCACCTGGTTCCAAGACCACCCAGATCGCGGCCTTGATGAACAACCAGGGCATGCTGGTTGCCAATGAATATTCCAGCAGTCGGCTCAAGGTGCTGAGTGCCAACATCCAGCGCTGCGGCGTCACCAATGTGGGCATGACTCACTTCGATGCCAAGGTGTTTGGCCAGTGGTTGCCGGAGACCTTCGATGCCATCTTGCTCGATGCCCCCTGCTCCGGCGAAGGGATAGTGCGCAAAGATGAAGATGCCTTGCGCAACTGGAGTATCGAGAGCATCGACGAGATTGCGGCGGTGCAGCAAGGGTTGTTGGAGAGCGCGTTTCACGCCCTCAAACCCGGCGGCGTGCTGGTCTACTCCACTTGCACCTTGAGCCAGCAGGAGAATCAGGAAGTCTGTCAGTCTCTGCTGGAGAAGTTCGGCGATGCCCTGACGGTAGACTCGCTGGCCGACCTGTTCCCCAGTGCGGAGCAGGCCTGTACGCCCGAAGGATATCTGCACGTTTGGCCCCAGATCTTCGACAGTGAAGGCTTTTTCGTCGCCAGAATACGCAAGCATCACTCAGTGCCCAACACCATGTTCAAGCCGGGCAAACTCGGCAAGTTCCCCTTCTCGCCACTGCTGGCCAAAGAGGCTGAGCCCATGTTGCGCGAGATTGAAGCCAATTTTGGTGTGGTACCCCAAGGTCAGCTGTTTGGTCGCAATGACGAGATCTGGCTCTTCCCTCACCTGTTTGGGCTGGTGCAGGGCAAGCTGCGTTTCGATCGCATCGGCATCAAGCTGGCGGAGACCTTCAAGAAGGGCTATCGCCTTACCCATGAGTGGGCACTGGCCTATGGCGACAAGGCGACACAAGGGGTTGTCGAACTCGACAGTGCCAATGCGCGAGAATTCATGATGGGGCGGGACGTCTGGCCCGAGCAGGAGGCTAGCACTGGCGAGGTGATCGTTCGTTATCAGGGGCACACTCTGGGCATGGGGAAGTGGGTCGGTAGCCGGGTCAAGAACGCCCTGCCCCGTGAGCTGGTGCGCGACAACAATCTGTTCGGTGCATAAACTCCGCGCCTGATCGAGTCTGAAAAACCCACACTTCAGTTGAACTTTTATTCGGATCTTGAAAAGCCTTGAGCCTTGTCTAAGCTTAAGGCTATCCGAACACCAGTTAGCGCACGGCTCTGCAAAGAGCCAATTCCCCTATGCCAGGTACAAGGAATTCGTACCTGGCTTTTTTTATGTCCGGACGTTCTGTTTTCTGCCTTTCACTCAAGCACATCCGCCATCTCTTTCTCAACCTGGGGCTGGGATGACAACTCATGCTGATAGAGCAGATCGATCGCCTGCTCGATGAGCGAAGCCTGACTGTCTTCAAGGTGCATCCCCAATTCCTGTAACCGCTCGGCGTGGCGATTGCTTATCCAGCACTGCAACCGGCTATGGGTTTCCTGCTTGCGTTTCACATGCTGGCGCTGTCGTTCGGCATTGTTGTGTGGGGCAGCCGCTTGGGGCTCATTCACGTTTATTTCCTGGCTCATATGACCTTGCCATGTTCTGCTTTAACATTTGTTATCTCTAACCTGTGGCGCATTGTTGCCTGAACAAGAAGGCTTTCCCCTCCCATCAGGCACTTTGCAAAGTGCGATAAATATATCATTAGATCAACAAGATGCAATTTAACATAAAAAATGCAGTGACGCGGAGTGTCACAACAAGCCATCCAGGGCGTGATCGGAAAACTTGTGGGCATCGTCGAAATACTCCTGCAGGGTACGCATGTCCTTGTGGCGAGTCACCTCTATGATCTTGTTCATGGGTTTGCCGGCGGTGACGGCCGAGGTGATGAATCCCCGTCGCAGGCTGTGGCCACTGACATAAAGATCGTCGATGGCCTGGCCGGTGCGCCGCTTGATCATCAGGTTTATCCCCTGGGGGCCGAGGGGTTCCGACATAAGCTGACCCCAGCGGTTCATGCGACGAAACAGCGCACCTTCGCCGATCCGACTTTTTTTAAGCCAGGTGTGCAGCGCCGAGACGGGGCAATACTGCTTGCCAGGAATTAGCGCTATCTCGGTTTCATGGAGCTGATGTTTGCTCGGCTTGAGGCGAAGCCGGATCCCCTGCCCCACAAAATCGAGATCGCTGACCTCGATTCTGGCCGCCTCCGAGCGGCGCAAGGCACCACTGAACATCAGCAGCAGCAGGGTATGATCCCGTAAACCGGCCAGGTTGGAGGTGTCGATTTCATCGAGTACCCTGGCCAGCGGTTGCAGGGTCAGCGCCCCCGTCTTGCGCTTGCGGTTATCACCAAGACGCACTATGCCACGCATCATCTCCTTGATTTCGGCATGCTCGGTCGGCATGGGATGAATGCCTTTCTGCTTGAAGGCGTAGCGGATCCCGGCCAGTCGCCTGACCAGGGTCGCAGGCTTACGTGGTTCACCGTTGCGCAGCTCCCCTTTCCCTTCCTCTTTATCCAGCCACACCCAGTCCGCCAATATGCCATCGGCCTGATCCGCCAGAAAATTCATGATGTCGTGATGAGTGGTTTGCAGCGGGTCAAGCCCGTGGAGCTGGCACCAGAATACGAAAATACGGGTATCGGCCTGATAGGCATTGAGAGTGGAATCCGCTTTGGCACTGCGCAAGAAGCGTCTCGCCCGACTATTGAGCTGAGGATCGAACACAGTCTGCAATGACTGATAAACAGGGGGTGAAACGGTTGGGTAAGCCACGTAAGTCTATGATTCAATGCGGAGTTTGGGAGGATCTTACAGGATCCTTCATATACATCAAGTATCGATAATGAATATTATCGATACTTATAGAACCGCTAATTAAAACCCCTGAACCTCGATTTTCACCTGCAGCAAGATCATCTGTAATGAACAGGTATTCAACGACTTCATCGCGCTGACATTCAATGAGAAGTGAGAGATAACAAGTGGGATAGGCAGTGATAACGAGGGAAAGTATGCGGATGATTTGAAATAAAGAGGCCCTTTTATCCGGGGCCTCGTCGTCTATTTTTTTGCCAACTTGAACAGTTCAAAGAAGTTTCGGCTGGTCACCTCTGCCAACTCGCTCAGCGGCATCTGACGAAGGTCGGCAATAAACTGGGCAACATCTCGTACAAAGGCAGGCTCGTTCTCCCTCCCCCGATGAGGCACAGGGGCAAGATAGGGAGAGTCCGTTTCGACCAGCAAGCGCGCCAGCGGCAGCGCCTTGACCACGGCTTGCAGCGCGGACGCATTCTTGAAGGTCGCTATGCCGGAAATGGAAATATAGAAGCCCATCTCCATCGCGGCCTGGGCCATCTCCAGGGATTCGGTGAAACAGTGCAACACACCGCCCACCTGGTCGGCCCCCTCTTCACGCATGATCTGCAGGGTATCTTGCTGTGCATCACGGGTGTGAATGATCAGCGGCTTGCTCAAGGCGCGGGCGACCCGGATGTGTTCGCGGAAGGAGGCTTGCTGCACCTCCTTGTTTTCCGGCGAGTAGAAGTAGTCGAGACCAGTCTCGCCGATGGCGATCACTCTTTCGTCCGCCGCCTGGGTCAGCAACAGCTCGGCATCGACACCGGGTTCCTGATTGAGCGGATGCACGCCACAGGAAGCAAACACCTGGGGATAAGGGGCGATCGCCGCCAGCATGGTCGGAAACTGTTCCTGGGTGACACTTACACACAGAAAGTATCCCACGTCCTGCTGCGCAGCCTTGGCCAGCACGTCGGCCATGTCGGTCTGCTTGCTGCCATAGCTGAGGCGATCGAGGTGGCAATGGGAATCAACGAGTAACATAAAGAACCTTTGCGTCTTGTCAGATTTATAACCAGCGGCTGAGCCAGTTCATCAGATGAATGGTGGGATTGGAGAGCTGGCCAGGTTGGCAGGCGGCCTTGAGCGCCACGAGCTGCTGCTCCGCCTCCAGCAACTTTTCGCTGGAGTTGCCCTCGGCCAACTGCTGACTGAGGGCCGCCAGATCCGGCATCGCCAGCTGATGATGACCACAGCCGGCCTGAGTCTTGAGTGCATCGCACAAGAACAGCTGCAACCAGTGCAGCCTTACCTGAGTTTCATCCGCCAGCTGGCTGCAAACATGGGTGGCCCGAGTCGGGGTCAGTGACAGGGAGACGAAACTCTCCAGCAACTCCCGGCGTTTGCCATCCTGCTGCTCTTCGATGTAACGCAGCACCCGCAGTGGAGCCCCCTGGCAGATCCGCACCTGAGCCAATGTGGCCTGGTGACCCTGTTCAGCCAGCCAGCGTACCGTCTCCCCTTCCGTCGGCAACTGGCAGACGTGCTTGTGACAGCGGCTCAGGATAGTGGGCAATAGACGGGAAACCTGGGAGGCAATCAGCAGCAAGAGACTATCGCCGGCCGGCTCTTCCAATGTCTTCAGCAAGGCGTTGGCAGCGGACTCCGTCATGCGCTCCGCATCCGGAATGATTACCACCTTGCCCCGACCAAGCTGGGCCGAGTTCTGCAAGCGAGCGCAGATCTCGCGAATGGCTTCGACCCCTATGGTCTTGCTGTCGATTGTAACGGTACCAAGATCCGGGTGATGTCCCTTGTCAAACAGCTGGCACGAGTGGCACTGGCCACAGGGCTCTCCGCGATCCGGCTGCTGACAGAGGTGCAAGCGCGCCAATCGTTTTGCAAGCTGCTCCTTGCCAAGACCGGGATCGCCGAGCAACAACCAGGCGTGGCCCAGCCGACCGGCCTGGGCCGTCTGACTCAGGGCATGCCAATCCGGGATCAGCCAGGGATACATACGTGCTCGTTCGACAGGTAGTGGTCCAGTGCGGCCTCGATGGCCGTTTTGACCTGATCCGGAGTTTGTCCGGCATCGATCACCCGGATGGAATCATCCTTGGCGGCCAGTTCGAGATAACGGCTGCGAGTGCGCTCGAAGAAGCTGAGCTGCTCCAGTTCGATCCTGTCCAGCTCGCCACGATGACGGGCTCGCTGCAAACCAAGGGCAGGATCGATATCGAGATAGAGGGTGAGATCCGGTTTGAAGTCACCGAGCACCGCCTGCTTGATGGCGCCGATGAGCGCCGCATCGATGCCACGGCCGCCGCCCTGATAGGCCTGGGAGGAGAGATCGTGACGATCCCCCACCACCCAGCGCCCCTCAGCCAGAGCCGGCTTGATCCGGGTCTCGACCAGTTGCACCCGGGAGGCATACATCAGCAACAGCTCGGCTTCGATGGTAAGGCGCTCGTCGTGCACCTCCTTGACGATAGCGCGCATCCGCTCGGCCAGCGGGGTTCCCCCAGGCTCACGGGTGCATTCGATCTGGTCTATGCCGTGGCGTTGCAGATAATCGGTAACATAACGTACCGCGGAGCTCTTCCCTGCCCCTTCCAGTCCTTCAATCACGATAAATTTAGACATTAGGGTTTCTTCAATATGTATTCGCGAACCGCCCGATTGTGTTCATCGAGGGTCTTGGAGAAATAGTGGGCACCGCCCCCTTTGGCGACGAAATAGAGATAGTCGGTCGACTTGGGGTTGAGGGCCGCTTCGATGGAAGCCTTGCCGGGCATGGCGATGGGCGTAGGCGGCAGGCCATCGATCACATAGGTGTTGTACGGATTCACGTCCGTCAGATCGCTGCGGCGGATATTGCCATCGTAACGATCCTTGACCCCGTAGATGACGGTAGGATCTGTCTGCAGCTTCATGCCAAGACGCAAGCGGTTGACGAACACGGAGGCGATCTGCGCCCGCTCGTCCGGCTGGCCCGTCTCTTTTTCGATGATGGAAGCCATGATCAGCGCTTCATAAGGGGTCTTGTAGGGCAGATTGGCCTGGCGCTTGTCCCAGCTCTGTTGCAGGAAGGCTTTCATGTCCTGATAAGCGCGACGCAGTATGGAGATGTCGCTGGCATGGGTGGTATAGGCGTAGGTCTCCGGCAGGAACCAGCCCTCCAGTTTGCCATTGTCGATGCCAAGCTCGTGAGCCAGGTCGGCTTCAGATTGCTCCACGGTCAGCCGCTCCAGATAGGGCGCGCCGGAGAGCTGCTTCAGCCAATCCTCAAAACGGGAGCCCTCGACGAAGGTCAGGCTGAAATGAAACTCCTTGCCCGATGCAAACAGAGAGAGGGTCTCTTTAAGTGGCGCCCCTTCCTTGATCTCGTAGGTACCGGATTTGATGGCAACCAGCTCGGGGTGACCACGCAGCCAAAGCCGCACGGCCCAGGGACTGGTTTCCCCCTCCCCCAGCTCGGCGATCAGGCGCGCAGCATGGGCCCCTTTCTCGACGGTAAAGAGGCGTGTCGGCCCCTTGTTGGTGAGCGTCTCCACCTGCTGCCACTTGTGATATACATAGCCCCCGGCCACGGCAACTGTCAGCGCCGCGCCCGCGAGCAGGGTGTAAAGCCGATTAAACTTCAATGACCAAACGCTCCTGTAAACGGCGGATCAATACCGGGCTCGGATACTGAGTATCCCCAATGCCGGTCACCGGCACTATGCCCATCAGGGTATTGGTCAGCCATACCTCTTCGGCCTGCCACAGTGACTCCAGCGGAGCCTCCACGACACGCAGTTCAATACTCATCTGTTTTAGCATCGCCATCACATGGCGCCGCATGATGCCATCAATACCGCAGTGGGAAAGATCCGGTGTAAACACCGTCTTGCCACGGCGCCAAAACAGATTGGCACTGACACCTTCTACCAGAAATCCCCGACTGTTCAAGACTATACCTTCGACTCCCGAACGCGTCGCAAGTTCGCTTTTCAGCAAGACCTGTTCCAGCCGGTTCAGGGTCTTGAGTCCCGCCAGCATGGGGGCATCGCCGAGCCGTTGCTGGCAAACCAGCAGTGGAATGCCGTTTTGCTGCCAACCCTGATAATGGCTCGGGTAATCGGCAAGGGAGACGATGCGGGTAGGCGCCTCGCAGGCACTGCCGTCATAACCGCGCCCGCCAGTTCCCCTGGTCAGCATCACCTTGGCGACAGCCTGCGTCTGGCTGGCAGCCAATTGCGCCACCTCCCGGGTCAAGGTTGACCAGTCCATCCCGGCAAATCCGAGTCTGGCGCTGGCCTGCTGCAGCCGTGCCAGATGGGCAGGCCACCAGACAACCTGACCGTTTCTGACCAGCATGGTGGTGAAATGACCATCCCCATAGGCCAGCCCACGATCCCTGGCGGACACAACATCTGTCTGCATTCCATTGATAAGCAAAAGGATCCCTCCGATAAAAAAGGCCCGATACCGGCAGTATCGGGCCCGAGTCATCCGCCCTGGGGCGAATTATACGCGTTTGAAGATCAGTGAGCCATTGGTGCCGCCAAAACCGAACGAGTTGGACAAGGCATACTCAAAGTGACCAGGTTTGGCTACGTGGGGCACCAGATCCAGATCGCACTCTTCATCCGGATTGTCCAGATTGATGGTGGGTGGTGCCACCTGATCACGCAGCGCCAGCACTGTGATGATGGCTTCGATAGCACCCGCCGCCCCCAGCAGATGGCCGGTCATGGACTTGGTGGAGCTGATCATCAGGGCGCTGGCATGCTCGCCAAACACCTGCTTCATGCCGCGCAGCTCGGCCACATCACCCAAGGGGGTAGAGGTGCCGTGGGCATTGATGTAGCCGATCTGCTCGGGAGCGATACCGGCATCCTTGATGGCATTTTTCATGGCGCGCGCGCCACCGCTGCCGTCAGAGGGAGGTGCCGTCATATGATAAGCATCGCCACTCATGCCAAAGCCAACCAGCTCGGCATAGATCTTGGCACCACGGACCTTGGCGTGTTCATACTCTTCCAGTACCAGTACACCGGCGCCATCACCCAGCACAAAACCGTCGCGATCCTTGTCCCACGGGCGACTCGCCTTCTGGGGCTCGTCGTTGCGGGTAGAGAGTGCCTTGGCCGCCGCAAAACCACCCATTCCCATGGGGGTAGAAGCCTTTTCGGTACCGCCGGCTACCATCACGTCCGCATCACCGTAGGCGATCATGCGGCCGGCCATGCCGATGGCATGGGTGCCTGTGGTACAAGCAGTAGTCACCGCTATGTTGGGGCCTTGCAGTCCCTTCATGATGGAGAGATGACCGGACACCATATTGATGATGGTGGAAGGCACGAAGAAGGGGCTCAGCTTGCGCGGGCCACCGTTGATCAGGCTGGTATGGTTCTGTTCAATCAGACCCAGACCGCCGATACCGGAACCTATGGCCACACCGACCCGCTCTGCATTGTCTTCATTGACAACCAGACCCGCATCATCGAGCGCCTGGATCCCCGCTGCCACGCCGTACTGGATGAAGAGATCCATCTTGCGGGCTTCTTTGCGGTTGATACCGTACTGTTCGGGATCAAACTCTTTGACCTGGCCTGCGAAACGGGTCGCAAACTCGCTGGCATCAAAATGTTCGATAGGAGAAATGCCGCTCTGCCCGTTGAGCAGGGCTTGCCAGCTGGATTCGGCAGTGTTGCCCACCGGGGAAAGCATCCCCAAGCCGGTCACCACGACTCTGCGTTTTGACACTGAGGTAGTCTCCGAGAGGTATTTTGAAAGGGAGTAAACATAAAAGAAGCGGCCCTTGGGCCGCTTCTTTCAGAACAGGAACTTATTCCTGATTAGCGGTGATGTAATCGATAGCCGCTTGAACAGTAGTGATCTTTTCGGCTTCTTCATCAGGAATTTCGGTATCGAATTCTTCTTCCAGCGCCATTACCAGTTCAACGGTATCCAAAGAGTCAGCGCCCAGGTCGTCGACGAAGGAGGCAGCGTTCTTGACGTCTTCCTCTTTAACACCCAGTTGTTCGATGATGATTTTCTTTACGCGTTCTTCGATGTTGCTCATGACCTGAATTTTCCTTTAAAAATACGCTATTGCGTCTGGTTGGGGTAGTTTATTCAATTAACGTCAGTTTGCAAGTAGCTTGCCTCTGGTCAAACCACGAAATTCGCCAAACTTCGGCGTACTATCGCAAATTTGAACAGATCTCACGACAAATTGATTACACCATGTACATCCCGCCGTTAACATGCAGGGTTTCGCCAGTGATATAGGCGGCATCATCCGACGCCAAGAATACCACAGCTGCGGCAATTTCTTTTGGATCACCCAAACGGGCTGCTGGCACCTGATTCATGATGCCGGCACGTTGTTCATCATTCAGTGCCCGGGTCATGTCGGTCTCGATAAAACCGGGCGCAACCGCATTCACTGTAATACCACGGGATGCCACTTCCCGAGCCAACGATTTGGTAAAGCCAACCAGACCCGCCTTGGCGGCTGCATAGTTGACCTGGCCTGCATTGCCCATGGTTCCGACCACGGAGCCGATGCTGATAATCCGGCCATGACGCTTCTTCATCATGGCACGCAATACTGGCTTGCTCAGACGATAGAGGGAAGTCAGGTTGGTGTCGATGATTTCATTCCACTCGTCATCTTTCATACGCATCAACAGGTTGTCGCGGGTGATGCCGGCATTGTTGATCAGGATATCGATGTCGCCGAAACGCGCCTTGATGGCCGCGAAAACAGTCTCGATGGATTCAGGACTGGTCACGTTCAGTGCCATGCCACAACCCTGCTCACCCAGATAGGCGCTGATAG
This sequence comes from Aeromonas sp. 2HA2, assembly GCF_029237345.1. NCBI lineage: Bacteria > Pseudomonadati > Pseudomonadota > Gammaproteobacteria > Aeromonadales > Aeromonadaceae > Aeromonas > Aeromonas sp. 2HA2. Next base: position 119,652 of record NZ_JAACGB010000007.1, on the reverse strand, counting down.
CCTCTGCGCCGCTGTCGCTGGTCGCTGTGCCGACGACTTTTGCGCCACGGGCCGCAAATGTCTCGGCAATCGCACGGCCGATACCACGACTGGCACCGGTCACCAACACAACCTTATTGGTAAAACTCATTATCTGCTCCTGTTTACTTGGACTGGGCCAGCGCCAGCTCGAAAGAGGCTACATCGTTGGCATGGATACCTTCCACGCGCTTGTCGATGCGCTTGGCCAGCCCGGTCAATACCTTGCCCGGCCCCATCTCGATCTCGAGGGTGACACCGTCATTGGCCATCCGCTCCACCGTCTCGGTCCAACGGACCGGACTGGACAGCTGACGCACCAGCGCTTGCTTGATGGCGGCCGGATCCTGTTCGCAGGATACGTCGACATTATTGATGACTGCGATGGTTGGAACCTTGATCTCGATCCCGTCCAGCGCAGCCGCCAGTTTTTCTGCGGCAGGTTTCATCAGTGCACAGTGGGATGGCACCGAGACCGGCAGCGGCAATGCCCGCTTGGCGCCAGACTCTTTCATCAGTACGTTGGCGCGCTCAACCGCTTCCTTGTGACCGGCGATCACCACCTGGCCCGGGGAGTTGAAGTTGACCGGAGAGACCACCTGACCTTGCGCCGCTTTTTCGCAGTTGGCAGCAATGGCTTCGTTATCCAGACCTATGATGGCCGCCATGGCACCGGTCCCTTCCGGTACGGCTTCCTGCATGGCCAAACCACGCAGTTCAACCAGTTTGACCGCATCGGTGAAATCCAGCGCGCCGCTGCACACCAGTGCTGAGTACTCACCCAGACTGTGGCCGGCCATCATGGCGGGGGTCGCCCCACCCTGCTGCTGCCACAGACGCCACAGGGCGACGGAGGCCGTCAGCAACGCTGGCTGGGTGCGCCAGGTTTTGTTCAGATCTTCAACCGGACCATCCATGACCAGGGCAAACAGGTCATAACCCAGCACCTGGCTCGCCTCGGCGAAGGTTTCCTTGATCACGGCGTGTTGCTCGGCCAGCTCGGCCAGCATGCCAACGGCTTGGGAGCCTTGTCCCGGGAAGGCAATGGCAAATTGGGTCATCATTGATTCCTTTAAGGTAAGACAAAACGAAATCGGTCACGGGATGATGCCTTGGCGCCATCCCGCTGAAGATCAGAGGCGGATCAGCGCCGAACCCCAGGCGAAACCACCGCCGAAGGCCTCCAGCAGTACCAGCTGGCCCGGTTTGATCCGGCCGTCACGCACCCCTTCATCAAAGGCAATGGGCACGGAGGCAGCAGAGGTGTTGCCGTGTTTGTCGAGGGTCAGCACCACTTTATCGAGGCTCATGCCGAGCTTCTTGGCGGTCGCGCTGATGATGCGGAAGTTGGCCTGATGCGGCACCAGCCAGTCGAGTTCGCTCGGCGCTATGCCAGCGGCTGCCAGCGTCTCGGTCACGATCTCGCTCAGCCGCGTCACCGCCACCTTGAACACATCGTTGCCCTTCATATACATGTAGGCTTCGAGCTCGGCGCCCGGCATGCCGCGACGAGGGTGTGGCAGCTTGAGCAGATCGCCATAACGGCCATCGGCATGAAGGTGCGTTGACAGGATCCCAGGCGTCTCGCTTGCGCCAACAATCACAGCCCCTGCTCCGTCACCAAACAGTATGATGGTGCCGCGATCTTGCGGGTCACACATGCGGGACAGCACATCGGCGCCAACAACCAACACATGGCGGGCGGCCCCGGACTTGACGAACTGATCGGCAATGGAGAGCGCATAGGTGAAACCGGCGCAGGCGGCTGCCACGTCAAATGCAGGAATGCCTGGCACACCGAGTAATCCCTGCAGCTCGCAGGCGGCAGCCGGGAAGGCGTTTTCGGCGCTGGTGGTAGCCAGCACTATCATGTCGAGATCGGCAGCGGTCAGACCCGCAGCTTCCAGGGCGCGCAGGGCGGCCTGGTGAGACAGGGTGGCGACAGTTTCGTCGGCACCGGCAATACGGCGTTCACGGATCCCGGTACGTTCCACGATCCACTCATCACTGGTTTCAACCATTTGCTCGAGATCGGCGTTGGTACGCACTGAACTCGGCAGATAACTGCCAGTACCCAGAATTTTGCTATGCATAGAGTTCTTATAGATCCCTGTCGGAAAAGACAGATTCAAGGCGATCTGCTATTTGCAATGGAAGTTGATGCTTGGCCTCTTGTGCGGCCAGCAGGATCGCATTACACAGAGCGTGCCGTTCGGCTCGCCCATGGCTTTTTACCACAATGCCGCGCAATCCTAACAGACTTGCACCGTTATACTGGTCGGGGTTCAGGTAAGAAAAACGTCGTTTGAACATAAATCCGGCGAGTCGGCCAAGAAAACTGCGTTTTTTGCGGGGATATCCGGCCAGCTGGGCCATCATCCGCACTACCCCTTCCGCCGTTTTGAGGGCGACATTGCCAACAAAACCATCGCAGACAATAACATCACACTCGCCGCTGAAGATGCGATCCCCCTCGACAAAGCCAACGAAATTGAGTGCGCTGCACTGACGGAGCAACTCTGCGCTGTGACGCACCAGGTCATTGCCCTTTATCTCCTCCTCCCCCACGTTGAGCAAGGCAACCCGGGGCGACGCAATGCCTTCAACCTTTTCGGCCACCACCGACCCCATCACAGCGAACTGCAACAGGGTGTCGGCATCGCAACTGACATTGGCCCCCAGATCCAGCATCACGGTACGCTTGCCGCTCAAGGTCGGCAGCGCCTTGATGAGCGCAGGTCTGTCGACACCGGGCAAGGATTTGAGCACACACTTGGCCATGGCCATCAGGGCACCGGTATTACCGGCACTGACGCAGGCATCGGCCTCACCGGCTTTCACCAGATTGAGCACAACCCGCATGGAGGAGTCTTTCAGAGTTCTCAGCGCCACGATCGGCTTGTCGCCCATGCCAACCACCTGGGATGCATGTACGAAACGAACGCGAGGATGAGTCAGCAAGCCATGTTGCTGCAATAAAGCAGTGGTCTGGTGTTGATCACCAACCAGAATGAGTTTTAGCTGGGGCAAAAGAGACAGTGCCTGCACAACGGCAGGCACTGTTTCCGAGGGGCCAATATCTCCCCCCATTATGTCTAGCGCGACAGTTTGCGTAGACAAAGGCAATCCTTAAGCGATTACCTTTTTACCGCGGTAGAAACCATCGGCAGTCACATGGTGACGACGATGAATTTCACCACTGGTCTGATCAACAGTCAGAGCTGCACTGGTCAGCGCATCGTGTGAACGACGCATGCCACGCTTGGCACGGGTTTTACGGTTCTGTTGTACGGCCATTGTAGGCTAACTCCTAGATTCACTTACGTTTAAGCTCTTCAAGAACTGCAAAGGGATTCGGCCGCTCATCAGCAGGTTCAATATCACCCCAAGTCATGTCCATGTTACCGCGAGGGCACGCATCCATTGGATGCATTGCCACCTGAGGCAACGAGAGGATGAGTTCATCCTCCAGAACTTGATGAAGATCTATCTCGCCGTTTTCGTCCAACTCAATGGGCTCATAAGCTTCCGGCAGTTCTTCCTCGTTTGTTTTTTCAAACAGCGGAGTGTAGATAAAATCAGCTTCACAAAGGTGCTCGAATGTCTCTCCACAACGCTGGCAAACCAGGTCAACCTTGGCATGGGCAGTGCCTTTCATAACGGTCAACTTCTGGACATCTTTGCCAAAGTGCAGTGATACATCAACATCACTCTGCAAGCCTGCGGTTGATTCCTCCAGCCTGGGCATCTGCGACTTTTCCACTATCCCGACATAGTCGAGCAGCTTCAAGGCATTACGGACTGGATCAACCTTAACGGGCAACTTCACCTTTTGCATAGGGCGCGAATATTATAGGTCCAACAACTGATAGTCAAAGGAAAAAGTCCTTACCGCCGATGATTTTAACCATACAAGTCCCTGAGATGCCGGGACTTGTTCTCATCGGTGGCTGATTATGCCATAAACAGCAGGATCCTACACAGGATCCTGTCCGGATTTACTGCTCACTCAGAATGACAACCCAAGTGCCATCCGCATCATTGCCGGTCCAGCATGGAAACCTCATCGGAGATTTGCCCGGCTCACGGCGTGGCGATACCATCGGCACCTGACTGCATCAAATCAGGACATCACAACACAATGCCAACACAGCTTATCCTCGCCTCCACGTCCCGCTATCGCAAAACCCTGTTGGAAAAACTCGGCCTTCCCTTTGAATGTGCAGCGCCCGAGGTGGATGAATCTCCCCTGCCCGGCGAATCTGCCGAGGCATTGGTGGCGCGGCTGGCCTATGCCAAGGCGAATGCCATTGCCAACCGGCGTGATCAGGGACTGATCATAGGGTCCGATCAGGTGTGTGTCTGCGACGGTCAGATCCTGGGCAAGCCGGGCACTGTGGAGAAAGCGGTGGCACAACTGATGGCCGTACGGGGCCGCTGCATCACCTTTTATACCGGCCTGTGCGTACTGGATGCCGCCAACGGCAAAGCAGAACAGCTGGTGGAGCCCTTCACTGTGCACTTCCGCACTCTGGATGAGACCGCCATTCGCCGCTACGTGGCAGCGGAGATGCCCCTTGATTGCGCGGGCAGTTTCAAATGTGAAGGTATGGGGATAGTGCTGTTCAAAGGGCTGGAGGGGCGCGATCCCAACGCTCTGATCGGCCTGCCCCTGATCGGTCTGATCGAGCTGCTGGAACGCCATGGCCTCGCCCTGCCCTGACGGGAATGGCCTATCCACGACGAGCCAAACGAAAAACGGGAGCCAAGGCTCCCGTTTCGTCATCTATTCAACTGGCATATGGCAAGACTAACCCAGCAGCAGCTTCAACTCATCCATGGTATCGACGACCGCAAGCGGATCATGTGTCTGCAAGCGCTTCTTGTCGTGCACACCCCAGCTTACGCCGATCCGCGGCATGGCGAGCGCTTCTGCCATCGCCATGTCGTGGATGGAGTCACCGATCATCACTGCCTGATGGGGAGCAAAGCCCAGCTCATCCAGAATTTGCGTCAACATCAGAGGATCGGGTTTGGAGTTGGCCTCGTCCGCGCCACGGGTGGCAGCAAACAGCGGCCGCAGGCCGGTATCATCCAGCACCCGATCCAGCCCGCGTCGAGACTTGCCTGTCGCCACCGCCAATGTAATTCCCTGCCCGTGCCAGTGATGCAGCAGCGCACTCGCCCCGGCAAACAACGGACTCGGTGTACCGTCATGCAGATAGTGATGACGATAGCGGGCGATCAGGGCGTTGACCCGCTCGCCGCCCGGCGCCAGGTCAAACAGCAGTGGAATGCCGACCTCCAGGCTGAGCCCTATTATCTGATGTGTCTGCACCGCAGTGGGCACCGGCTCGCCGCAATCGCGCGCCGCCCCCGCGACGCAGGCAACAATCCGCCCCACCGAGTCCATCAGGGTACCGTCCCAGTCGAAAATGGCGAGTCGGATAGCCTTCATCAGCGTGCCAACTTGTTGAGGAAATTGTCGAGCTCAGGCGCGAGCGGCGCCTCGATCAGCACCTCGCGGCCATCAACCGGATGAGTGAATGTCAGCTTCCAGGCGTGCAAAAATAGCCGTTTCAGCCCTTGGCTGCGCATTTTCTCGTCAAAGGCAGCTTCCCCATACTTGTCATCACAGGCAATGGGATGACCTGCATGCTGGGTATGGACCCGGATCTGGTGGGTACGCCCCGTGATCGGGCTGCACTCGACCAGGGTCGCCTCGGCAAATTGACGGGCAATCCGGAAACGGGTTTCGGATGGCTTGCCATCACTGCTGACCCGCACCACCCGTTCACCGGATTGCAGATCGTTCTTGCGCAGCGGCGCATTGACCACCTTGACGTGGGGCTGCCATTGGCCGCGTACCAGCGCCAGATACTGTTTGCGCATGGTTTTGACCCGCAACTGCTCATGGAGGCTGCGCAGCGCACTGCGCTTCTTGGCAACCAGCAGCACGCCAGAGGTGTCACGATCCAGCCGATGCACCAGCTCCAGGAAGCGGGCGTCCGGGCGCAGGGCTCGCAGTCCCTCTATGACGCCAAAGCTCAGACCGCTGCCGCCGTGCACGGCCATGCCGGACGGTTTGTTGAGCACTATCATGGCGTCGTCTTCAAACAGGATCTGGCTCTCCAGACGCTGGATGCTGCCAAGGTTGGCAGAGGGCAGTTCGTTTTTCTCGGCAACCCGCACGGGGGGAACCCGCACCTCGTCGCCCGGGCAGAGTTTGTATTCCGGTTTGATGCGCTTTTTATTGACGCGCACTTCCCCTTTTCGAAGGATGCGATAAATCAGGCTCTTGGGGACGCCCTTTAGCTGAGTCTTGAGAAAATTGTCGATGCGCTGCCCTTCATGCTCAGCTTCGATGGTGAGCAGCTGCACTTGTTGTTGTATCTGTGTCATGGCGCGGATTTTAACACTGCCGGCGCCCCTTGGCTGCATGCTTTGTTGAAAAATGGCGCCTTGCTATAAAAGTGGTTTAAATGGGATAATAAACAAGGTTTTGTCATTGTGTTCAAGCCTTGTACTAAGTGGCCAATATTTATGCCACCCAATCCCAAAACACCGTGTATACAAGAACATGACGGTTCCCGGGTGCGAGGTACAACGCATGGAGAACACAAGCAGAACCGATTATTTGTCTCCACATCGGCATCCTTAATTCATGCCTTCTCGAGAAGGCCGAACCAGAGCGCCCTTAGTTTGCGCCTCATGCATACCCCAACCGGGAGGTTGCCCAAGTATGCTGAAGACCCGAGGCCGGCGCCGGCAGGATCCTGTGGAGGAAATCAAAATGACAAAATAACGAGAACTCAATGAAAAGAATGCTAATCAACGCGACTCAGGAAGAGGAGTTGCGCGTAGCGCTGGTTGACGGACAACAGCTCTACGATTTGGATATTGAAAGTCCGGGCCATGAGCAGAAAAAAGCGAACATCTACAAGGGTAAGATCACCCGCGTAGAACCCAGTCTCGAAGCTGCTTTTGTCGACTACGGCGCTGAACGCCACGGTTTCCTGCCGTTAAAGGAAATCGCCCGCAATTACTTCCCCTCCGGTTATTCCTATCAGGGTCGTCCCAACATCAAAGAAGTGGTCCGCGAAGGCCAGGAAGTGATCGTCCAGATCGATAAAGAAGAGCGTGGCACCAAGGGTGCAGCCCTCACCACCTTTATCAGCCTGGCCGGTAGCTACCTGGTGCTGATGCCGAACAACCCCCGTGCAGGCGGTATCTCCCGCCGCATTGAGGGCGATGAACGGACAGAACTGAAAGAAGCTCTGAGTGGACTGACAGTGCCGGACGGCATGGGCCTCATCGTGCGTACCGCCGGTGTGGGCAAATCCCCGGAAGAGCTGGAATGGGATCTCAACGTTCTGCTCAACCACTGGGATTCCATCCACAAGGCGTCACAAGACCGAACTGCTCCCGTGCTTATCCACCAGGAAAGCAACGTGATAGTACGTGCCATTCGTGACTACCTGCGTCGCGATGTCGGCGAGATCCTGATCGACGACCCTGTCATCTTTGAACGTGCCCGTGCTCACATCGAGCTGGTTCGTCCCGATTTCCTCAACCGCGTGAAGCTGTACAAGGGTGAAGTTGCCCTGTTCAACCACTTCCAGATTGAGAGCCAAATCGAGTCGGCCTTCCAGCGCGAAGTGCGCCTGCCCTCCGGCGGCAGCATAGTCATAGACCCGACCGAAGCACTGACCTCCATCGATATCAACTCCTCCCGCGCCACCAAGGGCGGCGATATCGAAGAGACGGCGCTGCAAACCAATCTGGAAGCGGCCGATGAAATTGCCCGTCAATTGCGTCTGCGCGACCTGGGTGGTCTGATCGTCATCGACTTCATCGACATGACGCCGGTTCGCCATCAGCGCGAAGTGGAAAACCGTCTGCGTGAAGCGGTACATCAGGACCGCGCCCGCATCCAGCTGGGTCGTATCTCCCGTTTCGGTCTGCTGGAAATGTCCCGTCAGCGTCTGCGCCCCTCCCTCAACGAGTCCAGCAGTCATATCTGCCCCCGTTGCCAGGGCCAGGGGGTCATCCGTGACAACGAATCACTGGCCTTGTCCATCCTGCGTCTCATCGAAGAAGAGGCCATGAAGGACAACACAGAGCAGGTTCATGCTCAGGTGCCGGTTGATGTTGCCGCCTATCTGCTCAACGAGAAGCGCGCCTCCATCGCCAGTCTGGAACAGCGTAATGAAGTACGTCTGTACATCATTCCTAACCAGCATCTGGAAACCCCGCACTACGAAGTGACCCGCATCCGTCAGAACGAAATCCCGGAAGCGGCCAGCTACGAGCTGAAAACCGAGATTGCCAAGCCGGTCTACCAGCCGAAGCAGACTCAGGTGATCGAGCGTGAGCAACCGCTGCTGCAAGGCTTCGTCCAGGCACCTCAACCGGCTGCGCCGGCTGCAGTTGCGGCCCCCGTCGCGGCGCCAGCCCCCGTTACCGCCAAAGCGGAAGCGGGTCTGTTTGGCAAACTGTTCAAGGCCATTTCAGGTCTGTTCGGTTCCGACGCAGCCCCTGCCGATGTCAAGGCACCAGCCGAGAAACCGGCATTGCAACGGGAAGCACGCAAGGACGAGGCTCATCGTCATCAGCGTGATGATACCCGTGGCCGTGGTCAGCGTCCCCGTCGTGACGACAACCGCAACAGCCGCAACACAGCTGAAGCGGGTGAGAAGCGCGAAGGCGCCGCCAGCCGCGAGGGTGGCGAAAGCCGCAACCGTCGTCCGCGCAAAGAGCGCGAACCTCGTCAAGAGCGTGAGCCCCGTCAGGAACGTGAAACTCGCACTGAAGTACGCAGCGAGCAGCGTGTGGAACGTGAGCCCCGCGAACCGCGTCAGGAACGTGAACCGCGCGCCCCGCGTCCGGCTCGTGAGCCCCGTGCGCCGCGCGAGCCCCGTGCCGAGGTGGTCGTTGAAGCGGTAGAAACCGTTGAAACTGCCGTTGTCATCGCAGAGCCGCAGCAGGAAAAAGAGCAGAAAGTCGCCGAGCGCCGCGAACGTCGTCAACTGCGCAAGCAGATCCGTGCCGACGTACCGGCCAGCGATGTCGCTGTTGTGCCGACCGAGGCTCCCGTTGCTGTCGTGGCGGATGCCGTTGAGCAGAGTGACGAGCAGGCCGACGGCCAGCGTCGTTCCCGTCGCACCCCGCGCACTCAGCGTATCGAGGGTCAACGCCGCAAGCGCATCAACGAAGATGCCCGCAGCCAGCGTGATGATGAAGAGCCGCAGGCCGACACTGCAACCATGACCACAGCCGCCCAGGCGGATGCTGCTCAGGTGAAGGTGGAAGAGCCGGCTGTGCCTGTCGTCACCATCCCGAGCGCCGCTGCCATTGCCGCTGCCGTACAAGCCTCTTCCGCTCTGACCGAGCACGTAGTGGCAGAAGCCGTTGCCGAAGAAGCACGTGAGCAAGCAGAAGCCGCCGTAGCCGTAGTTGCAGCACCTGTCGTGACCGACACCGTTGCAACCGTTGCCGAAGCTGACGTAGCCCCTGTTGCTGCCGAGCCGGTTGTGGCAGAGGCAGTGACTGCGCCAGTCGTTGCCGAAGTGACCCCCGTCATTGAAGCAGCACCTGTCGATGTCAAGACTGCTGAGGTCGTTGCAGCAACGCCTGCTGTTGAGGCCCCTGTTGTTGCCGAAGCAGCCCCGGTTGTCGACACTGCGCCCATTGAGGCAGCTCCTGCTGTCATCGAAACTGCGCCGGTCGTGACTGCTGACGTTGCTGTGGTTGAACCGGTCGCTGAGCCTGCGGCTGAACAGCCTGTTGCCAAGGCAGCTGTTGCAGCCCCTGTGACCAAGCAGGTCAACAAGGGTGCCGGTCTGCTGGCCAGCGCTCGCAAGGCTTCTGCCCCTATGGCAACGCCTGCTGTGGCGCCAGCCCAGCCGGAGCGTGAGCCGGTAGAGCAAGCACCGCTGGTTCGCAGCGAAGTGGCAAGCTCTGGCCGTCATGCGGGCAGTACTGCTGCCGTCAATGTGGCAACCAGCCCGGCTGGTCGTCCTTGATTGCTGGCTAACTAGCCTGATAGAAAAAGAGCCACACAGTGTGTGGCTCTTTTTTTTATCATCAATTCGGGTTGAGGGGCTCGTAGTGCAATATCCCCCGCTCTGCCGGTATATAAGATTCCCCTGCCCCGCACCAGTCAGCTGGTGTCATCCCTTTGGCAACGCTAGCAAGCCCTTCTTGCCTCTCCAGCCAGTCCGCTTCATTAAACAATGATGCCTGGCATCGCGCTTATGATTGATGCTTGCCTGTTATCACCCCTCTCTCTGACAAATGCGCTGTTGAGCAAGAGCCCTGCACATGCCCTGCTCGCCCTTGTCTACCCGTGTCTGTCTTGCCGCAGCTAGCAAGCAGAGACTCTGCTTAGCCAGGATGGCTCTCTGCGGTAATCGAGGACATATTGGCATCTCCCAGATGATGAGCACAGATGCCCCCTCTTGCGCCTTGGGCATGTACCGTATGCAGCCCCTTGAGGGACGTCTGCAATGCACAGGGTTACTGTTGGCATATAGGAATATGCATGTTAGATAAGCGGCGTTATTGGATGAACAACGCATCCAGTTTGATGGCATATATAATATAACCAGGAAGCCCATCCTGTTTGGTCAACGCTTTATATTGCTTCGAGAAGAAGCAGACGGACTCTGATCCAGAGAAATGAAAAAAGGGCCCGTAGGCCCTTCGTCAATCAACAAGATTAGCTGTTATCAGCCGCCAAACAGATGGTGACTGATAAGGAACAGACCGCCCGAGAGCAACATGGTCAGCGGCAAGGTCAGCACCCAGGCCATCAATATGGTCTTGATGGTCTGGCTCTGCAGGCCAGATTTGTTCGCTACCATGGTCCCCGCTACCGCAGAAGAGAGGATATGGGTGGTGGACACAGGCATACCGGTCAAACTGGCAACACCGATGGAAGCTGCCGCAGTGATCTGGGCGGCAATGCCCTGGCTGTATGTCATGCCGGTGGCGCCTATCTTCTCACCCACTGTGTAGACGATACGACGCCAGCCTACCATGGTGCCACAACCCAGCGCCAAGGCGATGGAGACGATGACCCAGGTCGGTGCATATTCAGCAGTCGCTGTCAGATCCTTGCGCCATTTGGCAAGGTCAGTCAGCTCTTTGGCCGGCAGCGGCAGCTTGGACACCTTGCGGGCTGTGTCGTCAATGCACAGCAGCAGGCGACGCACTTCCCGACGATTGGTCAGGTCCATCTCTTCATAGGTGCGCACAGCGCCCAGACGGGCATCCAGGGTTGCCATGTTTTGCAGCGTAGCGTCCGCAGAGCAATGGGTCATCAGCTCTTCCTGGGCCTGGGCGGGCACCTTGAAGTCCACGACCTGAGACACCAGCTCGTGGTTGCGCTGATAGATCTCCATGATGCGCTGGTTGGCATCCTGGGTGCGATCCAGCTCGTAGGAACGGCTGTTCATGTCCAGTGCAAAATAGGCGGGGGCCATGCAGATCAACACCAGCATCACCAGACCAATGCCCTTCTGACCATCGTTGGAGCCGTGCACGAAGCTTACCCCCATGGCAGAAGCCACCAGGGTGAGGCGCGCCCAGAACGGCGGATGCTTCTTGCCATCCACCAGCAACCGCTCTTCCGGAGTCTTGTGGATTTTGCTGCCCAGCCAGACTCGCTTCATGGCAAACAGCAACAGGGCGGCAACGATGAAGCCCACGGTCGGCGAGATGATCAGGGAAAGCATGATGTCGATCGCTTTGGCGACGTTGATGCCCTGAGTCAGCGGCTGATGGTTGAGCCAGGCATAGGCACCGCCTACCCCCAGAATGGAACCGATCAGTGTGTGAGAACTGGAGGCCGGAATGCCCAGGAACCAGGTCCCCAGATTCCAGACAATGGCGGAAAACAGCAGGGAGAACACCATGATCAAACCCTGGGTGGAATCCATGCCCAACAGCAAATCAATCGGCAGCAAATGGACAATGGCATAGGCCACGCCCAGACCGCCGAACATGACGCCAAAAAAGTTGAAGATCCCGGATGCGACTACCGCCAGGTGAGCCGGCATCGCTTTGGTGTAGATAACCGTTGCTACCGCGTTGGCGGTATCGTGAAAGCCATTGATGAATTCATAGGCAAGCACAAAAAAAACGGCCAATACCAAACCGATTGACCACCACAAACCCAAACCACTAAACATTTCAAACATAAAAAACGAACCTGTTTATGAGTTGCGGCGGATTATGCCAGAAGGCTGGCGGTGCCATACCCGTTGTTGAAATATTTCAGTAAGAAAAAAAAAGGGCATTCAGTAGGGAAATAGCTTAGAGCCAGTCACGACGAGGCTTGTCGTTGATTAATTAAACAAACTTGAGCTGACAAAAACAGTCCCCAAATGGGGACAATTCATCACATTCTTGCAGCGCAAGACAGATTTTCTATCGGTTCCAACGTCAATTTTCGGCCGACCGACACCTGATAATGGAGACATAAGGGCAAGCAATCAGCCCGCTCCCCTGCCCCAACCACTTGGGTCTCCTGCACGCTGGCACTGGGCACAATGGCAAGCCCAACAGTAAGGGGCGCCATGGGCGCCCCTTTCAACACTCAGCAAGTGGATCACATCAGGGGATATCAATCCTGGTTGATGCGGCTGGCAACGGCGCCCTGCTGGCTCTTGTACTTGGCGTTTTCCCGCTTGTTGTAAGGGCGGGCGGCTGGGCCGGAAAGCATCTCGAAGTTCAAGGCACCGATCTTCATCTTGGGGCGTAGCGCCAGCGGCAGTTTGCCACCGTTGTAGAACTCCAGCACAATGCGGCCAGACCAGCCCGGATCGATCCTGTGCGCGGTGACGTGCACCATCAGACCGAGACGGGCCAGGGAGGAGCGGCCATCCAGCCAGCCGACAATATCCGCAGGCAAGGTGACGGATTCATAAGTCACCGCCAGCGCCAGCTGACCCGGGTGCAGATAAAAGGCTTCGCCATCCGGGATGTGGATCTCGTCGCTCATCACCCGATCGATGGCATCGGCCATCTCGCTGTTCGGGCCGCTCAAGTCAATATAGGGAGCGGTATGATCGCGAAATACCCGAAACTCGTTGCCCAGCAGCACATCGACGCTGACGCCGCTGATCCGCTCAACACCGGGCCTTGGCTCAATGACGATCTTGCCCTCATCCAGATGACGTTCAATATCGGTATCACAAAGACGCATTGGGCGACTCTCCTGACAAAATGTTCATTTAAAAAAGCCGGGCATCACCCGGCTTGTTTCATCTTAACCAATCAACATGTGGCGAATGCGCGCCTTGAGCATGTCGATGGCGATGCGGTTCTTGCCACCGCGGGGCACGATCACGTCCGCGTACTGCTTGGAAGGCTCGATAAACTGCAAAAACATGGGGCGCACGGTTTTCTGATACTGCTTGAGTACGGAATCCATGGTACGACCACGCTCCTGTACGTCACGCACCAAACGGCGCAGCAGACAGATATCCAGCGGGGTATCCATGAAGATGGAGGCATCCATCAGATCCCGCAAGCGACTGTCGGTCAGCAGCAGGATCCCTTCCAGAATGATCACCCGACGCGGGGCGAACGGTGTCACCTCGTTCATGCGGGTGTGCTCTGTATAAGAGTACTGGGGGATATTGACCGCATCCCCTTTCACCAACTGGCTCAGATGCTGCACCAGCAGATCGTGATCCAGGGCATTGGGGTGGTCATAGTTGGTTTTGACCCGCTCTTCCATGGTCAGGTGGGTCTGATCACGGTAGTAGCAATCTTCGGTGATCACACCAATCTGACCTGCGCCCAGTTCGGCCACCAGCTCTTCATAAATGGTTTGAGCGATAAGACTCTTGCCAGACGCGGATGCGCCAGCAATACCGATGATCACACACGAATGTTGAGTATCAGACATTGAAAATACCTAAAGAGAAGAGCAGTGGGGATTGTTTAAACCGATCCATTATATAAAAAAGGGTGAGCCATGCCCACCCTCAAATCCACCTCAAACATCCGACAGCCGATTATTCATCCAGCGCCATGGTATAGAGAGGGGTCGCAATCGGTTTACCGCTGAAATAGAGTTCAGCTCCCACCCGACGAGCCAGCTTCAGATAGGCCTGGGCCAGGCTTCCTTCCGGTGCCCCGAACACGGTTGGGCAGCCATCATCCATGTGTTGGCGGATATCAATGTGCAGCGGCAGCTGACCCAGCAGCGCCACTTGATACTGCTCTGCCATCTTCTGGCCGCCACCTGTCCCGAACAAGGACTCGTGATGACCGCAGGCACTGCAGACGTGATAGCTCATGTTTTCTATGATGCCGAGCACGGGCACATTGACCTTGTTGAACATGGCAACCCCCTTGCGGGCATCGGCCAGCGCCACATCTTGCGGCGTAGTGACGATCACGGCGGCTGACGTGGGTACCTGCTGGGCCATGGTGAGTTGTATGTCCCCCGTGCCTGGCGGCATGTCCACCACCAGATAGTCCACCTCGCCCCAACGGGTCTCATGGAGGATCTGGGCCAGCGCCTTGCTCGCCATGGGGCCGCGCCAGATGGTGGCATCCTGCTCGGCCACCAGATAACCAATGCTGTTGCTCTTGAGGCCACAGGCGATCACCGGCTCCATCAACTTGCCGTCAAGGCTGCTGGGACGCTCCTTGAGGGTACCCATCATGGTCGGAATGGAGGGGCCATAGATGTCTGCATCCAGAATGGCGACCCGCGCCCCCTCTTTTTGCAGCGCCAGCGCCAGGTTGACGGCGGTGGTGGACTTGCCGACCCCGCCCTTGCCGGAGGCGACCACCAGGATGTTGCGAATGCCCTGCACCGCGGCCAGCCCTTGCGCCCGCGGCATGCTGGCCACCTCGATGTCACAGGTCCAGTCGATGCGGGTCGCACCGGTAGCGGTACGCAGGCGAGCATCGAACTCCTGCTTGATCTGCTCAAACAGGGAACATCCGGCAAAGGGCAACACCAGTTTGATGACCAGGCCTTGCCCTTGCTGCTCTATGCTGCGCGCAAACCCGGCCGCAACCAGATCCTTGTCCCACCCTGTCGGCTTAAATTCGGCCAGGATCTGTTTTACTGAATCAATCACCAGTAACTCCTCATTATCTTGTCATTATCTTGAGGTGAACTGTTACCGCACACAAATCAGTGGCTTGCCTGCTTGCCAACCAGCGCGAGCACCAGGGCGGACAGCGCCGCCACCCTAGGCAGGCGACCCCCAATTCGGGTAACATGCACGGCACTGTATCATCCCAACAAGCACATCAAGAACGACTATATGGCAACTGATCCTCGTACAATGCTGGTAACCTGCGCCCTCCCCTACGCCAATGGCTCCATCCATCTTGGCCACATGCTGGAACACATCCAGGCCGATATCTGGGTTCGTTATCAGCGAATGCGTGGCCATCAGGTGCACTTCATCTGTGCCGATGATGCCCATGGCACCCCCATCATGCTCAAGGCGCAACAGATGGGGATCACCCCGGAAGAGATGATCGCGGCTGTCTCCAAAGAGCACCAGACCGACTTCGCCGGTTTCAATATCAGCTTCGACAACTATCACTCCACCCACAGCGATGAGAACCGCGAACTGGCGGAGCTGATCTACGGCCGTCTGAAAGACGGTGGCTTTATCAAGGGCCGCACCATCACTCAGCTGTTCGATCCGGAAAAATCCATGTTCCTGCCGGACCGCTTCGTCAAGGGCACCTGCCCCAAGTGCAAGTCTCCGGAGCAATACGGCGACAACTGCGACAGCTGCGGTGCCACCTACAGCCCGACCGAGCTCATCGATCCGAAATCCGCCGTCTCCGGTGCGACCCCGGTGATGAAGGACTCCGAACACTTCTTCTTCGACCTGCCGCAGTTTGAAACCTGGCTGGCCGGCTGGGTACGCGGCTCCGGCGCCATTCAGGAAGAGATGGCCAACAAGATGCAGGAGTGGTTCGAGAGCGGCCTGCAGCAGTGGGACATCACCCGCGACGCCCCCTATTTCGGTTTCGAAATCCCGGGCGCACCCGGCAAGTACTTCTACGTCTGGCTGGATGCTCCCATCGGCTATATGGCGTCGTTCAAGAACCTGTGCAACAAGCGCGGCGATATCGACTTTGACAGCTACTGGAAGGCGGACTCCGAGGCCGAGCTCTATCACTTCATCGGCAAAGACATCGCCTACTTCCACTGCCTGTTTTGGCCATCCATGCTGGAAGGGGCGGGTTTCCGCAAGCCGACCAAGGTCAACGTACACGGCTATGTGACCGTCAACGGTGCCAAGATGTCCAAGTCCAAGGGCACCTTCATCAAGGCCTCCACCTACCTGAACCACCTGGATCCGGAGTGCCTGCGTTACTACTACGCCGCCAAGCTCAACAGCCGCATCGACGATCTGGACTTGAACCTGGATGACTTCGTGGCCCGCGTCAACGCCGACGTGGTCAACAAGCTGGTCAACCTCGCCTCCCGCAATGCCGGCTTCATCGCCAAGCGTTTCGACGGCAAGCTGGCCGCTACCTGTGCCGAGCCCGAGCTCTATGCCGAGTTCACCAACGCCAGCGCCTCCATCAGCGAGGCCTATGAAGCGCGCGAATTCAGCCGCGCCATCCGTGAGATCATGGCGCTGGCCGACAAGGCCAACCGCTATGTGGACGAGAAGGCGCCCTGGGTGCTGGCCAAGCAGGAAGGCGCAGACGCCGAGCTGCAGGCGGTCTGCTCCGTGGGCATCAACCTGTTCCGCGTGCTGATGGCCTACCTCAAGCCGGTCATGCCGCTGCTGGCCGAGCGCGCCGAAACCTTCCTGGGTGAGACCCTCACCTGGGATGGCGTCGCCCTGCCGCTAACCAACCATCAGCTGACCCCCTTCAAGGCACTGTTCTCCCGCATCGAGCCTGCCAAGATTGAAGCCATGATCGAGGCCTCCAAGGAAGATCTGGCCAAGGAGCAGGCACCGAAAGTGACAGGCCCGCTGGCAGATGACCCCATAAGCCCAACCATCTCCTATGAGGATTTCGCCAAGCTTGATCTGCGCGTGGCGCTGATCAAAAAGGCGGAAGCGGTACCGGAAGCGGACAAGCTGCTCAAGTTGCAACTGGATCTGGGCGGTGAAACCCGTCAGGTCTTCGCCGGCATCAAGTCCGCCTACAACCCGGAAGATCTGGAAGGCAAGCTGACCGTGATGGTGGCCAACCTGGCGCCGCGCAAAATGCGCTTTGGCATGTCCGAAGGCATGGTGCTGGCCGCAGGCCCGGGCGGCAAGGACCTCTGGATCCTGGAGCCGCAGGAAGGCGCCCAGCCAGGCATGCGCGTCAAGTAACCACGCTTGATGCCCCCCATGAGAAGAGAGGCCATCTGGCCTCTCTTTTTTATGCCATTTTCCCACAGCATGGGCAGACTCGCCCCCTATCCCCCACACATAGGCGGTTGTTGCTGCGGCACAATTTGCCTAGACTGCCTTTTCACCAAGGGGCGCACATGGGCCCGTCACTCATCAGACAAGGAGCAAACATGATCACCTTATACGGAACCCCGGTCAGCCGGGCACTGCGCATATCCTGGTTACTGGAAGAGTTGGGCGTGGCGTGGCAATTTCAGTTTCTCGACTTCGCCAAGGGCGAGAATCGCAGTGAGTGGTTTCTGGCGCTGAACCCGAGCGGCAAGATGCCGGTGCTCAAAGATGGGGATTTCGTACTGACCGAATCCGCCGCCATCATGCAGTACCTGGCCGAAGTCTATGGCTCGGATTGGCTGCCAGCCAGAGGGACGCAGGCATCGGCGTTGCATGCCCAGTGGGTCAGCTTCATTACCTGTGAGCTGGAGCAACCCTTGTGGACCATCGGCAAGCACAAGTTTGCCCTGCCGGAACCCCAGCGCCTGCCAGCCATCTTCCCCACCGCCAAGTGGGAGTTTGACAAGGCGGCGGCCATCGCCGAGTCCTGGGTGCCCGAGCAGGGCTACCTGCTGGGGGAGCAGATCACCATAGCGGATCTGCTGCTGGCCCATACCCTGATGTGGGCAACCCGCTTCGAGCAGACCATTCCCCCCAAGCTGACCGCCTATCGGGATCGCCTGGCCAAACGCCCTGCGCTGCAAGCCGTGCTGGCCAAGACCCAGGCCATCGCCGACGCCGCCCAGGCCAGCTGACGCCAACATAGGCAAACGGGAGCCCCGATGGCTCCCGTTTTTATGCGTGGCATGGCGGTTTCCCTCCGCTCAATTGGTGTGAAATCCCCCCTTCTGTGGTGGCGGCGCCTCTTCATACTCCATCCGGGTCACCTCGGCGGTGCGCGGGCCTCGCTCCAGCCAGCCCAGCATCATCTGCACCCCCTGCTCAGGCCCGCAGATCAGGATCTCAACCGACCCGTCTTCCAGGTTGTAGGCGTAGCCACGCAGTCCCAGTTGCAACGCCCGCTCACGGGTAAAGTAGCGAAATCCCACCCCTTGCACCTGACCCCAGACGTGCACGACAAACGATTGCTCTCCCATTTCTCACACCTTTCCCTTAAGAAATTTCTCTCCAAGGCGATAATGAGCGCGACACTCTCTTCCCCCTTGCAGGACGCAATACCATTATGAAAGAAGTAAAATTCCGGTGGGTTGACCGCTATCTCATTCATCTCACGATCAGTGAAAAATTTCTCATTACCTTCTGGTGCCCTCTGCTGTTTATCGCCTTCCTCACCTGGTATCTGCTGGCTGACAGCCATAGTCAGCAAATACAAATGCGGCTGAGCCAGTTGCAACTGAGGGTCGACACCAGCGCCCAGCTGGTGAGCCAGCAACCGACCCTCACTCTGCCTGCGGATCTCACCCTGAGTCCGACCGGCAGTGTCGGCCTGACCCAACAGGGAGACAACTACCGCTTCAGTGCCAGCGCAGGCCAGGCTGGCTTCGTGACCGGCAGCCTGGATGCCGGTCGCTACTCCATGTGGGACGGACAGGGCACCACCCTCACCATCATCGCCGTGCTGGCGGCCTTGCTGGCCCTCATCACCCACTACCTGATGACCTTTGTCTCCGGCGCCCTCTACTCCACCAACAAGGCGTTGCAGACAGTGGCTGACGGGGATCTCACCTTCCGTCTCAACTTCTTCCCGGTGCGGGACGAGTTCTCCATCCTGGCGGGCAGCATAGACAGATTCACCGACCGCCAGCACAAGATAGTGCAGCTGGTGGAAGAGTCTGCCGAGGCACTTACCATGGCCGCCGACGAGTTTCGTGACCACGCCAGCGAAGGAGAAACCATGGCCCGCTCCCAGCGCCAGCACATGGACTCCCTGGCCGCCGCCATGGAGCAGATGTCGGCCGCCATCCGGGAAGTGGCGCGCAATGCCAACGACACTCTGCAACAGACCCGCCAATCGAGCGAAGAGGCGGCCAACGGCGCCGCCCGGGTATCGCGTACCATAGCCGCCATCCGCACCCTGGCCGACGAGATAGGCAACGCTTCCGGCGCGGTGGAACGACTGACCCACAACGCCAATCGCATCAACGAGGTGGTCAACGTCATCAATGCCATCTCCCAGCAGACCAATCTGCTGGCCCTCAACGCCGCCATCGAGGCGGCCCGCGCGGGTGAGCAGGGACGCGGCTTTGCGGTGGTGGCGGACGAGGTGCGCACCCTCGCCAGTCGCACCCAGCAAGCCACTGTGGAGATCCAGCAGATGATCGAAGAGCTGCAGGCCGGCACCGGCGCCCTCAATGACATCATGGAGAAGACAGTCGGCCGCGCCGCCAGCAGCCAGGCGCTGATCAGCGAGGTGGGGCTCGACATCGACAAGCTCAGCAACCACAGCGATGCCGTGCTGGAAATGAGCACCCAGATAGCCACCTCCAGCGAGGAGCAGAGCTCGGTCGCCGGGGAGATCACCCGCAACCTGGACCAGGTGCGCCACGAAGCGGGTCAGGTGGAGGAATCCGCCAGCGCCGCTGTGGCCGGCACTGCCGGTCTCAAAGGCACGGCAACCGAGCTGGCCCAGGCATTGAAGGGGCTCAAGATCTGATCTGAAGCGGATGCCAGATCAGACAAGCCAGGCTCTCTTGCCAAGGTTGTTTGAGTTTTACCAGCGGGCCACATAGAATGTGGCCCCTTTTCTTTTTACCATCGGCAAACACCCATGAGCGTTTTCATCTATCTCGTCAAAGGCCGCGAAAAATCCCTGCTGCGCCGTCACCCCTGGATCTTCTCCAAGGGGATTGAGCGGGTTGAAGGCAATCCTGTTGACGGCGATACCGTCGAGATCTACGCCAACGATGGCCGGTGGCTCGCCCGTGGTGCCTGGTCAGGCAGCTCCCAGATCCGTGCCCGGGTCTGGACCTTCGATAAAGAGGAGACAGTCGATCTCGACTTCTTCCTGCGTCGCCTCAAATATGCCCAGGAGTCCCGCGATCCGCTGATCAAGCGTCAGGGCCTCACCGGCTATCGCCTGTGCGCCGCCGAATCCGACGGTCTGCCGGGTCTGACCATAGACCGTTATGCCGATTTCCTGGTGTGCCAGATCCTCTCCGCCGGTGCCGAGTTCCAACGCGAGCTGATAACGCAAGCGCTGCGCACTCTCTACCCCGAGTGCAGCATCTATGAGCGCTCCGATGTGGCAGTGCGCAAGAAGGAAGGTCTGAAAGAGCGTACCGGCGTCATCCATGGCGAGACTCCGACCGAGCCGGTGGTGATCGAAGAGAACGGCGTGAAGATCCTGGTGGATATCCGCAACGGCCACAAAACCGGTTTCTATCTGGATCAGCGTGACAACCGTCAGGCGGCAGCCAAGTACACCGAAGGCAAGCGGGTGCTTAACTGCTTCAGCTATACCGGTGGTTTTGGCGTTTATGCCCTCAAGGGCGGCGCCAAAGAGTTGGTCAACGTCGATCTCTCCCAGAATGCGCTGGATATCGCCCGCCAGAATGCCGAGCTGAACGGTCTGGATACCAGCAACACCCAGTTTATCCGTCACGATGTGTTCAAGCTGCTGCGTGAATATCGCGAGAAGGGCGAGAAGTTCGACGTCATCGTGCTGGATCCGCCCAAGTTCGCCGAGAGCAAGGCCCAGCTGCTGGGTGCCTGCCGCGGCTACAAGGACATCAACATGCTGGCGTTCCAGCTGTTGGCGCCGGGTGGCGTGCTGCTGACCTACTCCTGCTCCGGCCTGATGGAGCAGAGCCTGTTCCAGAAGATCGTTGCCGATGCGGCGCTCGATGCCGGTCGCGATGCCCAGATCCTGGAGCTGTTGTCACAAGCCTCCGATCACCCCATTGGCACCGCCTATCCGGAAGGCTTCTATCTCAAAGGGCTGGTGGTTCGCGCCCGCTGATCGTCAATACCCGTTCCCTTTGATCAAACAGGCCCGCATTGCGGGCCTGATTTTTAGGCATCGCTGCGTATAATGCCCGAGCCAGACGCGGCTCCCTTGCCCCCCTCATTCTTCTTCCGCCTGTTATCTTTCCCTGTCTTTATTTCACTGCTTGAACTGTTGTTGTACACAATCCGTGCACACTTTATGACTTTAATCACACCCGTATGACTCTCTTTTGGGTAGTGTGATCCCGCCTGTGACCAGCATGAGTCAAGGCTGCGGAGTCATCAGGTTTGATGCCCCTGCACAACAACAAAATCGATGTCAGGCCAAGCTGAACATCGCAAGGGATACCATCATGAATCAATCATTGCCGCTGTTGACGCCGCTGCGGGGCATCGCGGCCCTGATGGTGGTGCTGTTCCATGCCCGATTGCTGCTCTTTCCCCAGTGGATGGAGTCGATCGCAGGCCACACCCAACTCATCGAGAACGGCTACCTCTGGGTCGATCTCTTCTTTATTTTGAGCGGCCTGGTGCTGGCCCACGTCTACGGGGAGGCATTCAGCCACAGGCCCCGCACCATCGGCTATGGACGCTTCCTCTGGCTGCGGCTGACCCGGGTCTACCCCCTCTACCTTGTCACCCTGGTGCTGCTGGTTGGCTGGGAGCTTTACAAGGCGCAGCATGGGATTGGCTTCTATGCAGGCCCCCTGTTCAAGATGTGGGAGTGGGAGGGGATGCCGCCCTTCGGCTCCCCCTTCACCCCGGCTGATGCGCTGCCAAGCGCCTTCCTGCTGCTGCAGGTGGTAACCGATCACGGGCTGACCTGGAACTTCGCCGCCTGGTCCCTCAGCGTGGAGTGGATAAGCTACCTGCTGTTCCCGCTGCTGATCCCGCTCGCCGTGACCCGCAGTCGCTGGGGCCATCTCGCGCCGCTGCTGGCGCTGACGGTGCTGGCTTATATCGTGCACAGCCGGGGCACCCTGGATGTCACCAGCGGGACGCTGGCGGTGGGACGCGGGGTGAGTGAATTCGTGCTCGGACTCTGGCTGCTGCCCAGAGTCAAGGCCGCGCGACGCTTGCCCATGATGCAACGGGATCTGCCGTTGCTGCTCGCCTTTCTCCTGCCCTTCGTGCTGATGCAGTTCACCATGACGCCGCAGCTGACCCTGTTGCTGATCGGTGCCTACGTGTTGCTGATCTGGATTGCCGCCGCTCAGGGGGAGCGCCAGAGCCCGCTGCTGCGCCTGCTGGACAACCGCCTCACCAACTGGCTGGGAGATCTCTCCTACTCCATCTACCTGCTGCACGCGCTGGTGCTGCTCACCGGCTGCGAGCTCATCCACTATCTGGCGCCGGGGCTAACCGAGTGGTGGTATGCCCAGACCAGCCCGCTGCTGGGGGTGGTGGCGACCCTGTTGATGCTGGCAGTGCTGATCGGCCTCTCTTCTTTAAGCTACAACCTGCTGGAGCGGCCACTGCAACGGCGTCTGCGCCGCCTTGGCAAGTCGCGGCAACCGGCGGCGATGGAGCGAGTCAGTTAAACAAGCAGTGACCAAGCCTGGATAACCTATCGGTCAGCGTCTCCAGGTTTGCTCAGGCGGCTCGGATGCTAGCTAAAACCGATGCTGTTGTGCATGGAACCATGGTTACCAGCACCCTGCCCGTCAATCCTTGCCTCCCCCAATAATCTGAAAAAGGGGTCACCTTAAGAAGGGGCCCCTTGATACCGGGTTTAGCCATGATATGGCTCACCGCAGTCGGCTTATTTAACGCCGTAACTGGTCAGGATCTGATCCATGGTCCCGTCTGCACTGATGATTGCCAATCCCTTGTTGAAAGCCTCGATCAACTCCTGGCTGCGCGGGTTTTTCACGCCGCTGGCGATATGGAGCGGGTTGGTGGAGAGTGCATTGGCCGTGAAGGCAAACTTGCTGGCATCCATACCCTGCTGGGCCATGATGGCCCGCGCAACAACCTCGTCTTCCAACGTCAAATCGATACGCCCATCAAGCAGCTTCTTCAGATTGGTCGGCAAGTCACCGGCCTCCTGGCGGTTTAGCTCAGCCTGCATGAAGTCGTCACCGTAGCCATAACCCCGCACTATGCCAATGCTCTTGCCTTTGAGACTGGCCAAGCCATTCAACTCGAAACTGCCGCCAGCCAACTGGATAAATTTGACCTGATTCTTCAGATACTCGTCACTGAAACGCAGTGACTTGGTGCGAGCTTCGGTGAACCATGCACCTACCAGAATATCGATATTCCCTTCCTCAACTTCCGACAACGCCCTGGCCCAAGGCATGATGCGCATGTCGAGCTCATAACCCTGGGTGGCAAGTGCACGTTTGACCAGCTCTACCGAGATGCCTTTGTTGGCATCAATGACAAAGGGCGGCCAGGGATCTTGCGCAGCCGTCACACTGGCGGCATGCGCCCCAAAGGTCGACAGCGCCAGCAGTAATCCTATCATCCATGATTTCATCTCATACCTCTTGCCTGTGTGGGGAAACCCTTTGAGATAAGAGGAGCGAAGGACACTTTGTCAAGGCAGCAGAGACGACAGGCTATTGTGATTCGAACCCGCAGAGTCCTTGTGGCATAATACCCTGTCCAATGGCCCGCTCAGGGTCATCTCCTTTTGCCTGATATACGCTGTTTCATCTTGAGAAACAGCCAAACAAGGGGTAATCATGTCTTCCATTCGTCTAACCCAATACAGCCACGGGGCTGGCTGCGGCTGCAAAATTTCTCCCAAGGTGCTCGACACCATTCTCAAGAGCCAGATCCCGGGCTTTGACGACCCGACCCTGGTGGTTGGCAACAGCAGCAAGGATGACGCGGCCGTGGTCGATATCGGCAACGGTCAGGGCATTGTTTCCACCACCGACTTCTTCATGCCCATCGTCGATGATCCCTTTACCTTTGGCCGCATCGCGGCCACCAACGCCATCAGCGACATCTACGCCATGGGCGGCAAGCCCATCGTTGCCATTGCCATCCTAGGCTGGCCCATCAACACGCTCGCTCCCGAAATTGCGCAGCAGGTGATCGACGGCGGCCGCCAGGTGTGCCATGAAGCGGGCATATCCTTGGCTGGCGGCCACAGTATCGATGCCCCCGAGCCCATCTTCGGTCTGGCGGTGACCGGTATAGTGCCGCTCAACGCCATCAAGCAGAACGACACGGCCAAGGTGGGTGACACCCTCTATCTGACCAAGCCCCTCGGTATCGGCATACTCACCACGGCCCAGAAGAAAGGCAAATTGAAGCCAGAGCATGAGCAGCTGGCCCCCGACGCCATGTGCACCCTCAACAAGATTGGCCAGCGCTTTGCCGAACTGCCCGGCGTGCACGCCATGACGGATGTGACCGGGTTTGGTCTGGCGGGACACCTGCTTGAGATGTGCGAAGGCTCAGGGGTGTGTGCCACCCTCGATTTCAAGGCGCTGCCACTGCTCGACGAGGTAGATTACTACCTGTCCGAGGGCTGCGTACCGGGCGGTACCCTGCGCAACTTCGATTCCTATGGCGCCAAGCTCGGTGCCATGGATGAACGTACCCGCAACATCATGTGCGATCCGCAGACCAGCGGCGGCTTGCTGGTTGCCGTCGGTAAAGAAAGTGAAGCCGAGCTCCTTGCCATCGCGACACAAGCGGGGCTGACCCTCTCCCCCATAGGCCAGCTGAAAGCCTATACCGGAAACCAGTTTATCGAGGTTATCCAATGAGTCAGCGGCTGCTTGCTATTGATACGGATCTGGCTCGGACGTCTCTGGAGGCCCTGCGATGAGCCAACTGCCACTCACCTCGGATCTGGCCCGGATTTTTCTGGATGATGTCCCGCTCATCGACTTGCGTGCCCCCATCGAGTTCAAGGAAGGGGCCTTCCCCTGCTCGACCAGTCTGCCCCTGATGACAGACGATGAGCGTGCCCAGGTGGGCACCTGCTTCAAGCAGCGAGGCCAGGCGGCGGCGATTGAACTGGGTCACCAACTGGTGGGGGGCGCCGTGCGTGCCGAACGGCTCGACGGCTGGCTGGCACAGTTACGAAAACAGCCCGATGCCCTGCTCTACTGCTTTCGTGGCGGCCTGCGCTCACAAACCGTGCAACTCTGGTTGCACGAGGCCGGGGTCACCCGTCCCCGGGTAGCCGGTGGCTACAAGGAGATGCGCCGTTTCCTCATCGATACCCTGGACAAAGCAGCGGCCGAGTGTCACTGGACAGTGCTGACCGGCATGACCGGCTCCGGCAAGACCCATATGCTGGAGCACGTGACTCAGGCGGTGGATCTGGAAGGGCATGCCCATCACAGGGGCTCGTCATTTGGTCAGCTTCCAGGGGGCCAGCCCAGCAACATCAATTTTGAAAACAAGCTGGCCATCGAACTGCTCAAGCGCCGCCACCAGGGTGAACATGCCTTCGTGGTGGAGGACGAGAGCCGGCTCATCGGTCGCTGCTGCCTGCCCAACCCCCTGTTTGATGCCATGTGCGAGGCACCGCTGGTGGTGGTGGATGTGCCGCAGAGCGAGCGTGCCGAACAGATCCGCCAGGACTATGTGCACGATCTCTGGCTACGTTATCAGGCCATGTTTGGTGCCGAAGAAGGCTGGCCACTGTTTGCGGCCTATCTCACCGATGCTCTGGCCCGCCTCAAGCGCCGCCTTGGCGATCAAGCACACCGCGAGCTGGACCAGCTGATGCAAATCGCCCTCGCCGAGCAAGCCAACAGCGGCACCACCGAGCGCCATCTGGCCTGGATCACCCTGCTGCTGACCCGCTACTACGACCCTATGTATCTCTATCAACTGGGCAACAAGCGTGAGCGCATCGTGTTCCGGGGTGAGAAGCAGGCCTGTCTGGACTTCTTTGCCGAGCAATACGCAGCCCGGCAGCAAGGCTGACTCACCCCCGTCAAACAAGAGGACCCCCTATGTTGAAATTCGAGGTGATCCCGGTCACCCAATTTGCCCAGAACTGCTCCCTCATCTGGTGTGACGAGACCCACCAGGCGGCGCTGATTGACCCGGGTGGCGAGGCCGACAAGCTGCTCGCAGCCATCACCCAGCACGGGCTTACCCTGACCCACATCCTGCTGACCCATGGCCATCTGGATCACGTGGGCGCCGCCGCAGAGCTGCGCGAAACAACCGGCGTAGCCATCACAGGCCCCCACAAAGAAGATGCCTTCTGGCTCGACATGCTGCCCCGGCAGAGCCAGATGTTTGGCTTCGCCCATACCCCTGCTTTCACGCCGGACAGCTGGCTTGAACAGGGTGACAAGGTGCGAGTGGGCAACTGCGAGCTGGAGGTCTATTTCTGTCCGGGCCACACTCCGGGCCACGTCATCCTGCTCAGCCAGGCCGAAAAAATCGCCTGGGTTGGTGACGTGCTGTTCGCCGGCAGCATAGGCCGCACCGACTTCCCACGCGGTGATCACGGGACGCTGATCAAGTCGATCACCGAGACCCTGCTGCCCCTTGGCGATGACATCGTCTTCATCCCCGGCCACGGCCCCAGCTCGACGTTCGGCCGCGAGAAGGCAAGCAATCCCTACCTGACGCAACCTATCTGGTGATCTCCCGCTCCTCGCGGTTGTCCCACTGGCTCTTGAGGTGCAAGATCTCCGGCATGATCTCGAGAAAACGTGCGAGCAGCCGGGGATCGAAATGCTGGCCAGCCCCGTCACGCAGCGTGGCCAGCACCTGCTCCAGCGGCCAGGGCTCCTTATAAGGACGACACATGCTCAGGGCATCAAACACATCGGCGATGGCCACGATCCGCGACGCCTCGGGGATCCCTTCGCCGGTCTCCCCTGCGGGGTAACCCGAGCCATCCCACTTCTCGTGGTGATGCAGGGCAATCTCCGCCGCCATGCGAAAGATGGGGGCGTCTGAACGGCTCAAGATTTCGTAGCCGATGCGCGGGTGGGTGCGCATGATGACCCACTCCTCTTCGGTGAGAGGACCGGGCTTCTTGAGGATGTGATCGGGGATCCCAATCTTGCCCATGTCGTGCATGGGGGCCGCCAGCTCCAGCAGCTCCGACTGCTCCGGACTCCAGCCCGCCGCGCTGGCCAGCGCACGGGCGTAGGCGGCCATGCGCCAGATATGCACCCCGGTGTCGGTGTCGTTGTAGTGACCCGCCTCGCTCAGCATCACGATGGCGGTGCGGTAGCTGTGCTCGAGCTGATCGAGGCGCACCAGAGAGAGGTGGTTGCGCACCCGGGCGCGTACCGTGCTCGGGCAGACCGGCTTGTAAATATAATCCACCCCGCCTGCCTCGAACCCCTGGCTCTCGCTGTCTGTGTTGTCGCTCGCCGTGATAAACAGCACCGGGATCCCGGCATAGGCCGGATCGGCCTTGAGCCGGCGGCACACCTCGTAGCCATCCATGTCAGGCATGCGCACGTCAAGCAGGATCAGGGCGGGCTCGTGGCGCGCCACGGCGGCCAGCCCCTCCTCGCCCCCCTTGGCGAAGAAAAGGCTGTACTCCTCCTTGAGGATTTGTCGCAGCAGCCCGAGGTTGCTCGGCTCGTCGTCGATGATCAGCACACGCGGTCGATTCATGATCCAGGAGCCTCCCGATTTTCCAGATAATCCTCCAGTTTGCCGGTCGCAAGCTGGATGTCGAACAGCTCCAGGGCTGTACTGATCTCGCTCACCAGCTCAGAGGGCAAGTAACTCTTGGCCTGGTCCAGCGCCGGTTCGATCAGCTCCAGATCCTCGCTCCTGAAGGCCTGACGTAGGGCATGCAGACACACCTCCTGCGCCTCACCCTGCGCCAGCGGGGAGCTGACTGCCCCCGGCTCGCGCCCGGCATAGATGTCGATGGCCTGCTGCGCCCGCTCTAGCGCCTCAAACAAGGGGGTAATGAGCTGACTGGTGTCCCCTCCCTGTTCGATGGCTTCGTTCAATTCCGCACTGATACGCGCCACATCGGTGAGCGACAGGCTGCCCGCCACCCCCTTGAGCTTGTGGGTCAGACTCGCGGCCGCGTCCGTCTCGTGCTGGGCGATGTAACCCGGCAGCATGGTACCGACCGTCATGTAGTCATCGCGAAAACGCCGCAGGTACTTGAGATAGACCGACTCCTCGCCCCAGTTGCGCAGGCCGGTATCGATGTCGATGCCGACCACCGGCTCCTGGGCTGGCAGCGTGTCGCAGACAGTGAGCGGCACCACACTGTCTGGCAGGTAGCGCAGCAAGGTCGCGATGAGCTGCTCCACATCGAGGGGCTTGGCGATAAAATCGTTCATGCCAGAGGCCAGTGCAGCCTCGCGCTGATCCTTGAACACCCCGGCGGTGAGCGCCAGCACGGGGGTCTCCGCGCGTCCCGGTAGCTGGCGCAGACGACGGGTCGCCTCATAGCCATCCATCACCGGCATCTGCACGTCCATGAGCACCAGATCGATGCGCTGCGCCGGATCGGCAAGGCAGGCCAGAGCCCGCTCCCCGTCGATGGCGGTGATCACCTCGGCCCCCTCCCGCTGCAGCAAGCGGGTTGCCACCTCCAGGTTGATGTCGCTGTCATCGACCAGCAGTATGTGCACATCCGGCAGGCGCTGATGGCGCTGACCGCTTTCCAGCGGCTCCACATGTTCGCGCTTCTCGTGAATGAGGCGCGCCACCGCATTGTAGAGACTGGAGCCGGTGACCGGCTTGTGCAGCACCAGATCCACCAGCTCCGAGCCGGGGCGGCGCATCAACTCTTCCTGGGAATAGGCGGTCGCCATGATGATGATGGGCGAGCGATCCTGCTGCTCGAAGGCACGGCGAATGGCCACGCAGGTCTCGAGCCCGTCCATGCCCGGCATCATCCAGTCGAGCAGGATTACGTCGAAACGCTCCCCCTGGCGCAGCAGATGGTGCAAAGCCTGCTCGCCCGACTCCACCACCCGTGACTGCCAGCCGAGGGAGCCCACCGTCATCGACAGGGTATCGCGGGTCACCTGGTTGTCGTCGGCGATAAGCAGCGAAACGTGCTGCAGCCGTTCGTGGAACACTTCCGGTCGCTCTACCTGAGCCAGCCGGACACGGAACCAGAATTCGCTCCCCTTGCCCAGTTCGCTGATGACACCGATGTCGCCCCCCATCAGGCTCACCAGACGGCGGCTGATGGTCAGGCCAAGCCCGGTTCCGCCAAACCGGCGGCTGGTGGAGGAGTCGGCCTGGGAGAAGGCATTGAAGATGTTGGCCTGCTGCTCGGGCGGAATGCCGATCCCGGTGTCGCGCACCCGAAACAGCAAGGTGGCGGTGCCGTCTTGCTCGGCTTCCAGCTCGACCTTGACCTCCACCTCCCCGCGCTCGGTGAACTTGATGGCGTTGCCGGTCAGGTTGAGCAACACCTGTTCGAGGCGCAGGGCATCCCCAATCAGGTGGGTGGCCCGCTCGGGGGCACTGCTCACCACCAGTTCGAGGTGTTTTTCGCCCACGCAGGTGGACATGATGGCCGCCACGTGATCGAGTACCTCTTCCAGACTGAATGGCACCTGCTCGAGCTCGAGCCGGCCCGACTCAATCTTGGAGAAATCGAGAATGTCGTTGATGATCCCGAGCAGTGCCTGCCCGGCCTGGTGGATCTTGCGCACCAGGGCCCGCTGACCATCGTCTAGTCCTCCCTGTTCGAGCAGGTAGGTCAGCCCCATGATGGCGTTCATGGGGGTACGGATCTCGTGGCTCATGTTGGCGATGAAATCCCCTTTGACCCGCGCGAGCCTGGCCGCCTCCTGTTGTGCCAACTGCTCCCGATGCCGACTGTGCACCAGCGAGGCCACTCCGGCGCCGAACAGCAACAGCAAGGTGGCGCAGCTGGCCGAGATGAGCCCCCAGATGTGAGTGCGGATGGCCAGCAGCTCGCTGCGTGGCACCATGGAGGCAGCTTTCCAGATCAGCTGATCGTGATTGAGTGCCGGGTACAGAGTGGTCCAGCTCCACAGCCCGTCTACCAGCTCAACCTGGCCGCTCGAAGCACCCAAGAATGCCTGCCAGGCCTGGGGAGAAAACTGCTTCAAGGTGAGGTCCGGACGCTCGAGCATGAAGCCCCACTCTTGTGACGGATCCGGGCTGCGCAGCCAATAACCGTCCTGGTTGAACAGCATGGTGTGATCGGCGGCCTTGCCACTGCTGTTAGTGAACTCCTTGAGCATACGAGCGGCCTGCACGTTGATAAGCAGCAAGCCCAGATCGCGGCCCCCCAGACGCATGCGCTTGGCGATACGGATCATGGGATTGAAGGGGCGATCGATCACCCCGTGTTCGACGTTGAGATCGAGCGGCGAGACATAAACCCGCTCCCAGGGCAGCGCCATGGCATCGCGAAAATAGTAACGCTCCCCTTTGTTTTGCAGCTGGTCGTCGGCCACACGCTGCATATACAGGCCCTGACGATCGATGCGCACCCGCTCCATGCCGTCCGGCGCCAACCAGCGCACCTGGGCATAGTCGGGATTGCGATTCATCAGAACGGTGAACTGGGCAGCAATGCTGTCACGTTCGCCGCGCCCCGCAGCTTCGAGCAGAATGGGCTCTTCAGACATGCTGCGCACATGGCGCAGCGGCACCGCCAGCTCGTCATCGAGACGGCTGCTGGCCAGAGCCAGGAAGGTGCTCTCATCGCTACGTAGACGGTAGAGCTCGCGCTCGACCAGTGCGTCACCCAGCAGGTACCCCCCCACCAGGACCAGCACCAGAATGGGTGAGAACAGCAGGAAATATCCCCGTATGATTCCCTTCATGACGGTCAACATCACCCCGCATATGGACTTGTTCGAATACCTTACATGTGTCAGAGCACCACAATTGGTGCCCTGCTGTCAATCATGCCTACAAGTAAAGACTAACGGTACTTTTTGAGTATTTTATTTTTATCGGGAAAAAACGCCGTAAAAACAAAGAGGCCACCCGATTGGGTGGCCTCTTCACAGGAACCTTCGTTGCCGATTAAACGCGAACGAAATCCAGGTGAACCAGCTTCGGCTTAACCGGGTGACGCTGGATAGCCTTCACTTTAACGTTGACTTCTTCACCGTTGATGACCAGGGTCAGCACGGATTCGTAGAATTCCGGCTTCTCTTGGGCAATGATGAATTTTTTGTGGTCAACAGTGATGGACTGAGCTTCTTTGCCGGCACCGTAGATGATGGCAGGAACTTGGTCAGCGTGACGCAGGCGGCGGCTCGCACCTTTCCCCAGGTCAGAACGGACTTCAGCTTGGAATACGAAAGACATAGTGGTTATCTCATATAGATGAATTTATGGTGCTGACTGCGACCGGTCAGCACCTCGCAAAACGAGGGCGCATACTAGCATGGGCCCTGAACAGTGACAAGATACCTTAACGCCCCTGCTCCAGTCGGGCAAAACGCTGCTGCCGCTGTGCCGGACTCAGGGCATCGAAGCGCGCCAGCGTCTGCGGCGCAGGGCAGTAGAGGGTATCCCCCGCCTTCACCCGGATGCCGTTGCCCATCAGCGGGCGATTGTCATCGACAATGGCCAGCAGATAGCTGTAAGTGTCCCCCGCTATGCCAGTGACAGTGCCGTTCTGAGCCAGGGTCGCAGCAATGCGCCACAGGGTTTCTCCCGATGCCACCCGATGACAGACCTGCTTGCCACCACCGGCAGCGGGAGCCGCCAGCGTCAAGGTCGTGTTGACGGATGTCGGTGTGACAACGGGTTGCGATTCTCTCTTGGCCTCGTCTCGGGCGACACTCGCCAGCATGGCCTCCGGTGCCAGCCAGGTTGCGCGCAGATTGAGACTCACCAGCAGCGGCTCGGCCCCATCACGGATGGCTCTTGGCTGACCGGGCATCACAGGCGAAGAAAATTCCGCCATAAAGGGTACCTGACCAGGGATCGCAGCCTGTTGGCTCTGCCTCTGATCCAAGGCAGGCAGCAGGGGTGCAAGCCCGTAGGCGGCCTCATCGATACGCCTGAGCCGTGCCAGATACGCCTTGGAGAGTTGAGCCTCCCCCTCGAACAGGTCAAAAGGGGGCACCAGCCGGGCCGGAAACAGCACCTGCCAGCGGCCCTTCTTTTTCTTGAGCTCAAGGGGAGGAAATTGATTGCCCCGCCAGGCCACGAACATGGCCGGCGGAGTACGGTGTAGCGGGTAATACTCCGGGTTCAGTTGTACCCAGGTTTGCTCGGCTATGGGTTGATAGCCACTGATGTTGACCATTGCCACGCTTAACCAGAATCCAAGCATCCTTGCTCCTCCGTTAGCCTTTTCCTGGTCGGCGGCAAGGGCCACCGACACGAAGACCTGCCTGTCTCCTACAGCAGATTAGCACTGGGCGATGGCGTTGAGCACCCGTTTATCTGACACCGGATAGGGGGTCCCCAGATTCTGGGCGAAGAAGGAGACCCGCAACTCCTCGATCATCCAGCGGATATTGGCCACTTCGGTCGGGATCAACTGGGATTTGGGGATCTTGGCCAAGAGAGCCTTGTACTCGGCTTCAACGCTCTGCACCTTGAGCATGTAAACCCGATCCCGGTTGGGATCGATGGCCAGCTTTTCCATCCGGCGCTCGATCGCTCGCAGGTAGCGCAGCAAGTCCGGCAGCCGCTGCCAGCCGGTCTCGGTCACGAACCCCTTGTGAATGAGGTTGCCCAGCTGAAGCTGGATATCCGACATGGCAAAGGCGGTGTCGAGCTGCATCTTGCCCTTGAGCCGCTTCTTGATTTCGTGAGAAAGCGTCAGCACGGCTTCCACCTGGCTGGCCACTTCCACCACGGCATCGTTGAGCTCGGCGCGCACAAATTCCTTGAGCGCTTCGAAACCGGCCTCATCCCAGGCCAAGCCGCCATGCTGTGCAATGAGCTTGTCGCAACCGCAGGCAATGCAGTCATCGATAAGCTCGGCCACCTTGCCAAACGGGTTGAAGTAGAGCCCCAGCTTGGCCTTGTTGGGCAGCTTCTCCTGCAGGTACTTGATGGGAGATGGCACGTTAAGCAGCACCAGTCGGCGCTGGCCCGCCCACATCAGCTGCTGCTGGGCCACAGCGCTCTCCACCAGCTGGATGGAGACCGAATCTTTCTCATCCACCAGTGCCGGATAGGCTTTCACTTCGAAACCACCGCGCTTCTGGCTGTATTCCTGCGGCAATTCGCCAAAGCTCCACAGCGTCAGGCCTGACTGCTCTATGTCGTCGTCCGCCACCTGGGACAGCGTCTCCTGCACACGCCCACGCAAGGATTCTTTCAGCGCCTCCAGATCCTTGCCTTCCGCAATAAGCTTGTGCCTATCGTCCACCACCCGGAAGGTGAATTTCAGGTGATCGGGCACCGCAGACCAATCCCATGACTCGCGGGGCACAGTCACCCCCGTCATGCGCCGCAGTTGACGCTCCATCTCGTCCAGCAGTGGTCCCTGCTCGGGGTTGAGGCTGGCGAGCAGCGCATCGGCGTAGTTGGGGGCCGGTACGAAATTTTTGCGCATCGGCTTTGGCATGGATTTTATCAGCGCCACCAGCAACTCATGACGCAGCCCGGGGATCAGCCACTCGAATCCCTTTACCTCCACCTGATTGAGCAGTGGCAGCGGAATATGCAGGGTGACGCCATCGGCCGCCTCCCCCGGTTCAAACTGGTAGCTCAATTTAAGTTTGAGTCGTCCCTGCTGCCAGAAGTTGGGATAGTCGAGATCACTGATGTGGGCCGCATCCCCCTTCATCAGCATCTCCCGCTCGAAGTTGAGCAGCTCTGGATCCTGCTTTTGCGCCTCTTTCCACCAGTTGTCGAAGTGGCGACTTGATATCACCTCTTCCGGCAAACGGGCGTCGTAGAAGCGGAACAAGTCCTCATCCTCCACCAGAATGTCGCGACGGCGGGACTTGTGCTCCAGCTCCTCCACTTCGGCCAAAAGCTTGCGGTTGTCGCCAAAGAAGCGGTGACGGGTCTCGAAATCCCCCTCCACCAGGGCACGACGGATAAAGAGCTCTCGACACAGCACAGGATCGAGGCGGCTGAAGTTGATGGTGCGCTCATTGACCAGCGTCAGACCAAACAGGGTCACTTTCTCCTTGGCCATGACGGCGCCATTCTTCTTCGACCAGTGGGGATCGCTGTGGTGCAGCTTGATGAGGTGAGCCGCCAGCGGCTCCACCCACTCCGGCTCAATCTTGGCATTGACCCGGGCGTAGAGGCGGGAGGTTTCCACCAGTTCGGCGGCCATCACCCACTTGGGCGGTTTCTTGAACAGACCCGAGGCCGGGAAAATGTGGAAGCGGCCGTTGCGGGCGCCGAGAAACTCGGGCTTCTCCAGATCCTTGTTGCCGATATGGCTCAGGAGACCGGTCAGCAAGGCGCAATGTACCGTCTTGAAATCCGCCGGTTCATGATTGGCTTTAAAGCCCAGCTCTTTCACCGTCTGGCGCAACTGGAAGTGAATATCCTGCCATTCGCGCACCCGCAGGTAGGAGAGGAACTCCTTCTGGCACATGCGGCGGAACGGGTTGCTGCCCAGTGCATCCTGCTGCTCTTTGAGGTAATTCCACAGATTGACGAAGGCAAGGAAGTCAGAGTCCTTGTCTTCAAAACGCTTGTGTTGCTCATCGGCGGCCTGCTTCTTCTCCATGGGCCGCTCGCGGGGATCCTGGATGCTGAGGCCGGCGGTGATCACCATGACCTCGCTCATGCAACCGGTTTGCGCCGCCGTGATCACCATCTTCGCCAAACGGGGATCAAGGGGAATGCGCGACAGCTGACGACCTATGTCGGTCAACTGCAGTTTGGGCTCCTGATCCTGGGTGCCAGGCAGCTCTCTTACTGCCTCCAGCTCCTTGAGCAGGCTCAGGCCATCCTTGATGTGGCGTGACTCGGGCGGCTCGACGAAGGGGAAGGCCTCCATGTTGCCAAGGCCGAGTGCCAGCATCTGCAAAATGACGGAGGCCAGGTTGGTACGCAGGATCTCGGGATCGGTAAAAGCGGGACGATTGTTGAAATCCTCCTCGGAGTAGAGGCGGATACAGATACCGTCCGCCACCCGGCCACAACGCCCTTTGCGCTGGTTGGCACTGGCCTGGGAGACCGGCTCTATGGGCAGGCGCTGCACCTTGGTACGCCAGGAGTAGCGACTGATGCGGGCGGTACCCGGGTCTATCACATAACGGATGCCCGGCACTGTGAGGGAGGTTTCCGCCACGTTGGTGGCGAGCACGATGCGCCGCCCGGCGTGTTGCTGGAACACTCGGTTCTGCTCTGTGTTGGAGAGGCGCGCATAGAGCGGCAGCACTTCGGTATCTCGCAGGCCCAGTTTGTTCAAGGCATCGGCGGTATCGCGGATCTCCCGCTCGCCGTTCATGAAGATGAGAATGTCCCCCAGTCCTTCCTCGGCCAGCTCCTGCACCGCATCAAAGATACCCTGCAACTGATCGCTATCGTCACTCCCTTCCAGCAGCGGCCGATAGCGCACATCGACGGGATAGGTGCGGCCGGAGACTTCGATCACCGGCGCCTTGTTGAAATGGCGGGAGAAGCGCTGGGGATCTATGGTAGCCGAGGTGATGATCACCTTGAGATCGGGGCGCCTTGGCAGCAGCTGCTTGAGATAACCCAGAATGAAGTCGATGTTGAGGCTGCGCTCGTGGGCCTCATCGATGATGATGGTGTCGTACTGGGTGAGCATCCGGTCGTTCTGGATCTCCGCCAGCAAGATACCGTCTGTCATCAGCTTGATGTGGGTCTGCTCGCTCACCTGATCGGTAAAACGCACCTTGTAACCCACGTACTGGCCGAGTTCTGACTCCATCTCCTCTGCGATACGGGCAGCCACAGTACGGGCAGCCAGACGGCGCGGCTGGGTGTGGCCGATGAAGCCCTTCACCCCGCGCCCCAGCGCCAGGCAGATCTTGGGGATCTGGGTCGTTTTGCCCGAGCCGGTTTCACCGGCGATGATCACCACCTGATGCTCACTGATCGCCTTGGCGATCTCTGCCTGCTTCTGGCTGACAGGCAAGTTGTCCGGGTACGTGACCTTGGGGACACCGGCCAGACGGGACTGATAACGCGCCTGCGCTGCGTCCAGATCGGCGGCAATGGTCTCCAGCACTGTGATCTGCTTGCCCTCGGGCAGCTTCTTGACCCCGTTCAGACGACTGGAAAGACGACGGGCATCAAGGTTCATGCAGGCTGAAAGACGGCGGCGCAGCGCCTCGATAGAGAGAGACAAGGTACAAATTCCTTAATAGAGAGCCCGGCATGGGGCCATATCGACAAGCTTCGGCAGATCCTAAAGAGCGGGGGGGAGCGGTGCAAGCCTTAAAGCGATTGGGGTAGCGATGAAAGCCGGAATACATCCGGTATGAAGAGAGTGCCTGAATAAAAAGAGCAGGCACCCGGCCTGCTCCTGATGACGTCTTCCACTCAA
Source organism: Aeromonas sp. 2HA2 (assembly GCF_029237345.1). Taxonomy (NCBI): domain Bacteria; kingdom Pseudomonadati; phylum Pseudomonadota; class Gammaproteobacteria; order Aeromonadales; family Aeromonadaceae; genus Aeromonas; species Aeromonas sp. 2HA2. The sequence goes on along the minus strand of NZ_JAACGB010000007.1, from coordinate 82,959 downwards.
CCCGATCAGACCCGGGCCTTGTGCACGAAGCAGGTACCCAGCTGGGCATGGATCGCCTGCATCACATCGTGACGGCTGATCACCCCGAGCAGGCGCCCCTCCTCCACCACCGGATAGATCTTGGGCTTTTGCCCCATCATCATCTCGGCCAGCTCCAGAATGCTGGTATCAGGCCCGACGGCCAGCACCTCATTGCGCATCACATTCTTGACCTGAGCCACCTGCTCGCAGTGATAGGCCTCTTTGAGCATGACGGCAATACAGTCCTGCTCGGACACCCAACCAATGAGATGACCCAGTGCATCCACTACGGGGCCACCGAGCTGGCGGCTATTGAGAAACTTTTCCACCGCAGATTGCACCATCATGTCAGCGCTGAACGTGATGGGCCGGTGCTGCATGTAATCCTTTGCTTTTAGTGATTCCATTGTGCTTCCCCCAACCAGCCTCCCGGGCGGGAGGCGCAAGTCAGACACTATGTCCGACCCACACCAAGCATAGCTCGCCCAATATCAGGAGATGGATTGCAGCAGCAACAGCAACTCGTTCTGGCTGTGGCAGTCGGTTTTCTTGAAGACCCCTTTGAGGGTCGAGCGGACTGTTTCCACCTTGACACCGCGCAGCTCAGCGATGTCGTTGCTGCTATAACCCTTGCTCATCAGCACCAACAACTCTTTCTCGCCGATGGTGAGGGGGTAAAGGCTCGCCAGTGCCTCGATATCGGGATTGAATGAGTGTTCGGGATCACGCAGCACCACTTCCACATAGCGCTCAAACCGGCTGAGGCCGCTCATCAGGGTGCACTGGATCAGCAAGGGCCTTAAATTGGCCTGACGGGGAATGGACATATAAGCGCTCGCTCCCGGCAACAGGTAAGCAAAGCCATTCAATATCTCTTTGAACTGGCGTTGCTGCTCCTTATTTTGCAGCGAGAAGATACCATTGATGGCCCGCAGCTCCACATTTTCATCTGAGATACGGTTGAAGGCCACATTGGAATAATGGATATGGCCTTTGTCATCGACGATGGCACTGGGCTTATTATGATTTTTAACCAACTGCTGCAGCTGGTAGTTCTGGGTCTCCAGAGCCAGCAGATTCCAATAATGGTGGCTCCAGGCAGCCAGGCCGGAATAAACCTCTCCCAGTGAGGAGATATCCTGAGCACTGAAATCATCCTGGCTGGCACCACGATAGGTACACAGGCTGCTAAGGCCCCGCCCCTTCACCCGGCAGACGCCACCCGCCGCAAACTGGGCGCCGAAGCTGGCCAGCAATCCTGCCGAATTGGACAGGGTGGTGGCATTGACTATGCCCTGGCAGCCCTTGTCCAGATAATGATTGAACCACACATCCTGACGATGGTGTTGCACATAGAACTGCTGCTGAGCCTCGGTCAGGCCGCTTGAGAAGAGTTTTATCCCGTCGCTTTTGTCATCATCCCGTAACAAAAATAGCGAGGAACTCCCCGACACATCGGTGCGGAACTGATCCACCACCAACTTAATGTCAGAATCATTAATACCGCACTCATATAACTGGCTTATATAGGGCGATACCCTTTCCTTTACTAATGCCTTCACACCCGAACTCCTAATTCTTATTTTTATTGAGGAGGCATCTTACTCTGCAATGAGAAACGCGAAAAGTAGTCAAATGAACAAAGGTTTTATAACTGTTCCGTAAATAGTAATGATGAAACGACATAAGGGTGAGCGAAAGCGAAAATTTAAAATCCAAGTTAATGTTTTTTATGCTTTTTGTCGCTATGGATTTTTTTGTCGGTCTAAAGATTCCTGTCTCTGTGACATCCTGATTACCCGACAAGCCTCACATTTTATCCCTTTTGCCATGACAGCGGGTCCAGCCCGGATAAAAGCGCGACACCCTGCAACCCGCGGCGCTGCGATACCGGGTCTACGCAGACAAGCCACAGGTTATCTATTCCATCGTGCTGGCGCCTGAACCAAAAACCCTCATCCCAAAGAGCCGGGCAAGCCGTTAATTGTCTGGGTCCCCTCATAAAAGACTCAAGTTGAGCTTGTTTCTCAATGGTTAATTTTGTGTTTTATTTGTGAGCGCAGACGGGTATTGTATATACAATTCGTTAGATGGATATCGGACAGGTATCAACCACAAGGAGAGTGTATGGAACCGGAAAATGCATTGATAGCGCCCACCAGATCAGCGGCGGGGATCAAGCTGCTGCTAGCCAGCCTGTTTGGTATCGCCATCTTCTTCATCCCCTTTGAACTGGCAGGCCGCAGCACCATCATGGTGGACCACCTGGCCGGTTTTCTGATAGCGCAGCGCCCACTGGCGGTGGGGTTGATCCTGTTGCTGATTGGCTATGGTGCCATCACCCCCTTGCTGGATGGTCGCTGGCGCGCCCGTCCCATCGACCGGCTTCTGAGCCTGTTCAAGCTGATCGGCCTGGTACTGGCACTCATGTATGTTGCCAATCTGGGGCCAGCCTGGCTGATGACGCCGGATCGTCTGCCCTTCCTGTTTGACAAGCTGGCCATGTCGGTCGGTCTTATCGTGCCCATTGGTGCCATGGCCCTTACTTTCTTGCTCGGCTTCGGTCTGCTGGAGCTGATAGGCGTACTGATGCAGCCCGTGATGCGGCCGCTGTGGCGCACGCCGGGGCACTCTGCCATTGATGCGGTCGCCTCTTTCGTCGGCAGCTATTCGGTGGGACTGCTCATCACCAACCGGGTCTTTCTCGCGGGTAAATACACTGTGCGCGAAGCCGTCATCATTGCGACCGGGTTCTCCACCGTATCGGCCGCGTTCATGATCATAGTGGCCAAGACCCTCAACCTGATGGAACACTGGAACTTCTATTTCTGGTCCACCCTGGTGATCACCTTTGTCATCACCGCCATCCTGGCGCGCGTGCCCCCCATCTCCAACATGGCCCATCATGGGGAAACCGACGAACCATTGCCCGCCGGCAAGAACCGCTGGCAAGCCGCACTGGCATCTGGGTTGATCCAATCCAGCATGGCGCAACCCGTACTGCGCCAGTTGCAGGACAACCTCAAGGATGGCCTGCTGATGGCGGCTGCCGTGGTGCCCACCATATTGTCGGTCGGTTTGCTCGGTCTGTTGCTGGCACAACATACCCCGCTGTTCGACCTGCTGGGCTGGCTGCTGTGGCCGCTCACCTGGCTGCTGGAACTGGGCGAACCGCTGGAAACTGCCAGGGCACTTTCAGCCGGGCTGGCAGAGATGTTCTTGCCCGCCATTTTGCTCAAAGATGCCGACCTGCTGGTGCGCTATGTCACCGCAGTGGTATCGGTCAGCTCGGTTCTCTTCTTCTCCGCCTCCATACCCTGCATCCTGGCCACCCGGATCCCGGTGAGTGTGGGCCAGCTGGTGGTGATCTGGCTGCTACGCACCTTGCTTGGCATAGTGCTTGCCGCACTGTGCGGCAAGCTTGCCATGGCAGCAGGCTGGCTGAGTTAAGCAAGGTGGCAACACCCCAGTGATGACGCGCAAGCGCGTGCACAAACCAATAAGGCGCCCGAGGGCGCCTTATTGGTTTCGGGGCTGCCATTACACCAGCCCGGTACCGGGGCGCTTAATCGGAAAAAGCGCCATAAAAAACGCAGCTGACACAGATCCCTGTATCAGCTGCGTCTTGGTCACGCTTGATAGGGCTTGCGATGCCAGATGAGGAACGAATGAAACACTCACTCTGCGCCACATCGCAAGGAGCATCAGACCGATCTGGCCCTGAGCCCGCCCCCCTATCGACGCATTGGATTTACGTCAGCATCCTTAGAAGGGCAGCTTCATGCCTGGGGGCAGTTGCATGCCACCGGTCAGCTCGCCCATCTTGCTCTTGCTCTGCTCTTCCACACGACGTACGGCATCGTTGACGGCGGCAGCAACCAGATCTTCGATCATCTCTTTGTCATCTTCCATCAGGCTCTGATCGATCTCGATGCGACGCACGCTGTGACTGCCAGCCATGGTGACCTTGACCATACCAGCACCGGCTTCGCCGACTACTTCCATCTCGGCAAGCTGCTCTTGCATCTTTTGCATGCGCTCTTGCATCTGTTGGGCCTGTTTCATCAGGTTCCCCATTCCACCTTTACCAAACATATGTCGTCTCTCGTCTTGAAATCCGGCATCCAGCGCCGGGCTGTGGGCTTGTTCTGTCCTAAATGGGGACAGGCAAACCCCTTTTCAACCGGGCACTGGGCCCGGCATGGGTTTTAACGAATCGTATTCAACTGCTCAGCGGTTCTATGCTCTCCTGGTGGAGCACGGCGCCAAACCTTTGTCTGAGAAATTGCACATTGGGATCCTGCTCCAGATCCCGGCTCACCTGCTCGCGCACCCCCAGATAGAGGCGATGCTCGATCTCAAGGGGGGTTTCCTGATCTGGCACAGTCCCCAGTGTCACCTCCACCTGCACGGCTTGGCCAAGCTCGGGGCCTATGATCTCGGCCAGATCGGCACGGGCCCTGTCGCTGACCAGATGACGCTGTTCAGGTTTCAGGGTCAACAACACCTTGTCTCCCTGCCGGGTCATAACAGAGTTGATCGCAAGCTGACGCAGCCGGCCACCGACACCGGTACGGGCAATCAACTCAGCCCAGGGATCGCCGCAATTGACCAGCAAGGAAGACGGGATCAGTCTGGCGACCTCTTCCCCCTCCTCGGGTTGGTTGTCGCTCTCCAGCTCATCCCAGTCGATGGTCTCCATCACGGAGGCAACCATGGGCGCTGGCTCGCTGGTAGCAACCGCTTGGGGCATCACGGGGGCGGTGCTGGACACGGCAGGCGCTACCTGCGCCCTCGCGGCCGGCGTACCGTCCAGATCCCAGGGTGGCAGATCATCGGGGTTGGGGCGAGCCCTGGTGGGCGCCTGAGCCAGGGCTGCCTGATCATAGGCAGGCACGGCACTGGCTCCCGAAGCCGCCGTCTGTGCCACATTCGCCATTGACGCACTGGCAGCAGACTCGCCAAAGCCTTGATTCAGATACTCTTCATAGTCGCTGCCCCCCTCATCATACGCATCCAGCGGCGGCAATTCGTCATATGCCGTCACAGGGGCTGAATGATGGACAGGCGCCACAGCCGCCCCTTGCCAGGGAGCTGATGGTGGTGTGACGGCTGGCTGAGCGACAGGGCGCCCCTCGGGCGCAGCCACCGGTTTGATGGGTGCAACACGCGGGGCCTGGGCTGTCGCAGGCTCGCTGCGCAATCGACTGCGCAGCAGATTGCGCTTGCCCAGCAGGCTCTGCATGCTGGACGCGGCAGACGGTGCGGCTTCAGGCTCAACCACCGACTCGGCGGCTGTCTCAGTCGGCACCTCGGTGGGTTGCTCAGCTGCCACTGCCATGTCTGAAGGAAGGTGCTGCATCGCCTCATCGGCAGCCACAACGGTGCTGATCGGGGTGCTCGGCGCATCCATGACAGGCTGCGCCTCGTAGCCCATCTGCTGCGCTTCGCGCAGCAACTCGTCCTGTTCGACAAAGAGCGGCGCGCTCAGCGCATCGCTGGCCATCTCCTGCTCATCCGTCTCGAGCACGGCATGCGCAACAAGGGGCACCATCTGGGTGGCGGTATGTTCTACCGACACGGATCCGGGGGCAGCAGGGGGAGCCACAATCGCAGTGGCCAGCGTCGGGGCGGAGTCAGCCCCGCGGGACTTTCCCAGCTGGGCCGGCGCGGCTCCCATCCCTCCCGCCATGGAGGGTGGCAGAACCGTGAGATTGGCAGGATGCACGGCCTCACGACGCGGGGAGAAAGCCAGCATGCGCAAGCACGTCATCTCCAGCGAGGTGCGACCGTCCGGTGCCCAAGGCAGATCTTTTCGTCCCCCCAGCACGATTTGGTAACAAAGCTGCACCTCTTCCGGGCTCATGGCCTGGGCAAGTTGCAGCAGAGACTCGGCATCGGCCCCCTGCTCCTGCACTGTGGCAGGCAACAGCTGTGCCATGGCAATGCGGTGCAGGAGACCTTCCAGCTCGGCATGGAGCTGATCAAAATCGGGGCCCAGGGTAGCGATTTCAGTGATTTTGGCCATGGTGGCCGCAGCATCCTGGCGCAGTATCGCCTCCAGCAACTGGTGCAGGTGACGATGGTCCAGGGTGCCCAACATGGCCAGCACGCTTTCAAGGCGCACGCTGCCATTGCCATGGGCCAGCGCCTGATCGGTCAGACTCAGGGCATCGCGCATGCTGCCATCGGCCGCCTTGGCCAGGGCCAGCAGGGCACGCGGTTCGAACGGTTGAGCTTCCTGATCCAGTACCCACTCCAGCTGCTTGGCAATTTGGGTCTGATCCAGACTCTTGAGATGAAACTGCAAGCAACGGGAGAGAATGGTAATGGGCAGCTTCTGCGGATCCGTGGTGGCCAGCAGAAACTTCACATAGGGAGGCGGCTCTTCCAGGGTTTTGAGCAGGGCGTTGAAGCTGTGACGCGACAACATGTGTACCTCATCGATGAGATACACCTTGAAGCGGCCACGGGCCGGGCGGTACTGCACGTTATCGAGCAGCTCGCGGGTATCTTCCACCTTGGTGCGGGAGGCGGCGTCAATCTCCAGCAGATCGACAAAGTTGCCCTGATCAATCTCGCGGCAGGTATCGCATACGCCGCACGGGTGACTGCTGATCCCCTGCTCGCAATTGAGACTCTTGGCCAGAATGCGGGCTATGGTGGTCTTGCCGACCCCTCGGGTACCGCTGAGCAGATAGGCATGATGCAACCTCCCCTGATCCAGGGCGTTGGTCAAGGCGGTCAGCACATGATGCTGGCCTACCACTTGTTCAAACGTATGGGGGCGCCATTTACGCGCCAGAACCTGATAGCTCATAAATCTCGATGCAGGGATAACAAGGCATTGAGGCAGAATGCTAACACAAATGGATGTTGGGCTGTATCGGCTATCGGCGAGGTCGGGAGGGATCGCTTGAATTTCAAACCGATGCCCGGACGGGCACCGGTTTCGAGACACGCAACAAGCTGACGAGGCCTGCTTTGCATACTGGGGGATTATTCGCCGGCCAGTTCGACCAGTGAGACGACCTTGATGCCGGCGGCAGTCAGGCGGGCGTCACCACCCAGGGACGGCAGTGAGATGATGAAGGCCGCATCGGCCACCTCACCACCGGCACGGCGGATAAGCTTGACGGTCGCATCGACGGTACCGCCGGTCGCCAGCAGATCGTCAACCACCAGCACCTTGTCACCCGGCACTATGGCATCGGTGTGCAGTTGCAGGGTGTCGGTGCCGTACTCGAGGGCATAGGACTCTTCAATCACGGCGCGGGGCAGTTTGCCAGGCTTGCGCACAGGCACAAACCCCAAGCCCATGGCGAAGGCGACCGGTGCACCGAAGATGAAGCCGCGGGCTTCCGTACCGACGATCTTGGTGATCCCTTGATCACGATAATGCTCGGCCAGCAGATCGATGGTGGCCTTGAAGGCCTCCGCATTCTCTATCAGGCTGGTGATGTCACGAAACAGAATGCCCGGCTTCGGATAGTCGGGAATGGTCTTGATGCTCGCTTCGATAAATTTCAGGGTTTCCGGATTCATGGTTTGACCGTTTGTTTTTCGACCCAGATGGCCGTTTATCTCATCTTCCCGCCAGCGGGAAATAAAAAGGCCCATCACGCAACATGACAGGCCGACTCCATAGCATTATTGCCGCAATAGCTTAGGGACTTCACTTCTCCATTGCAACTGGCTCCAGTACTGGCAAACGTATTAACCAGGTGAGCAGGATCACCATTATGGCAATGAGCAGCAATCTGACCCAGAGCAGAGGCACCACCGCCAGGGACACAGAGAAAGAGAGCAGGATAAAGACGACAGCGCGGCGGCGGGCATGACGGCGAATGCCGCGGTGCAGCTGCCAGTCGACGATGGGCGGCCCGAACCAGGGGTGAGCCAGCAACCAGCGGTGAAAGCGGGGAGAAGAACGGGCAAACAGCGCCGCCGCCAGCAACATGAAGGGAGTGGTTGGCAGCAGTGGCAGCACTATCCCGACAATGCCGGTCACGAAGGCCAGCCAGCCCAACCCCATCAGACACCAACGTTTCATGGCTGCTCCTTTACAATGCACCTCTGCTTAGCCTAACAGAATTGGCCCAAAAGCCGACAACGTCGGCTATCTCCACAGCAATCTGCGGCTCATCAGCCTCCATGAAGCTGCCAACGGCTATCATCTCTGCAATCCCTTGCCTTCGGAACCGGTTATGCGCGTTATCATGTTCATCCCCTTGCGCTAGGTGGCTGATTCATCCCGACGTGTGGGCCGACGGCTGACAACGCCGGCCATTGCCACTACAATCTGCGCTCTTTTTTCTCCCCTTGTCTTCGGAAGCAGCTATGCGCGTTATTTTGGCCCCCATGCAGGGGGTGCTGGATCACCTGATGCGGGAGGTCCTCACCTCCGTCAACGACTACGACCTCTGCGTGAGCGAATTTATCCGTGTGGTCGATCAGCTGCTGCCTGCCAAGGTGTTTTATCGGATCGCGCCCGAACTCAAGCAGGGCGGCAAGACCCGCGCCGGCACACCTGTGCGAGTACAACTGCTGGGGCAGCACCCTGAATGGCTGGCAGAAAATGCTGTGCGTGCCATCGAGCTCGGTTCACCGGGGGTCGATCTCAACTTTGGCTGCCCTGCCCCCACAGTGAACAAGAGCAAGGGGGGCGCCGTCTTGCTCAAGGAGCCCGAGGCCGTCTACCGCATCGTCAAGGCGGTGCGTGAGGCGGTGCCCGCTCATCTGCCGGTCAGTGCCAAGATCCGTCTCGGTTACGATGACAAGGATCTCTACCTGGAGAATGCTCAGGCTGTCTATCAGGCTGGCGCCAACGAGCTGGCGGTACATGCCCGCACCAAGCGCGAAGGCTACAAGGCGCCGGCTCATTGGGAGTATGTGGACGCCATCCGCCGCGCCCTGCCCATCCCCGTCACCGCCAATGGCGAGATCTGGGATCACCAGGATGCCCTGACCTGCGCCAGTGTCTCCGGTTGCGACGCCCTCATGGTGGGCCGGGGCGCCATCTCCCTCCCCAATCTGGCCAACGTGATGAAGACCGGCTGCGCTCACATGAGCTGGGCAGCAGTGTTGCAGCTGATGGTGAGCTACACGGAGCAGGATCTGGCGAGCGAGAAGGCGGATTACTATCCCAGCCGCATCAAACAGTGGTTCAGCTACCTCAAGCGGGAATACCCGCAAGCCGACCTGTTGTTTCGTGATATCCGCCTATTCAAGGAGACGGATCCCATTCGCGAGGCCCTGTTGCAAGCCACGAAAACTGTGATCTAACCGTCCTTTACTTGACGCATATCATCTTGATAATCCTGTCGCTTCCCTATACTGCCCTGGATTTGTAATTCGTCTGTTGGGGGCTAGTGTGTGTGAAATGACGCAAGCCCGGTTGGCCGTGTGGCGTGAACGCCTGCTGGCTGACTGGGCGCAAGTAAGAGGAGAGCTGATCGATCAGCTCAAAGCCTGCCGGCGTGACGAGTGGGCGGAAAAAGTGGATCACTGCGAGCGGGATCAGCTGGTTGACCTGACCAGTCGTCTCGATTTGCCCAAGGTGGAGCAGAGTGTGGCGAGCCTCAAGCGGATCGATGCGGCTCTCTGTCAAATGGATCTGGGCCTTTATGGTCTTTGCTCCGATTGCGAGGAGCCGCTCTCCATCGAGCAACTCGAGCAGGATCCGACCCTGCAGCGCTGTCCGCGCTGCGAAACCCGTTATGACAAGGGGTTCCACGCTCACGAACTCTAAGGGATGCACATTCGTGCATCCTCTCTTCCCGGCTGGTCAGGCTGTCGCTTCTATCCAATAATCAACAACAACCGTGCTGAACAGGGATGTTTCCGTGTACAGAGTCTTGTTGTTATGGTGTTTGTGTTTCACCGCCTGGGCACAGGAGTCACTGAGCGTGGGCTGGTCAAGCTGGCACCCGTTCAGCTTTCGCGATGAACAACAGCAGTTGCAGGGGCTGGACATAGAACTGCTGGAGGCCATCTTCAACCGGGCCGACTTCGAGGCCCGCTACATCGAAATGCCCTGGGCCCGGACCCTGCGCGAGCTCGAGTTCGGCTCCCTCCAGATGACGATGACGGCCAACAAGACAGTTCAGCGGGAACAGTTTGCCCGCTTCTCCATCCCCTATCGCCATGAAAGCACAGTGCTGATCATCCGACACCAGGACAAAGCACGCTGGCAAGGGGTCGACCAGCTATCCGAGCTGCTGCCCCTCACCCAATTCACCATAGGCGTGCTGCGCGACTTTGATTATGGGGCGGATTTTCGCACCTTCATGCAGGCCCCCCAGGTGACGGACCGTCTGATCGTCAGATTGCGGATGGAGCAATTGATCAAGCTGCTACTGGCGGGGCGCATTCAGGGGGTGGTCATGGATCCCATGGGCATGCAGGAACTGGCCCTCGCGGGCATATGCCTCGATAAACTGACCACCTTGCTCGATATCCAGCAAAACCCCGTGCATTTGATGCTAAATCGCCGCACTACCACAGAGCCGCAGTTGCAGCGCCTTGATGAGGCCATACGGGCGCTGATGCAAAGCCCGCAATACGCCCAAATCCTTGCCCGTTATCACTACCCGCTGCACTGAGGCAGATATAAAAAATGGGCCCAGCGGCCCATCTCTCTTTTGGTATCTGTTATTGGGCCAGCAAATGACCCACCAGCTCATGACGCCACCCTTGCAGCAACATGGGCTTGTCGCTTCGGGCGCGCTCTTCATCGCTCATGCGCCAGCTCCAGGTGAAGTACTGGTGAATGATCTTCTTGCTCGCCACCAGTTCAGGCGGAATATTGCAGGCCTTGGCCTTCTCTTCCACCATCCCCTTGATGCGCTTGAGTTCAGCCTTGTACTGGGGATAATCCACCAGTCGGCGGATCGGCTCGGGCCAGCTATCCGGCTCGCTGCGCTGGGCCTGGGCCACTATGTCCAGCATCCGCTTGCCATGGATCTTGATTTCGATGGGGGCCAGACCCAATTCGTTGAGGTCGCGCAGGGAGGCCGGACGACGCTCAGCCACCTTGAACAGGTGCAGCTCCTTGACCACGAAGTTGAGAGCCAGATCCCGGCGCACCGCTTCCTGCTGACGCCAGGCAGCCAGCTCGCGCAGTATGGCAAGTTCGCGGCGCCCCAGTTGCCAGGCGTTGATAATGTCGAGATAGGCTTGATAGGGATCGCTACCCTGGGTCTTGCGAGCCGAGTGGTTCTGGCACTCCTGCTCGAACCAGGCAAATTTGCCGCTTTCGTGCAGTTTGGCCATCACCTTCTCGTAGAGGGGCATCAGGTAGAGCACATCGGCGGCTGCGTATTCGAGTTGACGTTCGGTGAGCGGGCGAGCAAGCCAGTCGGTACGCGCCTGATCCTTGACCAGATCCACCCCGAGAAACTCCTTGGCCAGCGCACCAAAACCCACAGAGACACCATAGCCCAGGAAGGCCGTTGCCAGCTGGGTGTCGTGCATCTGATTGGGCAGGTGACCGGCTTCATGCTGGATCAGCTCAAGGTCTTCGCCGGAAGCGTGCAGTATGGCGATCTGCCCTGCCCGACCGAGCCGTTGCCAAAGGGGGGCGAGATCCAGGGTGAGTGGATCCAGCAACGCCAGATGCTCACCATCATAGATCTGGAACAGACCCAGCTGGGGGTAATAGGTGCGGGTACGAACGAATTCTGTATCGATGGCCAGGGGAACGTCGGCCAGGGAGGCGAGATACTGCTCCAGTTCGGCTTGCTGAGTGATAAGTTGATAGTGCATCGTTGCCTGCGCGTTGATCAGGGCCAAAAGAAAAAACCGTGGAATGACCCACGGTTTTGCATGACAGCAGCGGATCGCCCGTTATTGCTTGGCAATTTCCTCGTCGCGCAGCACGCGCCGCAGGATCTTGCCCACATTGGTCTTGGGAAGTTCGTCGCGAAATTCTACCAGTTTCGGCACCTTATAGGCAGTCAGATGTGTGCGGCAGTGGGTAATTATCTCGTCCTCCTGCAACTTTGCATCTTTCTTGACCACGAAGATCTTCACCAGCTCGCCGGATACCTTGTGCGGCACACCAACGGCGGCCACTTCCAGCACCTTGGGATGGAGCGCCACCACGTCTTCGATCTCGTTCGGATAGACGTTGAAACCCGAGACCAGGATCATGTCCTTCTTGCGATCAACAATCTTGAAAAAACCCTGCTCGTCGCACACGGCGATATCACCGGTACAGAGCCAGCCATCCTGCATCACCTCGGCGGTGGCTTCCGGTCGCTGCCAGTAGCCCACCATCACTTGCGGGCCGCGCACCTGCATCTCGCCCGGCTTGCCGAGCTCGGTGATCACCTGACCTGCGTCATCCACCAGCCGGATATCGGTAGAGCAGACCGGCAGACCGATGGAGCCGTTGTAATCGAGCAGATCGTAGGGGCAGACGCTCACCAGAGGGGAGCACTCGGTCAGCCCATAACCTTCCAGCAGCGGGGTATCGGTCAGCCCCTTCCATTGTTCAGCAACCGCCCGTTGCACCGCCATGCCACCCCCTATGGTCAACTTGAGCTTGCTGAAATCCATCGACTGGAACTCGCCGTTGTTGACCAGGGCATTGAACAGGGTGTTGACCCCCGTGATGCAGGTGAAGGGGTATTTTCTGATCTCTTTGACAAAGCCCGGTATGTCGCGCGGGTTGCTGATAAGCAGGTTGTACCCGCCCATGCGCATGAACAGCAGACAGTTCACTGTGAGGGCGAAGACGTGGTAGAGCGGCAGCGCCGTGACCACAAACTCCTTGCCACGCTCCAGCATGGGGCCGTAGACGCCAAGACACTGCTCGACGTTGGCAATCATGTTGCGGTGGGTCAGCATGGCGCCCTTGGAGAGACCAGTGGTGCCACCTGTGTACTGCAGGAAGGCGAGATCGTCGTTGGTGATCTCGGGCTTGATGTATTGCAGATAGCGACCCTTGGCGAGGGCCTGGCGCATGGTGCTGGCATGGGGCAGATTGTATTTTGGCACCAGCTTCTTGACGTATTTCACCACGAAGTTGACGAGCGTGCCCTTGGCCAGCCCCAGGTTGTCACCCATGCGGGTCAGGATGACATGCTTGATCGGGGTGTCGTAGACCACTTTTTCCAATGTATGGGCAAAGTTGGAGACGATGACAATGGCCTTGGCGCCGGAGTCCTTGAGCTGATGTTCCAGCTCACGGGGGGTATAGAGGGGGTTGACGTTCACCACTATCATGCCGGCGCGCAGTATGCCGAACACGGCAATGGGATATTGCAGCAGGTTCGGCATCATGACCGCTACCCGATCACCCTGACTGAGCTTGAGGTCATTTTGCAGGTAGGCGGCAAAGGCGCGGGACTGCTCTTCCAGCCGGCGGTAGGTGATGGTCTGCCCCATGTTGACGAAGGCTGGTTGATCGGCGAACTCGGTCACCGACTCTTCAAACATTTCGACCAGGGAGCTGTATTGGTCTGGATTGATCTCGGCGGGGACCCCTTCCGGATAACGCTTCAGCCAGACTTTTTCCACGAACTTCTCCTGCATAACTAGCACCTGTGCGCTCACTGTGTTGCCTCCGTCCCTGTTCACATCCATTTCAATTGGTTGTTTTAAGCTCATGCTCTAATGCCGCACATACTTACATAGGGCAACATCAATTAACAGCAAATTAACAACAGAAAATGTGAGGAGGAAGACAAACCTGGAATGATTCAAAGCCGGTGATTCTAACGAATTTGACAAAATTTTTCGATACAAACGGCGGTATCGGCCGAATTTTCCATATGAAAATGGTGGTTTCCCGCCAAAACGACCCTTTCTATCCGCTCGAATGCACCATGACGCAGCTGCCACTGCGCCAGCAGACTGACAAAGCCCTGCTCACCCCGGATAAAGAGCACAGGACAACGGATGGCACGGATCAGCGCCTGGGCCTGGCCTTCGCTCATGCGCATCGGCGAGAGATCCCGCAGGCGGGGATCGCTGCGCCAATACCAGCGCCCTGCCCGTTCAACCAGCTGCCGTTCGCAGATAAGGCGGGCGGCCGATGGGGCTATATCCGCCACCTTGCAACGGGCCATTACCGCTTCGTCGATGGAGGCGAACCCATTGGGGGCTCGCTCGCAAGTACGGCTGCGATTCAAGATCGCTTTACGCAGTTGCTCCGGCACTGTGTCATCGGGCTGGGTCAGTGGTCCTAGCCCCTCCAGCATGATAAGTCGCTCAACCTGCTCGGGAAAGACACCGGCATAAGCAGAAGCGATCAGGGCACCGAGGGAGTGACCGAGCAGGATAAAACGGGACCAGCCGGTGGCCTGAGTGATCTGGTAGAGATCATCGAGCCAGTCGACAAAAACATAAGGGGTAGCCTTGTGATCTGAATGACCATGACCCGGCAGATCGACACAGACCAGATGAAAATCTGCCAGATAGGGTGCCAGAGGCAGAAAACTGGCGCCGTTGTCGAGCCAGCCGTGCAGCGCGATCAGCAGCGGCTTGCCCTGCTGATCAGGGGCCGGTTGTTCGTTCTCAAGCAAGGCCACCCGCCGACCATCGGCCAGGGTGACCATGTTCTCCTGCATGGTGACAGTCATGAGCAACCTTAGCGGCGCAGCGGCCGTCTCGGCCAGAAGGGATCATAGAAGGGGTCGTAGAAGTAAGGGTCCATGTAGCGGATCTCCACCTCCTTCACCGGCGGCCACAGCTTGCTGGAGTTGGCATTGAGCACGGAGAAGCGATACTTGTGCTCGCCAATCTGGCTGTCTACCGGTTTGTCTATGGTACCCAGCACCGTCAGGCTGCGTCCCTTGGCATACAGAGTCGGATCGACAAATCCCTTCATGATGGCCAGAAATCGGCCCGGGCTCTGCTCGGTCTGCTCTGGCACGCCGTTGGACTTGAGCGGCAGATAGACCACCTCGACGACGCTCTGATCCGCCTTGTTGTGTACCGCCGAAATGACCCCGCTCCAGCGGGCAGGCTTGCCTTCCTGACCAACCAAGCCGGGCTGATAAGCCACCAGCTGGTTTGCGGGCTCATACGCCAGCTCCTTGGGTACCGAGCTGCACGCACCGAGCAGCAAGCCTGCCAACCCTATCACCATCGCACGCTTGATCATGTCACTCTCCTTTTTGGGATACAGATACCGGGCGCGTTACCAGCCCTGTTGGTATGCAGCAAGAGCACCATCAATGCCACGGCTCTTCGCCGTTATTCGCGGCCCGGCAGTTTTTTCCAGGTCACCTTGTCTCGCAAATAGACGGGCGTGGCCTGCTCCACCGGCACCGCCTCCCCCGCCAGCCAGGCGGCGCGTGCCAACGGCAGCATGTCAACCGCGGCCGGGAAGCGCACCTGGCTCACCGCCAGTTCTGCAGCAAGATCAGCAAGGGCTTCGCCATAAGTTTCAAAACCTGTGCCAACCCGGCTCCAACTGCCAGTCAGCTTGCCATGTGCCAGCGTACGGTCAGCCACCAGAGTGACCGGATCACTCACCACTTCGTCACCCACCAGCTGCATGCGGCCATCCTTCAGCTCGTACTGACCGAAGTAAACCTCCCCCATGCGCGCATCGATGGCGGTCAACACCCGCTCGGCGCCCTCCAGCCGGCGAGCACCCTGCGCCATGGCAGCCAGTGTGGAGATGCCAATGAGCGGCACGCCAACGCCGAACGCCAGCCCCTGGGCCACACTGATCCCGATCCGCACGCCGGTAAAGGAACCCGGGCCACGGCCGAAGGCGATGGCATCAAGCTCGCCCAAGGCTATCCCGGCATCGTCCAACACAGCCTGAACCATGGGCAAAATTTTACGGGTGTGATCCCGCGGCGCCTCTTCCCAGCGGGAGAACAGCGTGTCACCCACCAGCAAGGCGGCAGAGCAGGCTTCGGTGGCGGTATCAACGGCCAGGATCTTCAACTCGTTCATGCTTTCCAATCTCTATAACATCAGTCAATTACATAACCGGCAAGTCCAGGACGAACTCACTGGCTGTTCAAATCAGTGTATTTTTTCAGCGCAATCCGTTCAGGGCTGGCTGAAGAAGGCGCACCGGCAGGCTCACTCACAGCGATCGAAGAAGTTACCCAGCGTCCCCAACGCCCGCGTACGGGGAATAGCTGGCAAACTCTTGATAAAGGTGGCGCCGTAGGGTTTGTTGACCATGCGTGGATCACAGATGACCAGTACGCCGTGATCACTGCGATCACGAATGAGCCGCCCGACCCCCTGTTTCAAGGCAATCACCGCCTTGGGCAGCTGTATATCGGCGAAGGGATCGCCCCCTTTGAGCTTGCAGTCATCGACCCGCGCCTTGAGCAAGGGATCATCCGGACTTGCAAACGGCAGCTTGTCGATGATAACACACGACAGAGCAGCCCCCCGCACGTCTATCCCTTCCCAGAAACTGCTGGTGGCCACCAGCACGGCGCGGCCATTCTCCACGAACTCCTTGAGCAGTCGCTGCTTGTTATCCTCCCCCTGCAGCAAGACGGTGCGGCCAATTTCACGGCGCAGCACCTCTGCCACCTGACGCATCACCTGATGACTGGTGCAAAGGAAAAAACAGCCCCCCGGCGTCTTGTTGATAAGGGGGATCATCAACTGGGCCAGCTGTTCGCCCCGCCCGAAGGCATTG
Organism: Aeromonas sp. 2HA2; assembly: GCF_029237345.1. Classification (NCBI taxonomy): domain Bacteria; kingdom Pseudomonadati; phylum Pseudomonadota; class Gammaproteobacteria; order Aeromonadales; family Aeromonadaceae; genus Aeromonas; species Aeromonas sp. 2HA2. The sequence continues at coordinate 66,311 of NZ_JAACGB010000007.1, read as the reverse complement.
GGCTCGGGCAGAAAACGGGGCACGCACAGCCGCGCCTGCTCGGCGTAGTCAAACGGGCTGTCGAGAATAAGTTCGGCGCTGCCGGCCAGTCCCAGCTCGGCTTTGAAGTGATCGAAGCGCATATCCACCGTCAGGGTGGCAGAGGTAAAGATCCAGGCCACCTCGGGCCGCAGCACCTCGGCGCCAAACCGCTCGGCCACCGACAGCGGGGTGATATTGAGGGAAAAGTGAAGCCGCGAGCAGTCATACCAGTAGGAGAAACCGGTCTGGTTGATGGCCAACACCTCCCCCAAGCGGGTGCGCAGTTCGCAGATCCGCTCGAAGGCATGATCCAGCTGCTCACCACGCCCCAGCGCCAGTTTAAGCACCTCGTAACAGAGCCCGAGGGCATCATTGAGACGTGCCAGCGCCTGGGCCCAGAGCGGATGGCGCAACATGTCGCGGGTATTGCCGCGCCCGCCATCCACCCCGAAGGCGAGACGCAAGTCCTGACTGGCGATGGAGAGCCGGTCCGCCGCCTTGCCAAGCTGCCCCATATCGTGCGCCTCGGCCCGATAGGCCAGCTGGATATCCTGCGCCAGATCCTGGATGGTGCGGCTGCCCACCGACTTGCCGAAGTAGTTGGTGGCGATCTCCGGCAGCTGGTGCGCCTCGTCGAACACATACACCTGTGCTTCGGGCACCAGCTCGCCAAATCCGGTGTCTTTCACCGCCATATCGGCGAAGAAGAGGTGATGATTGATCACCACTACCTGGGCATCCATGGCGCGGCGGCGGGCCACCACCAGATGGCAGTCGTCGTAATAGGGGCAGTCGCGACCGAGGCAGTTGTCGTTGGTGCTGGTGACGTGGGCGAGGATCTCGGCATTCTCCTGCAATCCCGGAATATCCCCCACATCGCCATTGTCGGTGGCGGTAGACCAGGATTTGACCTTGACCAGATCATTGAGGATGTCAGGCTTTTGCAGATGGGATTCGCTCAAGAGCCGGTTCATCCGCTCTATGCACAGATAGTTGCTGCGCCCCTTGAGCAGGGCCACTGGTGGGGTGTAGGAGAGCGCGCCTGTGATGGTCGGGAGATCCCGGTAGAAGAGTTGCTCTTGCAGGTTCTTGGATCCGGTGCTGATCACCACCCGCTTGCCGGATTCCAGCGCTGGCACCAGATAGGCGTAGGTCTTGCCGGTGCCCGTGCCCGCCTCCACCAGCAGACGGCCGCCACTCTTGATCGCGCTGGAAACAGCCTCGGCCATGGCCAGTTGCGGGGCGCGGGCAACAAAGCCGTCGATGTGGCTGGCCAGAGGGCCATCTGGCTTGAACAGGGTCTGGATGGTCAAAGGGGCGTCCCGCTGCAAAAGCGGGCATTATGCCAAAAGCGTGGCGAAAGCGGGACTGATAATGCGTTCAGACGAAGAGATCGATCTGATGGTCGGGGTCCGGCTTGTGATCATCCTCTTCAACCTTTGGCTGATCACGCTTGGCATTGGGATAGGCTTGCTGGCGTTGCTGGGATTCGCCGTTGTCCGTGCTGGTCTTGCGCAACTGGTGTTTCTTGCTGATCTGGGTCACTTCCCGCTTGATGTCGTCAGGATTCGGGGCAGCAGGCGCTCTGGGCAAAATGGGGAATAACAGGTCCTGGCTTGGCATGGTCTCGACTCCTCTGGGGCATCTTGTCTAGTTATCGACCAGAAAACCGTTTTCTTCACTTTAATCGATGAAATCACAATTTCGGGTTGCTTTTTCTGTCAAGGAAGGTAGTTTAAATCGGGCGTCAACTACGACATCTTCTTTGTAAAGGATTGATTACATGAAGTTCACCCTGCTGAAGACTCATCACCACCATCATCATCCCGACTAGTCTTTCAGGAGGTTGACTGCTGGAAGACACTTAACTGGTGACTTCCAAAAGGACCGCAAGATTCATAAACCCTCGGAAGCACATACTTCCGAGGGTTTTTTCGTTTTTGACTAGAAGGAAATCGAGCAAATGGAAACACAACGCCTGCGTATCGCCATGCAAAAGTCCGGTCGTCTGAGCCAGGATTCCCAAGCCCTGTTCAAGAGCTGCGGCCTCAAGATAAACCTGCGGGAGCAGCGTCTCATCGCCCATGTGGAAAACATGCCCATCGACATACTGCGGGTGCGTGATGACGACATCCCCGGTCTGGTGATGGAAGGGGTAGTCGACCTTGGCATCATAGGTGAAAACGTGCTGGAGGAAGCGCAGCTCATTCGCGCTTCCCAGGGACTGCCTGCGCAAGTGAAAACCCTCAAGCAGCTCGATTTTGGGGGTTGCCGCCTGTCGCTGGCGGTACCGGACGATGTGGCCTACACAGGGCCCGAAAGTCTGGCAGGCAAACGCATCGCCACCTCTTACCCGGGTCTGCTCAAACGCTTCTTCGACGAGAAAGGGCTCAATTTCAAGAGCGTCATGCTGGGCGGCTCGGTGGAAGTGGCGCCGCGCGCGGGTCTGGCCGATGCCATCTGCGATCTGGTCTCCACCGGTGCCACCCTGGAAGCCAACGGCCTCAAAGAGGTGGAAGTGATCTACCGCTCCAAGGCGGTGCTGGTGCAAGCCCCCAACCCCTTGAATGAGGCCAAACAGAAGCTCATCGACAAGTTGCTGCCCCGCATCCAGGGGATGCAGCAGGCCCGCGAGAGCAAGTACATCATGCTGCACGCCCCGAAAGACAAGCTCGATGCCATCACGGATCTGCTGCCGGGCGCCGAGCGCCCCACCATCATGCAGCTGGCCGGTGACACCAATCAGGTGGCCCTGCACGTCGTTTCCAGCGAGACCCTGTTCTGGGAGACCATGGAGCAGCTCAAGGCCCTCGGCGCCAGCTCCATTCTGGTGCTGCCCATCGAAAAAATGATGGAATAAGGAAGGGACATCATGCAGACCCTGATCTGGAAAACCCTCTCCCCTGCCCAGCAGGCCGACGTGCTGACCCGCCCTGCCCTCAATGACGAGGCCGATATCGGCGCAGTGGTAAAGGAGATCATCGCAGCCGTCCGCAGCCGTGGCGACGAGGCCCTGCGCGAGCTGAGCCTGCGCTTCGAGCGCGCCCCCCGTGAACAACTGCGGGTCAGCGAAGCCGAAATCGAGGCCGCCTGCGAGCGTCTGGATAACGACATCAAAGACGCCATCAAGGCTGCCATTGCCAATATTCGCACCTTCCATGCGGCGCAAGTACAGCCCGTGGTGCGGGTAGAGACCCAGCCCGGTGTGGTGTGCGAGCTGCGCACCCAACCCATCAGCCGGGTCGGTCTCTATGTGCCTGGGGGCAGCGCGCCGCTCCCCTCCACCGTCATGATGCTGGCCATTCCGGCAGGCCTAGCCGGTTGCCGTGAAGTGGTGCTCTGCACCCCGTCCCCCGCAAGCGACGAGATACTGTTTGCCGCCCGCGCCTGCGGGGTCGAGAAGGTATTCGCCATCGGCGGCGCGCAGGCAATCGCCGCCATGGCTTATGGCACAGAGAGCATTCCCAAGGTGGACAAGATCTTCGGCCCGGGCAACGCCTACGTGACCGAGGCCAAGGGGCAGGTTTCCCGCGACTGGTGCGGCGCCGCCATCGATATGCCCGCCGGCCCCTCCGAGGTGCTTGTGATTGCCGACGAGAGCGCCAATCCCGCCTTCGTGGCGGCAGATTTACTTTCTCAGGCCGAGCACGGCCCCGACAGCCAGGTAGTGCTGGTCACCACATCGCCGCTGCTGGCCGATGCTATTGCGGGCGAGATCAAGCGCCAGTTGGCCCAACTCAGCCGCCGCGAGATCGCCGCCAAGGCGCTGGGTTCAAGCCTGGTGATCCTTTGCGACACGCTGGATGAGGCCTGCGCCATCTCCAATGCCTACGCCCCGGAGCACCTGATCGTGCAGACCCAAGCGCCCCGCGAGCTGCTGGACCAGCTCGAGAACGCCGGTTCCATCTTTCTGGGCCAATGGACGCCGGAGTCGGTGGGGGATTATGCCAGCGGCACCAACCACACCCTGCCCACCTACGGCTATGCCCGTACCTGCTCGAGCCTGGGGCTGGCCGATTACCAGCGCCGCTACACTGTGCAGGAACTTAGCGTCGAGGGCATCCAGGGGCTCGGCCCCATAGTCCAGCGCATCGCACAGGCCGAGGGGCTCGATGGACACAAAAATGCCGTGACGCTGAGATTGAATGCACTGCAAAAGGAGCGGACATGAATAACACCGCACCAAGGGGGCTCGATGCCCCCATCAATAACGCCGTCACCCTCAGGTTGAACGCCTTAGCCATTGAGTCACAGCAAAACGCACAGCAGAAGGATTTGTCATGAGCATCGCCAATCTGGCACGCCGCGTGGTGCGGGCCCTCACCCCCTATCAATCCGCTCGCCGCATCGGCGGCAAGGGCCATGTCTGGCTCAACGCCAACGAGGCGCCGCAGGCCTATCCCTTCACCATCGAGGGAAATCGTCTCAACCGCTATCCAGAATGCCAACCGGCCGAGGTAGTCAACGGCTACGCCGCCTATGCGGGGGTCAACCCCGACCAGGTGCTGGTCAGCCGTGGAGCCGACGAGGCCATCGAACTTCTGATCCGCACCTTCTGCGAAGCGGGGGAAGATCAGATCCTCATCTGCCCGCCTACCTACGGCATGTACGCCATCAGTGCCGAGACCTGTGGCGTGGGCATAGTCGAACAGCCGCTTACCGCCTGTCGTCAGCCGGACTGGCCCGCCATCGCTGACCGCCTGTCTGATGTGAAGCTGGTGTTCCTCTGCTCCCCCAACAACCCCACAGGGGATCTGGTGGGCCGAGACGGCCTTATCGCCCTGCTGGAGAAAGCACGCAATCGCGCCATTATCGTGGTGGACGAGGCCTACATCGAATTTTGCCCCAAGGCGTCCGTGGTGGACTTGCTGGCCCGCTTCCCCAATCTGGTGGTGACTCGTACCCTCTCCAAGGCCTTTGCCCTGGCCGGGATCCGCTGCGGCTTTACGCTGGCAAGCCCTGAGGTCATCTCCATGCTGGCCAAGGTGATCGCCCCCTATCCCATCCCGGATCCCATCGCCCAGATAGCGGCGCAGGCGCTCTCCCCCATGGGGCTGGAGCTGATGCAGGAGCGGGTCGCCGAGCTCAACAAGCAGAAGGCGCTTATCAAGACAGCACTGACAGCGCTGCCTTGTGTGAGAGAAGTATTCGAGGACAAGGGCAACTTCATACTGGTGCGCTTCGTTGACAGCACCGCCGTGTTTGCCGCCATGAAAGCTGCCGGCATCATATTGCGGGATTTCTCCACCAAACCGGGCCTTGAGAACAGCATTCGCATTACCATCGGCTATCAGAACGAAATGGACGCCGTGCTTGCAGTCCTGCGTGATCAGCCCGTCAGTTTATAAGGATGTAATTTATGAAGACCCCGTTTTTGTTTATCGACCGCGACGGCACCCTGATCGAGGAGCCGGTGACCGACAAGCAGGTGGACAGCCTCGCCAAGCTGCGCTTCGAGCCCATGGTGATACCAGTACTGCGCGAGCTGCAGGCTGCCGGTTACGTGCTGGTGATGGTGACCAACCAGGATGGACTGGGCACCGCCAGCCTGCCGCTGGAGAACTTCCAGCCCCCTCACGACCTGATGATGCATCTCTTTGAATCCCAAGGGGTCAGCTGGGAGCAGGTGCTGATCTGCCCGCACTTCCCCACTGACGGCTGCAGCTGCCGCAAACCCCACCTCGGGCTGGTGAAGGAGTATCTCGCCTCGGGTCGCATCGACTTTGCCAACTCCTTCGTGATTGGCGATCGCCAGACCGATCTGCAGCTTGCCGAGAACATGGGCATTGGTGGCATTCGCTACCACCCGCAGGATCACAACTGGCTCACCATTCGTGATCAGCTGCTATCCAAGGGGCGCGTGGCCGAAGTGGAGCGCTACACCAAGGAGACCCGCATCAAGGTAGCCGTTGATTTGGACCCTTCTGCCACAAACAAGAGTGGCGGCAACCAGGTCGCCACCGGCATCGGCTTTTTTGATCACATGCTGGATCAGATAGCGACCCACGCAGGTTTCAGGCTCAAGCTGAACGTCAGCGGTGATCTGCACATCGACGATCACCACACGGTGGAAGATGTGGGACTGGCGCTGGGTCAGGCCATGCGCCAGGCCCTTGGCAACAAGCGCGGCATAGGCCGTTTCGGCTTCGTGCTGGCGATGGACGAGGTGCAGGCCGTGATCGACGCACGTCCCCTCACCGAGCAGGAAGTGAGTACGGCTCTGGATCTCAGCGGTCGCCCCTACTTCGTGTTTGACTGCCCGAGCGGCTTTGGCCGCGACAGCGTGGGCGAAATGGCAACCGAAATGGTGCCCCACTTCTTCCGCTCCTTGTCGGATGCCATGGCCATCACCCTGCAGATGAAGGTGGGCAGCGGCAACACCCACCACCAGGTGGAAGCACTGTTCAAGGGCTTTGGCCGCGCCCTGCGTCAGGCCATCCGGGTGGAAGGGAGCGAGCTCCCCTCCAGCAAAGGGGTATTGTGATGGATATGAGCAAACAGAAGCGGGTCATTATCGGCACAGCCGTGATGGTGAAAATCTCGCCAATCGACATAGGTAAGGCACGATGAACAATCAGAAACTGGTCATCATCGACACCGGCTGCGCGAATCTGGCCTCGGTCAGAATGGCGTTTGAGCGCCTCGGCGTGCAACCGCTGGTTTCCAGCAAGGCGGCCGATATCGAGCAGGCTGACAAGCTGATCCTGCCCGGCGTCGGCACGGCGGTGGCCGCCATGAAGAACCTCAACGAACGGGGGCTTGTGCCCCTTATTCGCGCCGCCAAACAGCCGCTGCTGGGCTTTTGCCTCGGCATGCAGATGCTGGCGGAAGCCTCCGAAGAGAGCATGATGACTGATGGCAGTGAAGGCCAGCTCATCGACTGCCTTGGCATAGTGCCTGGCAGGATCCGGCTGATGGATGTGGGCAATTTGCGCCTGCCCCACATGGGCTGGAACCAGATTGAGCACGACGGAACGCACCCGCTGCTGAGCGGCATTCCAAGCGGCAGCTACTTCTACTTCGTCCACTCCTACGCTTTGGAGGTGACGAAGGCGACACTCGCCACCTGCGATTATGGCCAGCCCTTTACCGCCATCGTGAGCCGGGACAACTTCTTTGGCGCCCAATTCCACCCGGAGCGCTCAGGCACAGCCGGTGCCCGTTTACTGAAAAACTTTCTGGAGCTGTAACAAGGATGATTATTCCCGCCATCGATTTGATAAATGGTCAGGTCGTACGTCTCTATCAGGGGGACTATGACCAGAAGACCGAATACAGCAGCAGCCCCCAGGCCCGCTTTGATGAATATGTCTCCCAGGGCGCTGTGCAGCTGCATCTGGTGGATCTGGACGGCGCCAAGGATGCAAAGGCCCGCCAGTTGCCCCTGCTGACCCAGCTGCTGTCGGCTACTGAAGCGCCTGTGCAGGTCGGCGGCGGCGTGCGCACCGAGCAGGATGTGGCAGACCTCTTGGCCGCCGGTGCCAGCCGGGTGGTGATTGGCTCCACTGCCGTCAAATCACCGGATCTGGTGGCAAGCTGGATGGAGAAATATGGCCCCGAGCAGATAGTGCTGGCGCTGGACGTCAATATCGATGCCCAGGGCAATCGCCATATCGCGGTGGCAGGCTGGCAAGAGAACAGCGGCGTGACCATAGAGGCGCTGATAGAGCGTTTCCTCCCTGCCGGTCTCAAGCATGTGCTCTGTACCGACATCAGCCGCGACGGCACCCTTTCCGGCACCAACGTCGAGCTCTATCGGGATCTCTGTGCCCGCTACCCGAGTGTGGGCTTCCAGGCCTCCGGCGGTATTGGTGGCATCGCGGATATAGAGGCGCTCAAGGGCACAGGGGTCAAGGGGATCATCCTTGGTCGCGCCCTGCTGGAGGGCAAGTTCTCGGTGGGCGATGCCATCGCCTGCTGGGCCAATGGCACGCTAGGCTGACGGCCTGGCCAGCAGGCATGGCATGGCATGGCATGGCAGCACAGAGGTTGGACAAACGCAGCTCCATCAAGGGGTAGGTCGAGGTAAGTCCTTATTACTCGGTAACAATTGACTCTATACTCGACTGATTGAAACAAGTCATGGAGGACTTATGTTCACATCTCACTCCGCCACCATACTGATCGTCGATGACTCGCCCGAGAATTTGATGGTGCTGACCGACCTGCTCTCGCCCACCTACCGGGTGCTGGCAGCCCAAAGCGGAGAGAAGTGCCTGCGGATTGCCACTGGCAAGACACTGCCGGATCTCATTTTGCTGGATGTGATGATGCCAGGCATGGATGGTTATGAAGTGCTCAAACAGCTGCGTACAAGTCCTGAAACCAGCCGCATCCCTGTGGTGCTGCTCACCGCCCTCGCCGACAGCCAGAGTGAAGAGTATGGACTGTCGCTGGGAGCGGCTGACTACATTACCAAGCCCATCAAGCCGGCCATTGTTCAGGCTCGGGTACGCACCCAGCTGGAGGCCAAGCAGGCCCGCGACGGCCTGCAGAGCCAGAATACGGCACTGGAGGCCGAAGTGGCGCGGCGGATGACAGAGAACGATCTGATCCAGCAGGTCTCCATCCGCGCCCTCGCTCACCTGGCGGAGATTCGGGATCCCGAAACCGGCAATCACATCTTGCGTACCCAGGGCTATGTTCGACTGCTGGCCAATGCCCTCGCCAGCCACCCCCGTTTTATCGATACCCTGACCCCCCGCTACATCGATCTGCTGAGCCGCTCCGCCCCCTTGCACGACATCGGCAAGGTGGGTATTCCCGACCATGTGCTGCTCAAGCCCGCCAAGCTGACAGTAGAGGAGTGGGAGGTCATGCGTACCCACGCCAAACTCGGTAGCGATGCCATCGAGGAGGCCGAACGGGATATAGAACAACCGCTGGCGTTTCTCACCCTGGCCAAGGAGATCGCCCACTGGCACCACGAAAAGTGGGATGGCAGTGGCTATCCGGACGGCCTGCGTGGCGATGAAATTCCTCTCTCGGCCCGCTTGATGGCGCTGGCCGATGTGTTTGATGCCCTCATCAATGTACGGGTTTACAAGGCCGCCATGCCCTATGACGAGGCGAGAACCCTGATCCTCAGTGGCACAGGCCAGCATTTCGATCCGGACGTGGTGACGGCATTTGACAACCATTTCGACCAGTTCGTTGCCATCGCAGAGCGCTACACGGATGAAAACGGGGCTCCGCATGGCTGATCAGCCGCCACTCACCCGAGCCTATGTTCTCAATATCGTCCTCACTTATGCAGCCGTGGCTAGCCTGTGGATCCTGCTCTCCGACAAGGCGGTGGAGTGGCTGTTCAGCACACCCAACCAGTTTGCGCTGGCCAGCACCATCAAGGGCTGGCTGTTTATCCTCATCACGGCGCTCATGCTCTATACCATGCTGCGTCGCCGCATTGACATGCCGACGGTCACCGCAGCACCCTCCCGTCGTCAACTGCTGCCCTTTATCCTGATCAACGGTCTCATCCTGGCGCTGACCGGCATGGCCATCGCCCAGAATATCAGCCACACCCAGGACAAGGAGGTGGCCCGGATCCAGGCGATTGCCGATCTCAAGAGCAAACGCATCACCGAATGGCTCAAGGCCCGTGAACGGGATACTCATCTGCTGGCCGAAAACACCCTCTACACCGGGCTATATCGCCAGAGAGATGACGCCCCCCAGAGTAATGGCCGTGAACAGCTGATGGCCCAGCTGGTCGAGTTCATCTCCATCAGGGGCTTCAGTGCAGCGACCCTGTTTAGCCCGGCAGGAAAAACGCTATGGCAGACATCTGGCGCGGGCAGCTTGAATTCAAGACTGCGTCATGCCTTTACCAAGGTAGAGGCAGGCCATGTCATGCGAGTGGGCCCCTACCTCGATGAGCAGGGTCAATCCAGACTCGACTTCATCGCCCTACTGCCCATCAAAGGAGCCCCTTCCCCCTTCATCGTGCTGCAGATCACCTCAAGCAATTGGCTCAACAATATTCTCAAGCAGTGGCCCATCCCGGACAGCAGTGGTGAAGCCCTGCTGTTTCGCAAGCAGGGCTATCAGGTGCAGTTTCTCAATGACGTGCGCTACCGCCCCGCCTCGGCCCTCACCCTGCAGATCCCCATCAGCAACGGCACCTTGCTGGCAGCCCAGTTTCTCAATGGCGGCGCCCGTGAAGGTCACCAGCAGGTGTTCTTTGGCAAGGATTACCGCGGTATCGAGGTCTTTGGCACCATCCACTCCGTCATGGGCACCGACTGGTATCTGCTGGCCAAGATAGACAAGGCAGAGCTCAACCAGGCCGCCTTCAGGGAGAGCGTCTGGATCGGACTCATCGGCCTGCTGGTGCTGTTCATTGCCAATACGGGCATCATATTGTTGCGCCAGCATACCCAGCTCTATATGGCCGAGCAGATCCGGCTATCCCAGGCAGGCCGCCTGCAGGCGCTGCAACTGCTCTCCGCCATTGCCGACAGCTCGGAAGATGCCATTTTCGCCAAGGATATTGATGGCAAATACATCCTCTTCAACCGCGCCGCCAGCCAGTTCGCCGGCAAGTCAGCCGCAGAGATACTGGGCCAGGATGATCAGGCCATTTTCCCCCCTGATCAGGCTCGCATGCTGATGGAGCTGGGCCAGCAAGTCATTGTCAATAACAAGGTACAGACCCAGGAAGAACATCTGACCCTGCCCTGCGGTGAACGGGTGTTTCTCGCCACCAAGGGTCCCTTGCAGGACAACGACGGCCAGGTGATCGGCATCTTCGGGATCTCCCGCGATATCACGGACTTCAAGCGGGCCGAAGCCGGATTGCGGGAACGGGAAGGGCTGTTTCGCGCCCTGGTCGAGCAATCCCTCGCCGGCATCTATATCATCCAGCAGGGCCAGCTCTGTTACATCAACCCGGGCTTCGCCCGTCTGTTCGGCCACAGCTCAACCGCCACCTTGCTGAAGGTGGGCACCCTGCATGGGCTGGCCAGTCCGAAAGACAGCGCCAGGGTCGCGGAACAGTTGCAGCGCAGCGAAGAAGAGGACACTGAGATACACACTCGTTTCACCGCCTTGCACCACGACCATCAGAACATAGAAGTAGAGCTGTACGGGCGGCGCGTCGATTATCGCGGCAAGCCTGCGGTACTGGGTCTGTTGCTGGACGTCACCGAGCGGGAACAGGTCGAACAGGCCCTGACCCGTCAGGCCGCTGAGCTACGTCAGCAAAACAACGAGCTGGAACGGTTCAACAAGGTAATGGTGGACAGGGAGCTGGCCATGCTGGCCCTCAAGCACCAGATCAATACGCTGTCAGTCCAGCTGGGACAGCAGCCGCCTTATCCTCAGGCCCCCACTCCGCCGGAGGAACTCCTATGATGAGCTGGTCTCAGCTGTTGCATGTCCGCCAGCCCTGGCAGCAGTGGGGGGCGTGCCTGCTGGCCGTTCTGCTGCCCATCCTCATGTTGCAGATCCGGGTACAACTGCCCATCGCCTTTGGTGAGCGACCGCTGCTGGTGCTCTTCATGTTGCCCATCATCGTCTGCGCCCTGCTGGGTGGCTTGCTGCCCGGCCTGCTCAGCACCCTCGTCAGCACGCTCGTCACCACCTATTTCATACTGCCCCCGATCCATTCAATGACCATTGCCGCCGGTCAGGATCTGGTGCAATGGGGGATACTGATCGCAAACGGCATCCTGATCAGTTTGCTCAGCGCCGCCATGCACAGATCCCGTGCCATGGAAAGCCAACGCTGGCAGGAGCTGATGAATATCCAGTCCCGTCTGCAACAGAGCGAAACCCGCTTCCAGGCAACCTTCGAGCAGGCCGCTGTGGGCATTGCCCTTGTCGCTCCTGACGGCAAGTGGTTAAGGGTCAACCAGCGACTGTGCGACATGGTCGGTTATCAGGCTGACGAGTTGATGGGCATGACTTTTCAGCAGATCACCCACCCGGACGATCTCTTTATCGATCAAGCCTATGTTGGCCAGATGCTGGCGGGCGAGCGGCCTCACTACACCCTGGAAAAGCGCTACCTGCGCAAGGGGGGCGACATACTCTGGATCACCCTCACAGTGGCGCTGGTTCGCGATCTCAAGGGAGAACCCGACTACTTCATCTCGATCATCGAGGACAATCAGCAACGCAAAGAGACAGAAGCAGCCCTGCGGCGCAACGAGGTGATACTGCATGAATCCCAGCATCTGGCCAAGATCGGCAACTGGCGCTGGCACATCGCCAGCAACAGCCATTTCTGGTCGCCGGAGATCTACCGCATCTATGGCCGTGACCCGGGCTTGCCCCCTGCCGTCTATCCCGAAGTGAAAAAGTACTTTACCCAGGAGGGGTGGCGCGCCATCGCCCAGTCTGTCGAGCGCTGCCTGCAAAACGGCCAGCCCTACGAGTGCGATGCAGAGGTGATCCACGAACAGGGTGACCCTGTCTGGGTCATCGCCCGTGGCGCCGCCTTGCGCGACAGCGAGCAGCGCCTGTTGATGGCCCAGGAAGGAGCCCACGTCGGCATCTGGGAGTGGGACATACTGAGTGGCCGCCTCTTCTTCTCCCCCGAATGTGCCCGCCTCTATGGCCGCAGCGTGGAGCAACTCTGCGAATTTCACGTCTGGCAAGGCAGCCTGCACCCGGACGACAGGGCCCGCATCGACCAGCTGCTGTCCGAGCTGCCACACACAGGCACACCGCTCGATATCGAGTTTCGCATCTTGCTACCCACTGGCGAGGTACGCTGGCTGGTGAGCAAGGGCAGCGTCTATCGGGATGCCCAGCAGCGCCCGGTGCGCCTGCTCGGCATCAATCTGGACATCACGGAGCGCAAGCAGGCAGAGCAGCAGTTGCGCCAGCTGTCACTGGCACTGGAACAGAGCCCGGACGGCGTCTTCATCACCGATATCCAAGGGCGTATCGAATACGTCAACGTCGCCTTCCTCGCCGCCAGCGGGTATCAGCAACACGAGGTGATTGGCCAGACCCCCACCCTGTTGCGTTCAGGCCTCACCCCCAAGGCCACCTACATCACGCTGTGGGATGCGATTCATCAGGGACAGCGCTGGCATGGGGAGTTCATCAACCGGCGCAAGGATGGCTCACACTACCAGGTGCTGGCCACCGTCTCCCCCATCCGTCAGGAGAACGGCGAAGTCACCCACTATGTGACGGTACAAGCCGACATCACGGAGAAAAAGCAGCTCGGCGAGGAGCTGGATCAATACCGCTACCACCTGGAGGAGATGGTCAACGAGCGCACCCTGCAACTGGCCCAGGCCCACCAAAGGGCGGAGAGCGCCAACCGGGCCAAGAGTGCCTTCCTCGCCAACATGAGCCACGAGATCCGCACCCCCATGAATGCCATTCTGGGGCTGACCTATCTGCTCAAGCGCGATACACCGGATCACACCCAGCACGATCGGTTGGAAAAGATCGACAATGCCGCCCAGCATCTGCTCACCATCATCAACGACATTCTGGACCTTTCCAAAATCGATGCGGGCAAGATGGTACTGGAGCAAGGCGACTTCTCCCTCACCGCCATGCTGAACAATGTCAGTGCACTGATGAGCGAACAGGCCCATGCCAAGGGGCTCACCATCATTGTCGATATCGGGGATTCCCCCGCCTGGGTCCACGGCGATATCACCCGATTGCGTCAGGCACTGCTCAACTATGCGGCCAACGCCATCAAGTTCACCGAACAGGGCTCCGTCACCTTGCGGGTAAGGGTCGAACGGCCGCTATCCAATGGGTATCTGCTGCGCTTCGAGGTGGAAGACACGGGCATCGGCATCAGCCCGGAGCAGCGCGAGAAACTGTTCCAGGCCTTTGAGCAGGCCGACGCTTCTACCACCCGAAAATACGGCGGCACCGGGCTGGGCCTCGCAATCACCAGTCGGCTTGCCACCCTGATGGGGGGAGAGGTCGGCGTGGAAAGCACCCAGGGCAAAGGCAGCTGCTTCTGGTTCACCGCACTGCTTTCACTGGGCCAGGGCGAACCGCAGCAAGCAGGACAGCTCGAACAGGCAGTGCAGCAGGCGCTCTTTTTCTCCAACCATGCCAGGGTGCTGCTGGTGGAGGACAATGCAATCAACCGCGAGGTGGTACTGGAGCTGCTCAACAACAGCGGCCTCATCATCGAAACTGCCGTCAATGGCCAGGAAGCGCTGGAGAGAGTCAGTCAGCATCCCTTCGATCTCATCCTGATGGACATACAGATGCCGCTGATGGATGGCTACACAGCCACTCGCGCCATCCGCACCCTGCCGGGCTGGGAGCAGCAGACGCCTATCCTGGCGCTGACGGCCAGCGCCTTTGAAGAGGACAGAAAGGCGTGCAAGGCTGCGGGCATGAACGACTTCATCGCCAAACCCGTCACCCCGGCCAAGCTGTTCGAGGCGCTGCAACAGTGGTTGCCCACCAGCACACCCGTACAGCCCAAATACCAGCGCCGGGCCAGCGACACCCTGATCGCCCCCCTCGTCCGGTTGCAAAACCTGCCAGGACTGGATCTGCAACAGGGGTTGGCCACGCTGCAGGGCAACCAGACCAAATACGTCGCCCTGTTGCGCCATTTCGCCAGCGAGCACTGCCAGGACATGGCACTGCTGACCAGTCATCTGCAAGCAGGCGATCAGACCAGTGCCACCCGACTGGCCCACACACTGCGCGGTGTCGCCAGCACACTGGGATTGGTGAGTCTGGCAGAGCAGAGCCTGCAACTGGAGCAAACGCTCTCTGGGGATGGCAGTGAACTGACCGACCAGATGTCCGCCATTACCGAAGTGCTTGCCACCCTGCTCGAACAACTGGGGGAGGAAGCACCGGCCCCTGCAACCATGCCAGCCCCCCTCACCAGCCATTGGCAGCAGCAGTTGCTGCGCCAGATTGAGGGCCTGCTGCTGCAAAGCGACACCGCCGCCATCCCCCTGTTCGAACAATATGCCGGCCCCCTGCTCATCAGTCTTGGGCCCAAAGGGGACACGCTGGCGCGGCAGCTGAAAATGTTCGATTTTGACGGCGCCCTCATCACCATCCGCAGCCTGCAAGCAGAAGAGGGGCACTCACCGGTAGCCCCCGATGCATCAAGCCGGCATCAGGGGGCGACGAATCAAGATAAAGGGTTGAATCACTGAATAAAGTCATGCATATAGTGTTGGTTCCCCTGTCGAACACGTTCCCTTGCGGCCACGTTTTCGCCCGGCTGGGCACCACCTGTTGAAGCATGCCGACGATCTTCACTCATTGGCCGTCTGACGCCCGCGTCATCCGGCAATAACGATGTTTTTAACCGTGCGTTACATGGAGCAACGAGCATGTTGTCAAAGCGTATTATCCCCTGTCTGGACGTCAAAGATGGCGTCGTGGTCAAGGGAGTGCAATTTCGAAATCATGAAGTGATGGGCGGTATCGTCGAGCTCGCCCGCCGCTACGCAGAAGAAGGGGCCGACGAGCTGGTGTTCTATGACATCACCGCCTCCAGCGATGCCCGGGTCGTTGACAAGAGCTGGGTGAGCCGGGTGGCGGAAGTCATCGACATCCCCTTCTGCGTCGCCGGTGGCATCAAAAGCGTTGATGATGCCCGCCAGATCCTGGAGTTTGGCGCCGACAAGGTGTCCATCAACTCACCGGCACTGGCGGATCCCGGCCTCATCACCCGTCTGGCGGAGCGCTTTGGCGTGCAGTGTGTGGTGGTGGGGATCGACTCCTACTTCGATGCCGACACTGGCCACTATCAGGTCAAGCAGTTCACCGGTGACGAGAGCCGCACCCGCACCACCGCCTGGCACACTCTCGATTGGGTGCCGGAGGCGCAAAAACGCGGCGCCGGTGAAATCGTGCTGAACGTGATGAACCAGGATGGCATGCGTCAGGGCTACGACCTCGAGCAGCTCACGCTGGTCCGCGCCATCTGCAAAGTGCCCCTCATCGCCTCCGGCGGCGCCGGAGCCATGGAACACTTTCGCGATGCCTTCACCCTCGCAGACGTGGACGGGGCCCTGGCTGCCTCCGTGTTCCACAAGGGCCTTATCCCCATTCCCGAATTGAAACGCTGGCTGAAAAATGAAGGAGTCGCCATCCGTGAATAATCAAGCTGTAAACAATGAGCTACCGCTCGCCGAGCGCCTGGACTGGGCAAAGTGTGATGGCATGATCCCCGCCATCGTCCAGCATGCCGCCAGCGGCGAGGTGTTGATGCAGGGCTTCATGACCCGCGAAGCGCTGGCACAAACCCAAACCACAGGTCAGGTCACCTTCTTCAGCCGCAGCAAGCAGCGCCTCTGGACCAAGGGCGAAAGCTCGGGCCATGTGCTCAAGCTGGTCGCCATCAGCACCGACTGCGATCAGGACGCTCTGCTGATCGCCGCCAATCCTGTCGGCCCCACCTGTCATCTGGGCACACCCTCCTGCTTCGACGGCCACCCTGTGCCGCCGCTCGGCTTCCTGGCAGAGCTTGAGCAGATCCTGGCATCGCGCAAGGGCGCAGACCCCGCCACCAGCTACACCGCCAGCCTGTACGGCAAAGGCACCAAGCGCATCGCCCAGAAGGTGGGTGAAGAGGGTGTTGAAGTGGCCCTGGCCGCCATGGCCAAGGATCGGGAGGAGCTCATCAACGAATCCGCCGACCTGCTCTACCACCTCACAGTCCTGCTGCAAAACGAGGGGCTGGGATTGAAGGATGTGGTACAGCGGCTCCATGAGCGCCATAACAAGTAATCGTAAAACTGATGTGAGAAACGGGCCCTGATGGGCCCGTTTCTCCTTATGACATTCAGTCATGGGCTCCTGTACCAGAAGCCTGCATGGGTAGTTTTCTTATTTAACCTATGCGAGTCCAGAAACTCATATTCACCGAGTCCATCTCCAGCAGGGTCAGATACTCCCCTGCGACCTCATCGTGCAGCCACTGCTGGCAATACGCCTCGGCCAACGACTGGCTGGGAGCCATCACCAGATCGGCATAGATGCCATCAGCACCGCGCAGCAGGCAGTGAACGATGAGTTCGGACTGCTTGGCAAGAAACTCGGCCTCCACCCGCTGTGACAAAACGAGCAGATCCTGCTCAGTCACTCCCTCTTTGAGCCTGAAGGTGGCAAACTCCAGCCCCCCAACCCCTTGCATGCTGCCATTGATTATCATCTCGCACTCTCCATTGATATCCGTGTGTTTGGAGAAGCCAGCATAGAAGGGAGCCACTGACAGCCTTGTGTCAGTAGCCGGCGCTATTTTTTAACCTCCAGAGGCGCCATCAAGCAGGGGATTTTCCGCCTGGCGTACGGCCAGGTAGTTCGCCAGCGTCACACCTGTAGGCACGGAGTCCTCTTTGGAGCACGGTTCTAGGCTGCCGATTCGATCCACTCTAAAGTCCCGGTATGCCAGGCGCAGTGCGCACCAGGCCCCCAATGTCCAGCATCCACCCCAGTAAAAGAGCCCCAGAGGATAGATGCGGCGCCGGGTCTGTCGGGCCAAGACATCATCGTAGCCGATCTCCAGCCAGTGACCCGCCGTGATGGCGTCGTGCAGCTTGTCCCAACGGGCGTACTCAGGACGCGCGGTCCGGTAATCGGGTACTCGCACCACGGGAGTTTGCCCGCGGCCAGGCCCCCTTTCTGGCAAGGCGGCCTCTATCTTGGCGAGCAGTGCCCGGGCCGGATCCGCCAGCCCCTTGCCGGTCAGCACAGCCACCAGGTTCACTCCTGTGATCAGCGCTTCCAGTTCGGCGTCGCTCAACTGCAGGGGAGCCAGCTCAAAGCCCTCGCTTAGCCGATAGCCCAGTCCCGCCTCCCCATAGACGGGGATACCCGCCAGGGAGAGATCGTCCATGTAGCGATAGATGGTGCGCTCCGATACGCAGAGACGCTCAGCCAGTTCGCGGGCGGTCAGGGGCTGATGAGCCCGCAACAGATTGGTCAATTGAAACAGTCGATCCGATTTTCTCACGGGCAACCTCTTGCTTGCCGAACTTGGCTGGCATGGTAATCCGGGAGGAGACACCTTGATACGCCTTTGTAGTTCGAGCGCCTCTCATGGGCCCTCAATACGATGACAAGCTAAGGCCGCAAGCATTGCCGGCCATCGCCGTGTCGGCACGCAAAACGGGCCCATCAGGGCCCGCTGCATTTCTTAAATGGCGCTGTATCCCCATTACCCCAGCTGCTGGCGCAGCATGTATTTTTGCACCTTGCCGGTGGAGGTTTTCGGCAGCGGGGTGAAGATGATCCGCTTGGGGGCCTTGAAGTGGGCCATCTGCTCACGGCAGAAGGCAATCAGCTCGGCCTGGGTAAGCTCGCGCCCCTCCTTGAGCTTGACGAAGGCACAAGGCACCTCCCCCCACTTCTCGTCCGGCATGGCGATTACCGCTACCTCGTCCACGTCGGGATGGCGATAGAGCACGTCCTCCACCTCCAGGCTGGAGATGTTCTCCCCGCCCGAAATGATGATGTCCTTGGATCTGTCCTTGATCTCCACATAACCGTCCGGGTGCCACACCGCCAGATCGCCGCTGCGAAACCAGCCCTCCGCCATCGCCTCGGCGCTGGCATCCGGGTTCTTGAGATAGCCCTTCATCACCAGGTTGCCGCGCAGCACTATCTCACCCAGGGTCTCGCCATCCCGGGGCACAGGCTCGCCGCTAACCGGGTTGATGACCCGCATCTCCCCCTGCAGCGGGGATGCCACCCCCTGGCGCGCCTTGAGGCGGGAGAGCGCAGTGGCATCCTGCCCCTGCCAGCTTCGCTGGGGTTCGCACAGCACGCAGGGACCATAGGTTTCGGTGAGGCCGTAAACATGGGTCACGGCGATCCCCATGGCCTCCATGCCGGCGATCACGGTGGCGGGCGGCGCCGCTCCGGCGGTCATCACCTTGATGGGATGATTGAGCCCATATTTAAGCGCAGGGTCGGCGTTGTTGAGCATGTTGAGGACGATGGGCGCGGCGCAGAAGTGGCTCGCCTTGTGCTCGCGCAGGGCATCAAAGATGGCCCCCGCCTGCACATGGCGCAGGCAGACACTCACCCCGGCGGTGGCCGCCAGGGTCCAGGGGAAGCACCAGCCGTTGCAGTGAAACATCGGCAGGGTCCAGAGATAGACGCTGTGCTTGGGCAGCTCCCAGGAGAGTACATTGTTGATTGCATTGAGGTGGGCACCGCGGTGGTGATAGACCACCCCCTTGGGGTTGCCCGTGGTACCCGAGGTGTAGTTCAGGGAAATCGCCTGCCACTCGTCATCCGGCAGCCAACCGGGCTCATCCCCGTTTCCCTGGGCAAGAAACTGTTCATAGTCGAGCTCGCTTATCAGCTCCCCCTCCCGATAGAGGGGATCGTCGATGGCGATGAGCAGCGGCTGCGTCTTGATAAGGGCCAGCGCCTTGCGCACCACGGCGCTGAACTCCCTGTCCACCAGCACCACTCTGCTCTGGGCATGCTGGAAGATGAAGGCCATGGACTCGGCATCGAGCCGGGTATTGAGGGTGTTGAGCACGGCGCCGCTCATGGGCACCCCGAAGTGGGCTTCGAACATCGCCGGGGTATTGGGGGCGACGATGGAGACTGTATCCTCCTCGCCTATGCCATGCCGACGCAGGGCCGAGGCGAGCTGGCGGCAGCGCCGCTCGGTCTGGGCCCAGTTTTGACGCAAGGCCCCATGGATCAGCGCCGGGTAGTCGGGATAGACCCGCGCCGCCCGGGCCAGGAAGCTTATGGGGGTCAGCGCCTCGAAATTGGCGGGGCTTTTATCAAGGCCGGCCTCGTAGATGTTCTGCTCTGTCATCGGGTTCCTTCCTCGCAGGTGGCACAAAGCGGCTGGATCGAATTGGGCGGGAGATCTCGCCGGCATCATGCACTGCACGGATCTCTTATGGGGCTGACAGCCTAGCAGCAGGGCCATGGCGGCAGGTATTAGCAAAACGTCTTAGGCGATGGCGCTGCCTGAGTTTTCACCCTGTCAGGCCGGTCACGATGCCGGGCATTGCCAGCCTTGAATAATATCTATCCATTATCAAACCGGCATGGGCTGCCATGCATTATTTACATATTAATTTGCAGCCTATGGCATTGTTGCCAATTATATCCACCAAATGAATAGAGATAATCATTGAATATAATGACTCCGTATGGGCATGGCATTGCAATTAACGACAGTTTCATCAGCCAATATATTCTGTGAGCCAGCCCATAAAGCGAGCCGCGCTTCCTATTCATCCCGACACCAGCAGGTTATGGTTACATGGTGAAACAATCTACCGCATGCCCAATATCAGGCCAGACTTCTCGCCAACGAGTGCGCCATTACCAGTAGATCTGCGCACTTCTGCCCAATGACGAAGGAACCCTGTCGCCCCGATATTCCGCCGAGCCCGAGCCTGCTTTATCGAGGAGCATTTATGTGTGCCGAGCCGAATACCAAGCCACGCAGACAATTTCCCACTGCCTTTACCATTTTGTTTCTTATTATGTTGCTGGCCATTGCCCTGACCTGGATCATTCCGGCAGGGGCCTATTCCAAGCTCTCCTATAACCCGGCCAACCACACTCTGATGGTCAATAGTCCGAAGGGAGAAATAAGCCGGGTGCCCGCCACCCAGACCGAGCTTGAAAAACTCAATATCAATATCGGGGTGGAACAGTTCACCAGCGGCACCATCCGCAAGCCCATCGCCATTCCCGGCACCTATGAGCGGCTGGCGCAGGCCCCCAAGGGTCTCGCCGATGTGGCGGTCAGCATGGTCAAGGGCACCATAGAGGGGGCTGACATCATCGTCTTCATCCTGGTGCTCGGCGGGCTCATCGGCGTCATCAACAAGACCGGCGCCTTCAGCGCCGGGCTGGTGGCGCTGTCGCGCAAGACCCGGGGCAACGAATTCATGTTCGTGGCGCTGGTTTGCGTCGTCATGGCGCTGGGGGGCACCACCTGCGGGCTGGAAGAAGAGGCGGTCGCCTTCTACCCCATACTGGTGCCCATCTTTCTGGCGCTCGGCTATGACGCCATCGTCTGCGTGGGTGCCATCTTCCTCGCCGCCTCCATGGGCACCACTTTCTCCACCATCAACCCCTTCTCTGTGGTGATCGCCTCCAACGCAGCCGGCATTCCCTTCACCGAGGGGCTGATCTTTCGCGCCGTCGGCTGTTTGGTGGGCACCCTGGTGGTCATTGGCTATCTCCACTGGTACTGCAAGAAGATCAAGGCCAACCCGGCCTTATCCTACACCTATGAGGACAGAGACAGCTTCCGCGCCCGTTTTCTCAAAGAGGACGCACTGGATGAAGGGGTCCCCTTCACCCTGCGCCGCAAGATCATTCTGACCCTGTTCATCCTCGCCTTTCCGCTCATGGTGTGGGGCGTCTCCATGGCCGGCTGGTGGTTCTCGCAGATGGCGGCCTCCTTCCTTGCCGTTGCGATCATCATCATGTTCATTTCGGGGTTGAAGGAGAAAGAAGCGGTCGAGGCCTTCACCCAGGGCGCCTCCGAACTGGTGGCGGTGTCGCTGATCATCGGGCTGGCGCGCGGGGTCAATCTGGTGCTGGATCAGGGGATGATCTCGGACACCATACTGGCTTACGCCTCCGACTTGGTTTCCGGCATGCACGGCGCCGTGTTTGCGGTGGCCCAGATGCTGGTGTTCACCCTGCTGGGGCTGGTGGTGCCCTCTTCCTCGGGGCTCGCGGTGCTCTCCATGCCCATCATGGCGCCGCTGGCGGATACAGTGATGATCCCGCGCTATATAGTGGTGTCGGCCTACAACTGGGGGCAATACGCCATGCTGTTCCTGGCCCCCACCGGGCTGGTGCTGGTCACCTTGCAGATGCTCGGCATCCAGTTCAACCAGTGGGTCAAGTTCGTGCTGCCCATGGTGGGCTTCGTGCTGGGCTTTGGCGCCCTGATGCTGGTGGTACAGGTGATGATGATCTGAGGCGAACCTCACCAGAGAGCGCCCGGCCCACAGTGCCGGGGCGCTCTCTATGCAGCCAGGCTCCAGCGGCTCGGAGAAACGCCCTCTCACTCGCGCATCAATGACGCACCCTGCCCTGTTGGCGAAAACAGTAGAGCTTGAGGCTGATGTCGACTATGTCGGCGGGCAGTTCCTGCGCTACTTCGGAGAGGGGTTGATAAAGGGATGCCAACAGCAATTGAGCCTGCTGCTGGGTGATAATCCGGGCCTGTACGGCCGGCTGTATCCATCTTGGCAACATCGACATAAGTCCCCCTTGCCGATTGTCTCTTTCATTCGCTACGCGATGACGACGGTGTCACTTCATCACCGTTCTTTCACTCTCTTGCCAAAAGACCAAGCATAATGCTTGCCGTGATCTCTTATCGGCAATGGGAGCGCTTTATCACAGCGATTTATCAAGCAGTTGCCGCCAGCATGCACGATGCCCGGACCCGTCTCAGAGGGCAAACGCAGCCAATCCCCCTACAGCCAGAGACACAAGCGACGAGGGCTTGACGCAAAATGAGCACAAAGAGCCCATATGAATCGCAAAATGCAACGTCTCCACCCGATCCAGAGCAACATGCCCACGTCCCAGCCAGACCTCCACGGCCTTTGTCGCCAAAGCCCGACACCTTTTTGACGAGGGACTTTGCGGTGCAGTCAGAGGCTGTCGTGCCTGAGCGGTGCGCGCCTTGTTCATCCCCCGGGTTGTGCCAAGATCGCGACAAGCAACAGCCGCATCAGGTGATGCATTTCAGGAGAACGCAAAATGAACAAATCCATGTTGGCAGGTGTCGGGATCGGTGTGGCCTCTGCGCTGGCATTGTCGGCCGCAGCCAGCGGATCCCTGTTTTCATCCAAGCCCCAGTTTGCCGAGGTACTGGCCAGCAAGCCGGTGACCGAGACCATCAAGACACCCCGTCAGGAGTGCCGCAACGTGACTGTGACCCACCGCAAACCCGTGCAGGATGAGAACAAGATCCTGGGTACAGTGGTTGGCGCCGCGCTCGGAGGCGTGCTTGGCAACCAGTTTGGCGGTGGCAGTGGCAAGAAGGTAGCCACCGCTGCGGGGGCCGTGGCCGGTGGTTACGCAGGCAATCAGGTGCAGGGCAATATGCAGGCGGGTGATACCTACACCACCACGCAGCAGCGCTGCAAGACGGTGCAGGATAGCAGCACCCGTACCCTGGGTTATGATGTCACCTACCGCCTCGCCGGTCAGGAAGGAGTCATTCGCATGGACAAGGCCCCCGGCGCCACCATACCGGTCAAGGATGGCAAGCTGGTGATCGACAGCACTCAAGGCTGATCCTTACCCGTCAGGCTCCTGCGCCAAACGAAGGCCCATCATAGCGATGGGCCTTTTTATTGCGCACGCTCCTGCGCTGCTCACCAGCAAGGCATCGGACACGCCAGCAGCCTGAATTCAGAAGGTGGCAACTGCCGGCAAGGATCGTCTTGCACGCATCCTTGCCAGTCAAAAGGCCAGCAAAAAGGGGCCCGCAGGCCCCTTGCTCATCCTTTTTCAATCAATGGCGACCAAACGGCCACCAGGACTTGTCGTTATCCTTGATATCGACCAGGGTTTCCTGCACGACGCCCGGTTTGCCCCCCTGCACCTGCCGCAGACTCACCTTGAACTGCTCTGTGGACTCGACAAACCAGTCGTCCAGGATCAGCACCTTGATGGACTTGCTGCCCCCCTCACCGGCGGCCCAGCTCACCGACTGACTGAACCAGGGCAGGAAATCCAGTCCCCAGCGCGCCGTGATCCCCTCAAGGCCCAACTGGGCACGGGCCGGCTTGCTCAGATCGCCGCTGCGCACCACTGGGATCTCGGCAAACCACTGCCCCTCGTTCACCGTCATGGTGGCGCGGGCCAGCGCAATGGTGGACGGCGCCAGCTTGTCCTTGATAGTCACCAGAGTCTGGCTCTGCTCACCCAGCGCAGCGCCGCTCGCATCGAACAGTTCCAGAGTGAAGGTCTCATCCCCCTCGCGCAGGGTGTCGCTCTTTACCGGGATGCTGATGGTCTGGCTGTCACTCTGGCCGGCTGCCCAATTCAGGGTGCCGCTCAGTGGCGCCACATCATTGGCATCGGCGCTGCCAAAGACGATGCGGAAGTGCACGCTGGCCTCGCCATGGCTGCCATCGCGGCGGCTGACGGTGAGGCTCAGGGCGCTGCCCTCCTCCACGCTGGCGGCCGCGCTGTCCAGACTGATCACCCCGGCAGGCGGCAGCGGATACTGGATAGCCACCAGCACGGGATCGTGATCCGAGGCGCTGAAGGGGCCGTCCGATTTGGCCAGCTGGCCTGTGTACTTGCTGCCGTACTCAAAGAAGTTGCTCTCGGCGGAGTTGATGTGCCAATCCTCGATACCGATCACCTTGGCTGCCAGGCTGGGGTTGGCCAGGGCGTGATCCAGATTGCCAAGCTCACCTTCATAGCTGTAGGAGTAGGTGTCGGTGCCATGGAAGCGGGTATTGAGGTTCACAAAACCATACCCCTTGCCAAGGGCGTTGCCGCTCTCCTCGAAAGGCTGGCCCGCCAGCGTGGTGAAGGAGGCGCTCATGATCTGGCGCGGCTGCGCGGCAGGATCATAGCTGGTCAGCACCCGGATGGGGTCCTCCATGCCATAGGCGTTCAGGTCGCCGATGAGCAGCAGATCCCCGCTCATGTCCTTGAGGCTCTCCCCCAACACCTTGGCGGCGGAGACCCGCAGCGCGTTGCAGTGACCCTGACCATCCAGCGGATCGGCGCTGGCATAGTCGGGGTAATCTTCGAAGCAGGCGGAACCCTTGGACTTGAGGTGGTTGACCACCAGGGTCAGGGGCGCATCCCCCTTGGGTGAGCTGAATTGCTGTAACAGGGATTCGCGCATGCCCTGATTGATGGCAACCGGCTTGCCGCTGGCGTCCAAGGCCTCGGCCTGCTGCACCGGCAGCACTATGAGGCTGGCGGCACCTTGTGGCGTCACGCTGGCGGGTCGGTAGATGAGTCCCACCGTAATGGCATCGGTACCTATGGGCTGGCCATCCTGCGAGGCTATCCAGCGGTAGTGATCCGCTTCATCCGGCTGAGCGGCGTTGAGGGCCTCGACCAGATTGGCGATGGCGGAGTTGTCGCCGTAGCCGTTGTTCTCTATCTCCATCAGCCCCACCACATCGGCATTGAGGCGGGTGATGGCGCTGACGATCTTGGTACGCTGCTTCTCGAACTCCGCCACTGTCAGGGCGCCACGGTTGCTGCCGGTGGGGTTGGCATCCCCGCCCACCACTGTGGTGAAGAAGTTGAGCACGTTGAAGCTGGCGACCCGCAGATCCCCTGCCTCGGCGAGTTCAGGGGTTTCTACCCTGTCCCAGCCGCTGTGGTCTATGTCACTGCTGTCGATGCGGTTGCTCGCCACCAGCCGGAACAGGTTGTAGGAGTAACCCAGCGCCCCCTCCAGCCCGTTGAGTTTGTCGCCGATGCGCAGGTAGCCATCTTCGGCATTGAAGGCGGGATACCAGGGCAGCACCCCATCCGGCGTCTTGGCGTCCGTCTCCACCACCAGCTGATTTTGCTGGTTGCGCAGGGCCCACTGGCTCGCCTCCTCGCTTTGGGCAGCAAACTTCTGGGTCGACTTGATGAGGGGCGCACCATAAGAGAGCACCAGGTTGTTGCGCTTGCCGTCGTAATCGAAGCTGAAGTTGCGAGTCACCACCAGGCTGGACTCGGGCACCAGCCGCACCTGCATCCCCTCGTGGCGCTCCAGCAGCTGGTTCAGGGTCTCGCCCGCCACCGGCACCAGATCCACCGCCGGCAGCAAGGCCACCATGGGCTGGGTCACCACCAGCTGGTCTGCATTGAGCTGGGTCTGGTTGAAGTACTCCTTCACCTTGCCAGAAACACACACCTCGACCCCCGGCACTATGGCGCTGTTGGCCTGGGTGCTGTAGACGAAGAGGCCGTCCGAGCTGGCCGGATCCCCGTCCCCTTGCGGGTCCTGGATGAAGAAGCCCTTGTAGAGGCCGCTTACCACCTGAGTGACCACACCTCGGGTGGCATAGGCCTGCTCGGATTCAAACTTGCCGGCCGGCACCAACGGGCTGCTGCTGCCGGTGCCCTGAATGGCGGGCACGGGTATCAGCTGATCAACCGGGCAGACGAAGGCCGGGGGCAGAGTGCCATCGCAGGGGCCATCGCCACTGCAACCCAGGCCACTGGCGTCATCCTTAGGGGCAGCCACGTATTCAAGCGCCGGATTGAAGGGGCCAGCAGCATCAGTCCGGCCCTGATTGACAGTGGCTTTGCGGCGCAGTGTCATGTCCAGGGTCGAGATGCTGCCGGACACCCAGGCCGTGCCCGGATCCACCCCCACTTGCCCGAAGCTGTCCACTATCTCGCTGCCGCGATAGAGCACCAGGGCATCGTCACCGTTGAACACCAGGTTGCCGCTGGTCTGATTGGCCTTGGCCAGGATCTCGGCGTTGGCGGAAGGATTGGCCAGCACCAGGCTGGCGCCCGGGGCCAGGGTGCCTTGCAGCGCCAGGCTATTGGTGGGGGCATCGGTGAGAGGTTTGCCGTTGGCATAGAGCGCCAGCCGGTATTGAGAGAGGTCGACGGGCGTCGCGCCCAGATTACTCAGCTCCACCGCCTTGTTGTTACTGGATCCTTCCAGATATTCGCTGATCAGCAGTTGTGCCTGTACCTGTCCTGACAGCGCCAGCCCGACCGCGAGCGCCACCAGAGAGTGTCTTCCTGACATAGCCAATGTTCCTTTTCTTATTAGCAGATATGTTATTGGCGCCCCGCGTTATGCGGGCCGCAGCACCTTATTGCACGTATAAAAACAACGGATATAGGCCCCTGGCCAATATCGCGCCTACTCTGCCCGTTTGGCCGCACCACCGCCGCGAGCTGGCTAACAATTACAGAAAATTGTTGCGAACTGGTGACGGGAAATAATGGGATAAAAAGGATAATCGGATCATCTGACTGCCATCGCACAAGTTGTGGCATTTGCTGCCGTCAATATCTCGTTGCGGCGCAGAACATGGCGACACAGGCTGACATAAGAAGCAAAAACAGCAGCTTGAAGACAGGGTGCCATCACGGCTTTCATACCCTCGCGCCGGGGATCACCCGGGAGCGAACAGGGTAATCTGGCAAGAAATAGCAACGACAATGACAAAAACACGGCTATGCAGAGGCGCATGACCGCATCTGACATTTACGCGGCTTACCGAGGAAAAATATCGCCCTATTAATGACAAATGAATTTATAGCCACCTCCTCGATCAATATCCATGCCCTCATCTTTGGATTACAGAAGGAATATGTACCATGCTGATCTCCCTTGCATCCTTGCCCTCATAAAAAGGGGACCGACCATGCAAAAACCCATTGTCTTTACAGCTACACCTATGGCAAGGAGGTGTGGGGTGCCATGGTTCTGCTGGCATTGACGGGGGTGCTGGCAGGATTCGGACTCTACTCTCAGTTGCGCTCCGGCAAGCATGGCTGCTCGCCTCTGCCCGAATGACAGAGGTGGTAGATCCTGCGGGCCATGTTAACGACTGGTGTTCAACTGTTCAGATGCAACGCCAGCCAGACTACCAGGGGGATCACCACCACCGAGAGTGCATTGCCGCCGAGCACTATGCTGGCCACTTTTTCCGGCTGGCACTGGTACTGCTCGCACAGCATGTAATTCAACACCGCCGGGGGCAGCGCCACCGACAGCATCAGCAAGGGTAACCACTCCGCCTGTAGCGGCAACAACCAAACCACCAGCCCGAATGACAAACCGCCAGCCAGCAGGTAAAGCAGGTTGCATTTGAGTGCCAGGCCAAGGTGGTCCAGTTCCCCCTCCATCAGCCGAACACCTAAGGCAAACAGCATCAGCGGCACCGAGATCTGGCCTAGCAGAGTCACGCTGGTCACCAGGTATTCCGGCAACGGTATCTGCAAGTTGGCCACCAGCAAACCGGCGAAGGCCGCCCACAGCACAGGGCTGCGCAGCCAGAGCCAGCGGGAAGTGTTGGCCGAGAGGATAAACATGCCCACCGAGAAGTGAAGCAGGTTGGAGAGCACGAACAATATGATGATGGCGCCGAGCTGCTGCTCGCCAAAGGCCAGCACCATCAGCGGAATGCCGAGGTTGCCTGTGTTTCGAAACATGGCGGGCAGGATCAGTGCCGGCCTGCTGATCTCCTTCAACCTGAGCAGGGAGAGCAAGAGTCCGGGCAACAGGATCACCAGTACCCCCGCCGCGATCAGTGGCAGATGGGCCATCAAGGCCAGCGGATATTTGACCAGCGCCGAAAACACCAGCGCCGGTGTGAACAACTCTATATTGGCCCGATTGACGTAACCCAGGGCCCCGCCCGGTCGCAACCGACCATAGAGGGCACCGAGCCCCACCACGGCAAACACCGGTATGACGATATTGAGCAGCGCACTGAACATGAGCGGGTCCGTTTACAATTCGCGGGCGGGTGGCCCCATCAGCAGTATGGGGTCCAGCGTCACTTCCAGCTCGCCGTTGCTGACCCAGAGCTGACCGTCGGAGATGGTGCAGGTGAGGTGCATGGTGCGCGCCACCATGGCGGTGAGCGGCAGTGTCTGTGTGTCGGAAAGCTCGATCACTGTGAGGTTTTCGTGCTGGCTGAGCTTGCCCTGATTCTGCTTCCACCAGACGCTGGTGCCACGGCCCCCGTAGAGGTAGAGCACGACGTGACGGGAGCGGTTGCATGCTTTTTTCAGGCGACGCTCGTCCGGCTGACCCAGCTCAATCCAGAGCTCAATCTCATCGGAATAGTTCTTGCGCCACAGCTCGGGCTCGTCATCGGCAGAGAGACCCTTGGTGAACTCCAGACGCTCGGCAGCATGCCAGGCGAAGGCCGCCAGCCGGATCATCATGCGCTCATCGGTCTCTGAGGGATGACGGGCCAGTGTCAGGGAGACGTCCTGATACTGGTGGCGGTCCATGTCGGACAGGCTGAGTTGAGCCTTGAATACGGTTGCCTTGAGAGCCATAGAAAATCTTGGATACCTTGAAGTGGTCAATCCGGACCGGATCAATCCAGAGTGGAAAAACTGCGCGCCAGTGTAATCAAAATCCGCGCCAGGTTCGACCACCTTGGCCATGCATTTGGCCGATATTCCGCGGTTCACTGCCGAAAAAGCGTTAAAAAACAGCAACCGGCCCATGGCATTCGTACAACCTTGCCAGATGGCAGGCTGAGCCGTCTGGCAAGGGGAAACCCTTGAAAAACAAATGCCAGTCCGAAGACTGGCATTTGGCGGTATGAACGAAAGAAGCGGATCACTTCTCGGCGGACTTGACCCCGAAGGCATTGAGCAGCAAGCAGCAGGTCACTGCCACTGCCACAAACCCGCTCAGGAAGATAAAGGGCATGGCCCCGTATCCCAATACAGTCCAGATGGTTTGTTCAAGCAGACTCATTGTGTGTCCTTCATCCAGTGAAATGGGTGTCCCTTTCGTGACGGAGTTATCTCCCCGTTCCTGATAATGCTATTTGAACCCAACAGTTGCCTGAGTCCTATGCCACCAAAGTAATAAATAGGGGGCAAGTTTGCGCTGGATCAATTATTTGGCCCTTGCCCAAGGAAAATATGGCCACAATTCCATCCATTGTCAGCGTGCGCCCCCATACCAGAGCAGGAAAAGTGGGAAAAAGGGCTCCAGCAGCAGGCGTTTGGATCAAACATCTGCCGTAAAGATCACCTTGGATGACTGGATTCACTGCCAGTTTGTACTCCTGGGAGTGGAGGAACGTGCAAGAAACCATCTCGAAAATGGGCCTTTCTCGACAGCAATACACCGACAGAAACCGTGCAGTATTGACCTATTTTACCGCTGACACTCACACTTTTATGTAACAAGAGCTTGGCCCAGACGGCAACCTTGTGGCACTCTGGGACGTCAATGGACAGACTCACAGACACCTCGGGTGTCACCACTGCAAAAGGAGCAACACAGATGGCCAAAGCCAGCAAGAAAGATATCAAGAAGAAAATCGCCGCTCGCCTCGAGAAAATTGCCAAGCACGAAGGCAAGATCAAGAAGCTGAAAAAAGCCCTGAAATAAGGGTCGGCACGATAAAAAACCGCCTGATTGTTATCTGGCGGTTTTTTTATTTCCGCGTCATTGCTGTGCCGTACCCGCTGGCCATGCCTGCCAGCAGGGGGACGTCACCAGTACCTCTTGCTCCAGCCACAAGCGGCTTTCAATCAGATGCATAAATACCGCGGCCAGCACCTGGTCCGGCTGAGCCATCGCAAGACTGCCTCGCCAGGGGGTCTTTCCCCTGCTGCCCTTTTGGCCTTCCAGCCGACGCGTCAGAGGGCGAGCATAGTGGTGGACGTACTCCATCAGATTGCAAGGCAACCAGAGTGACAGGGGACGGTTGACCGCATTGGCCAGTTCGGCGGCAATATCCAGGCCCCGCTGATCCAGATCGCCAAAGTGAGCCCAGGGAATGGTCGAAGGCAGCAACGGGAGCAGTTGCCTTGCCAAAGACGTGTTACGGCCAGGCACATAGATGAGTAACTCCCCGGCTTGCAGCGGGTAATCCACGAAAGCCCCCTTGTTCTCCACTGTCACTATCTGCCGCCCTTGCCACGCTATGCCCTGCAGCCTGGACAAACAGCGCTCCGGCAAGGCCAGCTCCCCCAGAAAGGTCATCAGCGGCGTCATGTCCTGCGGTTGGCCGTGCAGATCAATGAGTGACAGCGGGGTCAGGGTGCGCATGCGGATCACCTCATCCTGCGTCAGCAAAATCTCGATGGGAACCTGGTCGGGAACAGTGTCACTGCGCGGGTGTTTGCTATCCCCGTGCCAGAGGGCATGAAAACTGGCCTGATTGAGGGGGGACGGCAGCGTCAACCCGAGTGCCTGCACGCTGTCACGCTTGTCCGGCTGTTGTGGCGCCACTTGCGCCAGTTGCTTGGTGAGATAGTCAATCCCCGGGTCAGTCAGAAGATAGCGAGCGCTGCGCCCGAGCGGCTTGACGCCGCCGACCGCCAGCAACAGGGCCAGCAACTCCCGGCCATGCTTGCTATCGAACGAACACCCCCTCTCGTTTTGCTTGTCCAGCAAGCGGGCACAAAGATCCTGTACCCGGCTCTCATCAAACAGTGACATCACGGCTCCTTGTTACGGCGTCATATGAGTAATTAGAGGTGATTTCACCGTCCATTACCGTGATCGGTCTCGCGCATGAGCAATGGTCATGCGCAATGCTAGTGGCGCCGTATCGCACACCTGCTTGGGGCAGCACGACAGGCCTGGTCGACCAGAGCCGACCACAGAGTAACTGGCAAACCCGAGGCAAACACGGCAAGCTGGATGTGTCTGTGTTGGCCAGACGCGTGCCTCTGTGGGGATGCGTCCCTTGTTGACACCCTATTCCCGAGGGCACCTCATGAACCAGTCGACAGAAAAGCAGCCGGTTTCATCCTGGCATGTGTCGGACATCCGCGAGCTGGCCAGATTGCTCACACAAGCCCTGCCCGCCGCAATACAGATCACGGAGGCTGTCCACCAGGCGGTATTGAGTGGCATGGGCATAAAGGGCAAGAGTGAGGGGAAAACCCGGGGCATCACAGGTTTTGTCTACCGGGGGATCCACAGGGCGGCCGACCAGCTCGGCAGTGGCGTCAATGCCGTGCTCGCCCGCGTGCCGGTACCGCTCGCTCAGGAAGCTATCCCCGAAACCCCCAAACGCGCCGCCCTGCTCGCCACCCTCAACGGCGTGATGGGAGACAAACTGGTCGCCAGCCACAATGCCCTCGCCACCCCCATGACACTGCGCTATCAGGGGGTGCCCCTGAACTGGCACGCCATACCCCCTGAACTTGCGGGTCAAAGCCGGGTGCTGCTGATGGTGCATGGCCTGTGCATGAATGATCTGCAGTGGCAAACCCAAACCAAGGGGAAGGACAAAGAGCAGACGCTCAACCATGGGGAGATACTGGCCAGCACCCTGGGTTATGTGCCCGTCTATCTGCGCTACAACTCAGGGCTGCCGATTTCGCAAAACGGGCGGGAACTGGCGAGCCAGCTGGCGCAGCTGGTGACTCACTGGCCCGGCCACATCAGCGAGATAAGCGTGCTGGCCTACAGCATGGGCGGGCTGGTGATCCGCAGCGCCTGTCACTATGCCAGTCAGAGCGAGGCGAGCTGGCCTGGCGTCCTGAAAAACCTGGTGTTTCTGGGGACCCCCCATCATGGGGCCCCCCTTGAACACGCGGGTCACTGGCTGGAACAACTGCTGCCTGCCACCGCCTACACTGAGCCGTTTGTCAGGCTGGCACGGCTGCGCAGTGCGGGTATCAAGGATCTGCGCCACGGCCCCCTGCTCGACGACCAAGACCATACCCGCGATACAGCGTCAACGGATCCGCGCCCGCCTTTGCCCCTGCCAGCAGGCGTCGTCTGCTTTGCGATAGCCGCCACGACGGCCGCCAAACGCAATCTGTTGGCAGATAGATTGATCGGCGATGGCCTTGTCCCCCTGCGCAGTGCCCTTGGGCAGCACAAGGAAGCCCGCCACCAGCTGGCATTTGCGCCATCACACTGCTGGATTGCCTATCGCACCAGCCATATGGCCCTGCTTGGCAGCCCCCAGGTGACTCGTCAACTGCTGCACTGGCTCACGCCTCTTCACCAACAAGCAGAGGATGGCAGCCAGTCAGAGAGGAATGCACAAGCAGTTCCCCTTGCTCAATAAGCTGACATCCGCCCCCATAATGAAAAATCCGCCAGCTGGCGGATGTTTCATTGCATGTCGGTCACATCAAGCGGGCACGGCCGAAGACCCTGATTGAGCTGCCGGGTTCGGCCGGGATCTCGGCGTGCAGGTGTGACGCCATGCCCATATCCTCTCCCTGAAAGAGATCTATGATGCCGCCATGGGGCCAATGGATATCGCGCAGATAACCGGCAAAAGCAGCCGTCGCCGCGCCGGTGGCTGGATCTTCGTAGACGCCGCCATAAGCAAAGGGATTACGGGTGTGAAACAGCTGCTCACGGGCGGCATGGGCCAACAGTATGGTCACCAGCCCTTCCCTTCGCATCAAGGTGCGCCCCTGCTCCAGCTCATACTCCATGGCCGCAAGGGCGGCACGGCTGTTCAGGGCCAGCACCAGATGATCGGCGCCGCCATGAATGAGAGCGGGTGGAATACGGGGATCCAGATCCGCGGGCGTGTAACCGAAGAGATCCAATGCGGCGGCCACCAGTTCGGCCGGGGCCGGTTTGCTGTGAGTCGGCGGCGATTGCAGGGCGGCCTGCCAGTGCCCTTCCCCATCCAGCCAGCCCGATACCTTGATCACCGCCTGATTGAGGTGCAATCCATACTCCCCTTCCCCAAAGCGCTGCGCCAATGCCACGCCGAGGGCTATGGTGGCATGGCCACAGAATGGTACCTCGGCCTCGGGAGAAAAGTACCGTACCCGCCATTCCCGCAGCTCGGCGGTTGGCTCAACTGCCTGTGCGCCTTGGGGCAAGGGCGTTGACATGGGTGCAGCGAAAGCGGTTTCCGAAAATCCCACTTCAGCGGCAATATGCTGCATCTCGTGTGCGCCAGGCAAGCTGGCGCCAATCCAGACACCGGCAGGGTTGCCCCCTTGCAGCCCATCAGAAAAGGCGGCGATACGCACCAACTCGGGCTCCAACGGGGAGGCTAGCTCCTTCATGATCACTCCTTGTTCTCATGCTGCTTGTTTACATAGTGACGACTTCATACTGGCTGCTTTCATGCTGAAAAGGTCAGCACCCATGCTTGACCATTTATGCAGCCCCAAGACAGAGCCTCTTGCAGACCTGACCAACGACCCCATTCACAAGAGAAACACGCCAAGCTTACCCGTTAAATTAAATGGCGGACAGGTGTCGCTTGGGCGCCGCGGATCCGGGTGCTGGCAACTAACCTTGAGGTGCGTGTCTGTATAGGTCTTGCCGTGGAGAACCCTATGTATTCTTACACCCTCACCTTCAAGGAGGAGGTCGACAAGTTGACGGCCCCCGAGCAGGAGATCCGCCTGCAGAGCCCGGCCCAGGCGGGGGACTTTATTATCCTCTCCGATGGCAGCCGCCATCAGGTGATGTTTGTCACCCACCGAGCCCACTACAGCAGCCTCTATCTGGACAAGGGGGTGAGGCTCCCCCCAGAACCTGGTTATAACTAGACACGTACGAGCAGCGGCATGCTATTACTGACTACTTTTTCGAAAGTCTTCGTACTCATGAAACATCGCCTTTGCATGCTGCGCATCGATAGTTGAAAGCAATGCCACTGATGGACATCGGAGAACATCTGACGTCATTTTAGATAGTTCCCCTTTAATAAAACTACTTTTATTGGTTAGATATACCCCATACATATTTTGGTAAATAGTAAATCCATTCATCTCATTTAATACAGTACCAACACGCCATAGGGTTGTTCCTTTATGGTCAACAAAACACAGTCCTTGTTGATGCAATATTCTCGGCATAACATACGAGTTTTTATTATTTGAGCACTTGATGCTATCAAGAGATACATGCAACGGAGGTGTATTACCAAACCGATAATATATCGAATCACCCTTACTGACATTCTCACAGGGAAGATATACTTTCAGCAGAAAGTCACCTACTTTGGAAAATCTATCCAACTCGGTCAAAAGCCCATTTGATTGTAAAAAGAGTTGGCCTTCCCCCTGTGGGGCTACCACGTTGAGTAGTAATAGTTTATTCTCCTGCTCATAGCTTTGAATAGATAAAGTGCCATCATTAGCAAGTACTGAACTAACACCAAATGACATGAAATAAAATATATAACAAAGCAAAAAACTATAATTAACTTTCATTTTCGATATGCTTCATCAATGCTTTAATATGGTCCAGACAGTCTATTATCTGCTGTTTATGAGTATCGTCCATCAGATGAGCCTCGATTTCTTTACAGCAATTAACTATTTCATCATGTCTGACCATCAAGAAAACCCCTTTAATTCTATGAATCAACATAGAAAACATATCGATATCATTGTCCACATAAGCGTTGCGAGCCAAGACAAGATCTGCCATTGTTAACTCTTGCAGCATTTCAACAAATGAGGCGCTCTTAAGCAGATGATTATTATCGGCACTCGTACTTTTTAACTCTGCAAGTTCCAGGTGATCAAGGTGTGCCATTAGCTCACCGTATAGCGCGTTATTATCTATGGGCTTGAACATACAGGCATCCATTCCTGCCGCCATTCCTTTCTCTCTGTCCTGAATAATACCGGAGGCAGTCAAACCCAAAATAATATGTCGAGTACAGCCAGAATCAACCTCGTATTGCCTCAACGCTTTAACCAGAGTGAAACCATCCATGCCCAACATCTGACAATCGGTTATAATGATATGAATTTCCTCTGATTTTACAATTTCTAACGCTTGCCAACCATTGTCGGCCTCATGAATGTTCTCAAACCCTAAAGATGTCAGCCTACGTCGCAGCAGAATTAGATTTACAGGGTGATCATCAATAATCAACAAATGTACGCTAGCAGGAAAAATAATACTTCCTGATTTCTCTGGCGCCTTGTGCTTGACTGGCAATGCTGCCATGTCAACAGGCTGATAAGGCAGAACAATGTTAACTTCTGTCCCCTTACCTATTTCACTCGAGATCGCAACATCACCTCCCATCAATTCACAGAGTCGCTTGGTAATATTCAACCCCAAGCCGGAGCCTTGGTAGCTAGATTCACCATGAACCTGAACAAAAGGTTTAAATAGATCGGCTAACTTATCACTATCAATTCCAATACCAGAATCCTGAACACTTATATTGATTCTATTATTAGTCTTCCAGGCAGAAACCATGATAGTGCCTTCATGGGTAAACTTAACTGCATTTCCAATCAAGTTAAACAGTATCTGTTTGGTCCTAAGTGGATCAAGTTGAATCAGACAGTTATCCAGCTCACTCTTCAAGACTAGATTTAAACTCTTTTCTTTGGCCATAGTTGAGAACATGGAAACAACGTCACGTACGAGATCGCCAATGTTTATTGGTGACAACTCTAACGATAATAATCCAGCCTCAATTTTTGTTACATCCAATACATCACCCACCAGACATAATAGACCATCGGCAGCAGATTTTGTGTATTCCAACTCTTCTCTATCAATATCACAAAGTGATGTACGCTCAAGCACCAGCGTCAAAAATCCATTGATAATATTTATTGGGGTACGTATTTCATGGCTGATGGTTGCAATGAATTCAGACTTGGCTTGATTGGCTAGATCAGCTTCATGTTTAGAGAGCTCCAGTTGCCGGCATATCTCATTGCGCCAAGTGACATCAAACCACCCCCAAAGCACCCCCGTAGAGTCGTCATATATATTATGATAAGGAATAAACCATTCTTGAATATCTATAAGAGAGCCTGTTATATTTACCTTATTATCTCTTACCACAATTCCCATATCCCTGACAACTTTACCTACTACATTTAAAAAATCATCGTCATCACTAAAGAAACTGAATAAATTCGCCCCTTTTGTACACGCTTTTGCATATCCTACGGCCGTTAAAAACGCTTTATTACTATATATCACAGTACCATCAGCATTGATCAATGTCACTGGATGAGGTAACCCATCCAACAGGCTTTGCATCAAATCAAGTTGACCTAGCAGCACTTTTTCCAATTTTTTTCTGGTACTTAGTTCATGATGTATTCGGTAGGAATATAATATATATGCAAGTAGAAGGGGCAGTACTATGCCTGCTAACACTTTAATTTTGTCTGCATACTGAGCATAAAACCCTATCTTTGGAAGCGGAGTTACCCTCCAAAAGTAAGCAATATCAGATAATGCTGATGGTGAAATAGAGGCCATTGCTGAATTCATGACTTCCAACAGCGGTTTGTCATTTTCTTTCATAGAAAAAGCACGCGGCAGAGTCGGTGGCCCCACTCGCTCAATGACTTTATATGATCGTTGACTCAAAGAAGCATAATAGTCAGCTAAATACTGAGGTACAATCGCAAAATCACTATTTCCATCCTCAAAGTATTGCATTACCTCCCTGTCATTATTGAGTGCAATAATGTTTTCATATTGAATACCTGACCATGAATTCAGTATATCTAAATATTTTTTAGATATAACCACTCTGTTTGTTTTTTTTATTTCACCTACAGTTGAAAGCAACACCAAGAAATCATCTTTATTGTAATAAATAGAGTGTAGAGTCTCAGCTGAATGTATATCTGACAGGGTATTACCTATCATATCTATATGACTTGACGACATTGCTTTATCTAGCGCTTCAGAGCTGTCATATGATATAAAATCAAATGACAAGCCACTTGCATATCTCACATTATTCAGCACATCTATAATGATGCCCTGCCACTGCCTTGTTGGATCAATAAATGAATATGGAAAATCATTCGGTATCAAACCAACACGAACAACCGGCTCACTAGTTAACCATGCATCAGCTACTGGGCTTAATCTCTTTAATAATTTGTCAGAAACTTTATAGCTCCCACCACGCCACCTCAGTGCAGTCAAGCCCATGAGAGAACTTTTTTGCATTTCAGATATCAGCCTATCAATGATTTTTTTCAATGGTGGATTGTGACCTGCTATAAAAAACTGAAGCGGTGCACAACTTATTTTAGTGCGTTCCTTTACAGGGAGGCCATTGAGGCGGCTTTTATTGAGATATGTAAGTGAGCTGATACTACCAACAACTGCATCAGCCTTGCCAAAAACAACAGCATCATAAGCATCAGTAATATTTTCGAATGGTATCAACATTGCCTTTGGATATGCAGAAGCTAATGAGTCAACATCCATTCCACCTGACTCATAAGCTATTTTTGGCTCGTTAACATTGGCACTAATAGACTTTATGCTTGCAAGATACGCACAATTATCCAACATGACATTTGAACTGAACAGTCCAACTTTTTTAGTGCTAGCATCAGGTAATAATGATGAAATATTAAGGATATCAACACTTCTATTTTCAATCGCTGATAACGCTTGTTGCTGCGACTCAAATATTTTAATGGTTACATTTTTTCCGGTTAACTTTGCAAGGACACTTAATATATCCGCGCTTATACCTTCCAACTTGTTATCTGATGTAATCACTTCAAAAGGAGGGGTGAAGGGTTTGACAATACCGACAACTATGCTCTCGCGCTGCGCCAACCAAGTTAACTCGCTCGAAGACAGGTTTTGTTTAAAATTCTTTATATAATCAAGTCCAAAGCTGGGTTCACTAGTTTCTGAAATGGTTCTTTGACTCAATGCCAATACCTCCGCATTGACATAAAATGTGGAAAGCATACATAACAAGATGGTGATATATTTGTATTTTTTCATCCTCCCTCCATTTTATATTCTTATCAAGATACAATAAATAAACCCAGAAATTGACACCGCAATTGCTATTGCATCATAACGCTATTTAAGCATCATCATTGGTCTTGTTTGTTTCAGCTCTAGCTATTTCAATCAATTCAGCAATATTACTTATCTGTAGTTTTTCAAAAATTCGCTTCTTGTATGTACTGATTGTTTTTGGGCTTAGGTTGAGGTCTGCAGATATTTTGCAATTACTATCACCTTTAGCCAAAGCTTGAAAAACAGAAAACTCTCTGCCCGAAAGTGAGCTCAATGTATCGAGGTCGCAAGCATTACCATCACAGAGGCTAATCGCAGCCTCAGTGAAATAGGGATAGCCTGATTGAACGAGTTTTATCACCATGGGGAGTAACTCAAGCGACTCAGACTTATGAATATACCCACAGCCGCCAGCAGCACGTACTCTCGCAGCCAGGTACTGGCTATCAGAGCCTGAGAGTACGATCACCTTGCATGGGTACTTATATGGACGGATTTGCTCCAACAACGTCAGACCATCCATCCCCGGTATATCCAGGTCGAGCAGAACAATATCCAAGCTCAAAGAACGGATTAGTCGCAGCGCCTCTTGGCCACAGCCGGTCTCAGCCACTACCTCCGCCCCTGCACGACGCAATGTATCGGTTAGAGCAAAGCGGATGGCAGGATGATCATCAACGACCAAGCAACGGAATTTCTCGTTCATATTACACCTCATTATCTGTGGCTCTTCTCTACGGCCATCCAACAGTCATATAGTGAAAGTATTCATTGATGCCGATGTGTCAAACTCCATTTCGATCGTATGCAGAGAATGAACACTGACGGATGGCTGAAAAGGTCACACAGGCTACCGCGCCAGACGCGCAATAACAATACATAAAAGAGGGTTAAAAGGCATTTGATTGGTACATATAGCCAATATAGTTGAGTTAATTGATATAAACAACCCAAGTGATTCATCCAAAATCATATGAGTCTTTTATTTCAACAAACAACAACAAGCAACAGGTACTTGAGGGGAAATGCTGGCACACATTGTCATCAATACAGCACAACGCGGAGACACACGGTCACCTTCCGCAGAGAAAGGGACCATGTGTTGTGATGCTTGTTGTTGCTCCCCTAACCAGCGATCAGGTAGCAACTTCCCCAGACTACAATGGCAGGTAAATTTAGTATTTACTAACAGCGAGATAATGTATTGCACTTAATATATGGATTCACGGACACGTTGTGTATTACGTACAGTTACTGACTCCCCATATCGATTTACTCATCTTATAATCTCGACTATATAACTCAAGTAATCAGTTCCCAGTATAATTTAGAAGATCCATACTCTGG
Organism: Aeromonas sp. 2HA2; assembly: GCF_029237345.1. NCBI lineage: Bacteria > Pseudomonadati > Pseudomonadota > Gammaproteobacteria > Aeromonadales > Aeromonadaceae > Aeromonas > Aeromonas sp. 2HA2. Next base: position 26,608 of record NZ_JAACGB010000007.1, on the reverse strand, counting down.
TATATATCAACACCCACTAAAACTTTGATGCCAGAGTTACCACTACTCATATCGCATTTCAAGTGTTGCTGTCGCCTCAAATTCCCCTGGGTTAACCTCCAGCGTCGTTTTCACCAGATAGAATTCAAGTGGGATGTTTATTTTTTGTGATGAAACAGGTCCTGTCTCAGGTGTTCTTCCCCAATGTAGCGTTTCCCCAAAACGGACTTCATGTTGACTACGCGCCATATTTTTATAACGCATTTTAACACCCACTCCCTTGGCTGAGCTATCAAGGGTATCAGACATGAGCATGATATTGTTCATCTGTTGTTTTGCCGGGGTGACGCGAAATCCCACATTTGTGCCGAGATCACAAACCAACTCAAGGTCTTGACTGCGCACTAACTGAGGTAATGGCTCCTTATCTGGGCTTCTAAGATCGTCCGCATGTATGGTCTCATAATCAATTGCCATACGTGCAGTGTTGAGCATACACGAGCGAGCAAACAAAGGGATAGATGGAAACTCTAATGAATATAGAGGATAAGCTCCACTTTTATTTTTATAGCTTACATTGATAGGCGAAGGTGAAATATCACGACCAGGTTGCAGCATCCCAGTAATGTAATAAAAATAAAAATCGTCATGTACTCTTATTGTATTTCCAGATTTAGTTAAAGAACGCTCCATATTTTCAGAATGACTATAAGACATACGCTTTTCATTGCCATCCACACTATTGCGCCATACGAAGCCAACAGAATCCTGCATACCCTTCAGCAAGTTCACCATCCCTATATTAGAGGTCGACTGTGTCGAATAACCAGATCCTGTATGGCTCATAACGAGTAGCGGCCATGCCTCTCCCTCAGCTACATCATCACACGTTAGAATTGTCTCAAACTGAACTATTGCTATCGGATCCGGGCTGCCTGGCGAACGATCACGTTGATAGTCGTAGTTCAAGTTCATTGCTGGGCCACTTATTACTCGACATTCAGCGTGTACTTGCCATGGCAAAGCAAAAGCCGCAACAAACAGAAACACCCATATTAACTCATGCTTGGTTAGCATCATCTAACTACCTATTTTGGTCTGTATTTACATCATCACTGTTACTGCACTGTAACACTGCCTGATGATAGCTTTGCCCTGCGGTCGGTGCACTCGGCAGACTATAAGGTACAACACATTGCATCTTGTCTCCTTTGATAACAAGTACCCCAGCAGGCTTATTCAATAACGCCATCGCTCTACCATGCGGGTCTGACATCGCCAATAACTCACCATCTTTACTTTCAAGCTGAGTGCCAAATGGAAGTATTTTACCGCTCGCACTACGTAGTTCAAACTGGGCTCTAATGACTTTCCTGGCAGGAAATACCACTTTGGTTATTGCACCCTTACGTGGAACTACCTGACTATCATTTCCATCAATTTCGACATCATCAGGCAAGGTCTTAGCATCTATTTTAACCCAATTTCGTTTATAAGGAGTAAAGGTACTTAATACGGCATAGCCGTTATTACCTGTCTTGGCATTCTGTCCAGCAAAACCGACACTTTCCGTGTCCTCGACTTCTGCAAGAATAAATCCATCCATAAAACCAGGAGCCAAGTTTATACCGCCCTCATGTGCCACGAGCGAGCCATTCCAACTGGCATGAAGTGCACGATAATTCTTGCCTTGGCTGTATCCAAGGGAACCATCACCGTATCTGCCACGGCCACTACCACTAGCTGACCAGCTTTGATTATCAGCATGGTCTGTATTGGCACGTAGACCATAACTGAATTGTTCGTATGAGCCACCAATGCCCATATTACTGTAGCTATTGTCACCTGTATGGCTGGAGCCTATCGAGAGCCAGTTACGTGCCCCCCCCCATTGCAGAGGCATGGAAAGGTTAACCGAAAAGCGAGTGTCGTCACTGCCATTTCCTGCTCGGCTCTTTTCTACATTGACGTTGTAACTCAAACGCTGCCAGCTATTGCTATAGCCTGCGGACAAGCTGGTCCGGCTTTTTTCTGCGCCCCAAAACTCGTCATAATTAAACGACAGATTCAGACTGCCATAGCGATCCGGTAATGATTGGCTGATGGCTGCAGACAATTGTGCTTTACTGTGGGAAGATTGTTCTTGTGCCTGTTCTTTACTATCCGCTATATGATCGTTCAAGGTCCGATAATTTTTATCAGAGTAACGCATGGCCGTAACACCAACGGTCGTTCCCGTCTCCATAAACTGGCGTGAGAAGCGAGCTCGATAACTCTGGCCTCGCACATGTACATCATGACGGGCAAGACTATCTGAGTGAGTAACATCAAAAGACATGGCACCAAACGATGTCCCCAACCCGACCGCCATATTGAGGGCAAAATAATCTTTTTTGCCCTGTAAGCCTCCCCCAAGGGTAACGTTAGAGGTCAAACCATAAATAACTTCACCACTACCAAACCAGCGATCCCCCAACAATTCACTATCATCAAGCTCACCCAGATTAAGGCGATAACGTGTTGCCCCCTTGGGCACCATGATGGCGTCCATCCCGAAACCTTGTGTTTGAGTCCGTTGACTGCCATCCGCTTCAATGATGGTGATTTCCAATTCACCATTGCTGCCTCGCGTCGGAATATCCCGCAACGTAAAAGGGCCTGCTGGTACAGAAGTGCGCAACAACACCTCTCCTCCCTGACGAATTTCCACAGTCGCATTGGTTTGTGCAACACCACTTATCACGGGGGCGTAGCCACGCATGTGCGCAGGCAGCATCTGCTCATCGGTCCCCAGTGTAAGACCGCGCAAGCGCGGCGCACTGAGCAATTGTGACTCGGCATAGACCTCACCCAAGGCTAACTGGCTGTTCCAGCGGGTGATATCGCGCTCGGCATAGCTTTGTTCGCTACGCCATGTCAGCTGGCCATCGCTGTAACTGGCTGAACCATGGTTGCGCAAGCGCCAGGGGCCCACATTAATACCCGATGTAAAGCTGCCGTTGTGGCGCTCGCTAATTCCCCGACCACCCTGCTGATTCCAATGGCTGCTCAGACGGTAATTAACAAAGGCTGCCATAATCCCCTGATCCCACAATGCAGGAGAGACTTCATCTCGTGCAATCTTGGGCACCAGCTCCAGCGGTAAACTGATGTCCAGTCGCTGGTTGCTTCCATCATACTGCCAGTTACCATACTCAATATTTTTTGGATCGATACAGGTTGGCCAAGCCTCACCCTGTACGCCCAGTGTCTTGGCTAATGTCGGCATATCAACGCCGATACGCTGCAATAAATCGGAAGGCAAGCAAGGGGAAACCTCGACGCCTTCCTGAATAAATGTGACCAGTTCTCGAGCAACAAGTTGCTGGTTCAGAAACAGATCTACCCGATAACTACCCGGCAGGATGGCACCTTGGGCAAGAAACTTGTCGAGATCGACCTCCAACCCCTGCATAAAGCCGGCATTAAATGTCAGTTTGTCGTTCACTGGCATGCCTGAGGCAGCCAACACGCCCCCACCAGAGAACAGCGAAAGCATGATCACTGGCCCCGATATGTAAAGAGACTGCATATACACCTTCATATGGGTTCTGATGACCGGCATTACTACTGGATCAGAGTTTCTTTCTTTATTAAGGAGAGACCAGGGTCAACCCTTGTCCTATGCCTTGATTCAATTGAACTTGCCATGGCATATGCGCACCGAAGTCGTTGACTATGGTCAGTGACAATGCACTGCTAGCGATCAAGCCAGAAGCGGGAAGCACAAGAGATCCAAAGGGTGCAATCGTGTCACCACCAAGGTCATGCTCGCCCTGTGCGACGGAAGACAAATTGATGAAGTAAGGGGTCGGGTTGTTGATGGTAAGCTCGCTATTTTTTAACGAGAGCGTCAGGGCTTTAGGAGCCTCCATGGCCTTGCCAGGCAAGCCCGCAGGGCGATAGAACACCTTGATCCGTTGCTGCACGGCCAACTGGATCACATTCTGCCCCTCGGCCTTTTGCGGGATCTCCTGCACCGCCAACCAGTACATGGATTCGCGATCGGCTGGCAAGCCGCTACCAGCGTAGTGGACCCGTAACAATTGCTGACTATCACGTTCCAATTTGGCAAGTGGCGGCGTCACCGCAAAAGGCGGCACAGGATCTGTTGGCTGATGCTTGTCTAGCCAGCTTTGTACCAAACGCACATCGCCTTTATTCCGAACCGTGACAGAAACCTCTCGACTTCCCTTCTCAAAAATAAGTCGGGTACTAGACAGCTGGATAGATGCATGAGCCGACCAGGCACTAAGTACTAGTGCGAAAAATGAAATTAATCTGATAATCACTTTAACCTCGCTTGATTGATTTCAACAACCCACCACTTAATAAGCACATCTATCAAACTAGTGTTTTCATAGAAAAAATTTTATTAAATTTTTTTAAGATTAATCTGCCCACAGAGTCAACAAATAAGATGAAGCGATATCCCCTGGAGAAGGCTCAGTATTTCTTAACGTTGACATAAACACTTTTACCACAGAGATAACCCCCTCCGAGTCATCCAACTTCAAGTTATATATATCATTTCCATCCATATCCGCTTTCCCATTAATGTCGGTCTCTTTCCCACTCTCAGTATCTAAATATGAAAATTTAGACATCATGCCAATGCTTTTATTTTGACCACCACATAAGTACCTCCAACCAGAAGGTATCTTTTCAGCACACTCTGGGCTGGCAACTTTCAACGTGAATTTAGCACGGGTACCAGAAGTGCATTTAAACGTCATCTTAACATCATTTAATTTATGCTCATACCCCATAGTCGAAGTTGCATTTTTAATACTCTCCAGAGGGACCTCGCCAACATCAACCAATAAATCCCCAGGAAATCCATTGAGAACCTGACATGTTTCCCCGACAATTTTAGCTTTTATTTCGATAGGTATTTCACCCAAGGATCGTCCATTTTCAGCTAGCGCAGAAGAACTACCAAGACCCAATAAAACAATATTCATTATGCCGATTAAAAATCGCATAACCATTAACTCCTTAGTCTATTAAGGTAAGAGAACAAACACTCAACCAGAGGAACTTAATTAAAAAACACAATAATGGTGACACGCCTCATGGAAAGTCCCGCCGCACAATACAATCAGATATCATCTGATATATTTTATGCGGCAAGACTTATATTTCTACATCAAAAAGCATATGTCATTATTTAAACTGCATATCCCTTCAATTCCGTATTTTATATATCACATATAACTTAATACAAATGGCAGATTAGCTTCCACATCACCCGGCTTGCTATTGGAGAGCTCGTCACTCAGAGCATAGTTGGCACCAAAAATCATATCGACCTTGCCATTTTCGCTAACAGTAACCTGTTTGCTCTCTGGGTTGGAAAAATCGATCCAGTTGGCGCCCGCCAAATCAGTGCCCAGCGCGGCCTTTACCTTAAAGCCGACACCACTAGCACCGCCCTCAGCAGCCTCCTTGATATTCAGCAACACATCACCGTCATAAGAGCTGGCGGCTGGCTTGAAAGCCATCTTCACAGTGGCAATACCCGGCGGGCAGACCAGCGCAGTACTGCTATCACCACCAATGGTCGCGAAGATATCGGTCGGTGCTTTTTTGACACTGGCAAGGCTAACTTCACCCAGCTCCAGATTCAGCACTTTGCCTTCTATGGTTCCATCTTCAAAGGCACAGCCATCCAATACTACTTTACCGTTGATATGCAGAGTATTTTCAGAGTCTTTCAATTCAGCGTGAGCAGTAGCGCTAAGGACCATCAAGGCAGTTAATGCAAGGATATTTTTTTTCATTGTAATGTTTCTCTAATGAACCATATTGAACACAAATGTCAGTTTGTCTGACGGCGGAAATAATACATGCCCCCCCTCTTACACACCATCATCCAATCACCACAATAAAGGTAGGAAAAAACCTACAAATCTCTCATAAATTAATTTTAATCAATTGCTTAAATTGTAAGCCCATTCCATTGCCCCAGCATACCTCGCCTAGACAGAACAGCAGCCACCTTGCGACCTGAATGGGGTTGGATGTCATCCATCTATTAGACATTGAGACTGCTGAATGTATTTATTTCGAGAAGTTCAGCCACATCCTCATCGTTTTGGTCATTGAGTTTACGCCAATGAAATTATAAACTCGCCCACCTTCACTTCACCTGACATACCCCACCAAGGATCCCCATAAGGAAAAAAACATGAAAAAAATCATATTGTTCTTCTCCGCCATGTTAATACTACCCATGTCTTATGCCTCGCCACAATTTAAGGAGGGTATCAACTATGAGACACTCTCCAATACCGGCAGTGATCAACCGGAAGTACTGGAGTTTTTCTCCTACTTCTGTCCAAGTTGTGCAAATTTTGAACCCATTATCGAAGATTTGAAGAACACTCTGCCTGAAGGTGTACAGCTAAAGAAAAATCATGTGGCCTTTTTAGGCCGAGACATGGGTCCGCAAATGCAGCGAGCTTATGCGGTAGCTAACCTGCTTAATGTGGAAGAGGAAATAACCGCGGCAATTTTTCACAAGATGCAACAACGCCAGTATCCAAAAAGTCGTGCTGACGTGAGACAAATTTTCGTAGAGAGTGGTGTTCCAGCTGAAAAATTTGATGGCATTGTTGATAGCTTCGCTGCCATCGGTATGGTGTCCAAGTTTGATCACAACACTGAAAAATACAACATTCGTGCTGCGCCGACTTTCCTAATAAATGGTAAGTACGTTATTAAGCTTGAGTCCCTTCGTTCAGAGGAGCAGTTCAATCAGTTAGTGGCATTCCTGCTGCTAAAATAAGACCCATATACAGGAGCTTAAGCGGCAACCACACTTCAAACGCCTCACGAGCTCCTTGAAGTGGTCCAATGAATTTGGACACTCATGAACGCGGTAGAATGCCCTCACGTAGAGAGAGGTGTTCATGATAAAGAAGATCCGCCGTTCCTTTTCCGCTGACTTCAAAATGCAAGCTGCAACACTGGTACTCGATCAGCATTACTCGGTCTCCCAGGCCTGTCCGGCCATGGCGGTAGGCGAAACCAGCTTGCATCATTGGGTCAACAGGAGCGTGAAGGATCCAGGAGCTGGAAGCCCGGTGAAACGCTTGGAAATGGAGAAAGAAATACTAAAAAAGCCACCGCTCTCTTGATGTCAGACTCGATACCGCCCTCGCGCAAATAGACCACCTCAAAGATAGCTATCCCATAGAGGTGGTCTGCGACGTGCTGGAGATCAATCGCAGCAGCTATTGCGCCTTTTCGCGCAAGCAGCAAGGCCAGCTAAGACTCAGGGCAAAGGTGCTGGCACTACACCAAGCCAGCCGTGGCGAGGTACAGCGGGTGTTAGCACCCTCTCGCAAGCCCTGAAGGCCGAGGGGGAATTGGGCCAGCAGCTGGCCCAATACATTTATGAGTAGCTCACCTCTTCCATAAAAATCAGCCGCAGGGGCTCTGCCAACAATGCATCGGCCTGCTTGGAAAAGGCTTGAAAATAGTCGGTCGCGCAGTGGTCATCAAGGGCGGCCTGACTGACGAAAGTTTCACGCATATAGAAGGTGTCCGGTTCGTCACGCAATTCGAACAGCACATAATCCAGGTTGCCCGGCTCGTGGCGCGTGGGCTCGACAAGCTTGAGCAGTTCATGGCGCAGGCGTTCCTTCATACCAGGTCGTGCTTTGAGCACCGCAATCGACACTATTTTGTCTGACGTTATCTTCATCCATATCTCTCCACTGTCACACCACCAAGACATCAGGATGAGCCAACATCTCTGCATTTACGTTCATGAAAGCTCATCCATCAACATGGCAGCAGTGTATGCATGGCCGGTTGATGGATATAGATGGGCAGGATGGACAGAGTGTTCCGTCGGATGAACAACGGAGGATCCGGTAGAGCTGGCAGGCATCCCTTAGTTCAGCACGCAGGCAGGGGTTTGGCGCCAGCGCCACTGGGGAAAATAACCTTCAGGACGACAAGATCAACGGGCGGCACTTCATGCACTGGCAAAGCGCCAGTTGTCCGCCATTAGTTCGCAAACCATTGTTCTACGCTGAGGTAATACGTGGTGAAGCCACACCCCGACAAGGTCGTCTTTTTCACTCTGGTGGATCGTCTGGCGAGGAACCGGTATGCGGGGCGGGTGTCCAGCAGATGAAAAAGCACCTCCCGATGGCCCATGCTTCGCGCCCACCCCATCATCTCCTTGAAGATGGCAATCCCCGCCCCCCAACCCGCTTTGGCGATGACAATGGCAATCTCGACGCCCTCGCCGTCGGGTTGTATTCCGCACCAGCCAACCAGAACACCATCGATGACAAGGGCCCGCACGCGGCAACCGGGTAACATGTCTATCCGTATCTTGTCATCCATCCAGGCGCGCACACTGGCCGCATCGAAGGGGGGATGATCAATCAGATGTTTTCTCACTGTCTCATCGTTGACCAGGGGCAGAAAATCCTCTGCGCGCACGTCACCGAAGGGTTTGAATTCCATGCAACTCATTGTGAATGATGTCCAATATGGTGGGCTCGGCAGCATGATGACTCTCCCACCGGATATGTATTCCGCTTCTGATAGCGCGAACCGTTTTTATACAAAGCTGATCAGGGCCAGGTCGTCATCTGGGCGTTCGATGATATCGATGGATTTCAAGACAGGTGGCATCGGCCACGAAACTCCTTTGCAACTGATGAGCCAATCTGCTGCCTGCCTTGCATCCAATGCATTTCCAACACAGCGCCTCTTGCCCGCTACAACACCTCGACCTTGACCTTGATAAGGCCGGATCTTGTGTCGCCAATGCTGCTGAAGGCAGACCTGGAGAGGTCGATGATCCGCCCGCGTTTAAAAGCACCGCGGTCATTGACCTTGACCACGACGCTCTTGCCGTTGGCGATATTGGTGACCCTGACCAGGGAGCCAAAGGGTAACGTCATATGGGCAGCGGTGTTGAGGTGAGTGCGGTAAAGCTCGCCGCTGGCGGTCTTTTTATTGTGGTAGCGGTCGGCGTAATAAGAGGCGAGCCCAGTTTCGGTATAACCGCGCCAACTGCCGCCGTGGCTGTCGTCATATCGGCTGCTACAGGCTGCCAGCAACAGGCAAAGAGATAACAACAGCCCTTTTTGTATGTATTGCATCTTTCCCTTCCTATCCGCCATGCGCTTTATCCTTGATCCCCTTGCCGGTATGGCCGGTCTTGTTGTCGTCACGTAAAACGGCCAGATCGGGATGGCCAGTAAAAGGTTCATAAACTGTCTCGCGGTTCCACACCCGAGGGCAACGTGGCTACTTTGCCATGTTTTTCAACTAAAACGGGAGGCCAAGCCTCCCGTTCATGTATTTACCCGTCAGCCCTTGTCAGGATGTGCACCAGACGCAGGTCAGGCGATCAGCTTGTCGTCGCTAAAACCAAAGCCACGCAGCCCTACCACGTGCACGTGTTCGTGCTTGCCCTGCACCTTGCGGATGAGCTTGTAGGTGGTGCCCTTCTCGGGACTGATGTTCTCCGGCGCCGCGATAAGCAACTGCATATCCTGCCGCTCGCACAGCTCGAACAGGGTGGCGATAGACTTGCCATCCAGGCGCGCCGCTTCATCGAGGAACAAGAGGCGGCAAGGGGCGATATCCTTGCCGCGCAGACGGCGGGACTCCTCCTCCCAGCTGATCAACACCATCAAGAGGATGGCCTGACCGGTACCGATTGCCTCACCGGTGGAGAGCGCGCCGCTCTCGGCCCGCAGCCAGCCATCGGCGCCGCGCTGTACCTCTATCTCCAGCTCCAGATAGTTGCGATAGTCGAGCAAGACATCGCCCATCACCTGATAGCTGCGATCCCCCTGCTCGGTTTGCGGGTTGAGACGCTGGAACAGCTTGGCCATCGCCTCGGAGAAGCTGAGCTCCTTGTCGGCGAACAGATCGTTGTGCATGGCGGTCTGATCTGCCAACGCGGTGAGAAGGCGGGTATGGGCCTCGCGGATATTGACGTTGAGGCGCACCCCGCGCACCAGACCGAAGGCGATGTTCTGCAAGCCCTGGTTGAGCACCCGGATACGGTTCTGCTCGCGGCGTATGATGTTGGTGATCTTGGCCGCCACCTCGTGGGAGGAGAGCGACAGGTGGTTTTCACGCTGTTTGAGCTCATCAGCGAGGCGCGCCAGCTCGATCTCCATCTCCTCGATCGCCTCCACCGGATCATCTGAGCGGATGATGTCGTTGCGGATGCGATCTTTGAGGTAACGGTAGACCTGCACGTAGAAGGCGACCTTCTGCTCGGTGCTGCGATTGCCTTCCGACAGACGCAGCGCATCGCGCAGGGCCTCGTCATGGGCCACGGCAACCCGCAGGGCGCCGAGGGCCTTGTCAGACATGGAGCGCAGCTCGTCGCTGTCCAAGTAAGCCAGCTCGCGCTTGTTCAGGCGCTTCTCGACGTCGGTGTCCCGTGCCAGACGCACCACCCGCGACCAGCTCGCCTTGTGGCTAACCAGTGATTTACGAGCAGTGAAGTAATCTTTGCCCTCCAGCTTGAGTCGACCGCCAAGGGATTCAATCTCGCGCTTGGTCACCTGCAACTGGGCCTCGGCACTGGTGCGACGGGAACGGGTGCGGATGAGCAGCTCTTCGATCTCTTTCTTGTGGGCGCGTGACTTCTCTTCCATGTCGTCCGACAGTGTCAGCCCCATGGCCGCCAGCTCCTGCTCGAACTCGTTCAGGGTCTGGCGCTTGGCCGAGGCGCTGGAATCGAGCGCGGTGCGCAGTTGCAGCGCTTCTGTGTGACGCTGGGCAATCTGCTTGTGCTGCTCACCTGCGGTGCGGGCCGCCAGCTCGGCAGCCTTGAGCTTCTCTTTGAGTCGCTCGCTCATTTCAGACGCCTTACCAAGCAGGTCTTGCGCATCCTGATAGGCAAAGTGCGGCAGACGGGCTACCAGCTGATCGAGGGCGTAGCAACGGCGCTTCTGCTCGGCCAACAGCTCGCTCACCTCATCATATGCAACTTGCAGCGCAGCGAGATCCTGCGGATCCTGGCGCAGCACCTGCACCTGGGTTTCGAGCTTCTCGAGCGCCTTGCCATGTTTGGCGATAAAGGCTTCGGCCTGTTTCAGCGCTTCCACATCGGCGTGAGCCGCCTCGAGACGGGCCGCCAGATCGGCTTCGGCAAACAGGTGGGCAAAGGGCAACATCCCCTGCACCAGCTGGATATGGCGAGTCAGCTGGGCGGCGGCCGCTTTGGCCTCGCTCAGCTGCTTGTCGCACTCGGCTATGGCGCCCTGCAACGTGCGCAGCTCGGCCTGCTTGGCCTGTACTTCGGCTTCAGGGTCGGGACGGAAAGCGATATCCAGATGCTGGCCGATAAAGTCACGGAAGTGGCCGTAGAGGCGGTGATACTTCTGCTGCTCGAAGGCGGCCTTGGCGTAACCCTCGATGAGCCCTTCGCGCTCAAGATCGAGCTGTTCAATGCGTTTTTCACGGGCGGCACGACCGAACAGCGGCAGCTCGGGGTAGCGGGAGAAGCGCACCTGACGCTTGCTGGTGCGCACCAGCACGGCGTCCCCCAGCTCGTCCGCTTCCACCAGATCCTCGTCAAAAGAGTCGGGGTTGCCCTGAATCAGGTAGATATCTTCCGGGCAATCTTCCAGCTTTTTCAGCCGCTCGATAGCGCCCTCAAGGTCGAGCACCACCAGGGCGCTGCGGGCCGGGCCGTACAGCGCGGAGTAGTAAGGGGCATCGTCGATGGAGATGTCGTCATAGACATCGGAGAGCAGCACGCCCCCCACCTGCTCGGCGATGCGGGCCAGGCGCGGATCGGCCTCGCCAGCACCCAGCTGCAGGTTGCGAATTTGCAGCTCCAGCGCCTGTTTCTGCGCCGCGATGCGATTGCTCTCCTGCTCGAACTCGCGCTCCTTGTCGAGCACGGTTTGCATGCCGGCAGAGAGCGCTTCGGCGGTAGCAAGCGGCAATCCGCTCTGCTCGCGCAACTGCTCAAGCTTTTCAAAGGATTTGAGCCAGCGCGGGGCCAGCCTGGTCAGCTCGCCGATATCGCGGCCCAGCTGGGCGCCCTGATGCTCCAGGCTGGCGCGACGCTGGTTCAGATCGCTCTGCTGATCGGCCAGCTCTTCCTGACGGGTGCGCTGGGCCTCAAGAAACAGCTCCAGCTCGTCTTGGCTCGCGATCAGCTGACCGGAAGCCTGCTGCAGCTCGTCGCGCAGTTTGAACAGCGCCTGCTGGCTTTCGCTCTCTTTCTCGAGGCGAGCCAGGGCGGCGCGCAGCCCCTGTCCCTGGGCAATGCGAGCCTTGTCTTCGATGTGACGCTTGAGCAGCGCCTGCGCCGTAGGCCAGGCGGCCTCGCGCACTGTTTCGGGTGCGATGCTGAGCAGCAGCGCCAACGCCGCTTCGTGTTCGGCCACCGCCGCCTTGGCCAGCGCCAATTGCTGCTCGGCCCCCAGCATCCGGCTGGTGAGGCTCTGCTCGGCGGTGCGGAACTGGTGCAGGGTGTCGCTCGCCTGCTCGGCAGTCAGCCCCGGCAGCTCGCACTGCTCGCGGGCATTGTCCAGCGCCTGCACCGCCTGACGGTACTGGATGGCGCGGGTCTGCTGAATGTCCAGCGCCTGCTGATAGTCGGCCAGCTGGGTCTTGAGGCTGTCTACCTCTGTCTGCGCCAGTTCTTTGCGCTCTTCCACTTCCAGCAACTGGCAATGGATCTCTTCCACCACGGCTTGCTGCTGCTCCAGCTTGTCGACAAGCTCCGCCAGATCGGCGCGATACATCTCTATCTTCTTTTGCAAAGCAACGGCGGCCATCACCTTGGCCAGATGCTCGGCGGCAGATTCCAGCTCGTCGGTCAGCAATTTCTCACGGTTGGTGAGCTGATCCACCTCGTCAGCCAGATAGATGGCACGCTGCTTCTCTTCAGCCAGCAAGCGGCGTTTGCCCGCCAGCTCCTGCCGCGCCTTGAGGGCCAGCTCGGAGAGACGGTTCTTCTCGGCGGCGTTGCGCACATAGTCCGCCGCCACATAGTGGGTGGTCTCAGTGATCAGGTTCTTGAACAGATCCCGCTGGCCTTGCGTCTCTTTAATGGCTTCCAGGGTGCGGCGGTTTTCATAGATGGCTGCCTCCATGTCCTGGAATGCCTTGCGCACACCGGAGTTCTCCGGCAGCAGGTATTCGCGCAGGGATCGGCTAATCGAAGAAGATATGCCGCCGTAGAGGGAGGCTTCGATCAGGCGATAGAATTTGCCGCGATCCTTCTGATCGCGCAATTTCTTGGGGGTAATACCGAACTCGAACATGAAATTGTGATAGTCGGTCACCGTATTGAACTTGGCGACCTTCATGGCCCCCAGCTCGGCGGCCGCCCCTTTCAGATCGGTAAAGGCGCGCACCCGGCCCTTGCCGTCGTCGAGCTTTTCCAGCAGCAGATCGGTGGGTTGCAGTTGCTCTGGCACATCTACCAGCGCGAACGGGGTGATGTTGACCTTGTTGTCACGGTTGGCTACCTGCTCCAGGTGCACACCGACCCAGATCCGCTGTTCGCGGCTGTTCATCACCTCGAGTACAGAATAACAGTGGCCGCGCTGCAGCTTGCCGTAGAGCCCCTTGTCACGGGAAGCACTGGATGAGCCCGCTTCCGTGGTGTTGCGGAAATGGAGCAGGGATTGATCAGGGATCAGGGCAGCGATAAAGGCCGCCATTGTGGTGGACTTGCCCGCCCCGTTGCCGCCAGAGAGGGTGGTGACCAGCTGGTCGAGATCGAAGGTGCGGGCGAAGAAGCCGTTCCAGTTGACCATGGTCAGGGATTTGAATTTGCCTCTCACGACACACTCTCCATCAAAGCAAAGGGCTCCATCAGGGCCTTGTATTTAACGCTGCAGGTCATCTTCGACCTCCAGTTCAAGCTGTTCTTCATCAAGATCCGCTTCAATGTCTTCAAACAGCGAATCGCTGCTCGGCATCTCGTCATCGTGGAAGATGGCCTCCCCCTCCTGGATCATCCGCAGCTGAACGGCGCGGGGATCTTCATCGGAGCGCACGTCGGCAGCAAAGCGGAACACGGATTCGTTGACCCGGAATTTGTCGCTGTTACCAAGAGCGGTGATCATGCCAAGGCGACGCAATCGGCGCATGGAGGTGCGGATCTTTTCGAGCAGCTTCTTCTTGTCGAGGTCGGTGCCGCCGGAGCGGCTGTTGACCATGCGCAGCAGCTGCTTTTCGTCGGCCAGGCTCAACACCTCTTCTTGCAGCTCGCCCATGGCGAACACCCCTTCCGAGGCCAGACGGTCCGGGCTCAAGTACAGGTAGCAGAGCACCTTGCCCACCAGCATATCGAGCTCGGAGAGCACAGTGGTGCCGATGTCGGCGCTGGGGCGCGGGCGCAGATAGAAGAAGCCTTCCGGCGCCTTGATCAGCTCCACCTGATAGCGGCCGTAGAAGATCTCCAGCTCGTTGTGGTACTCCACCAGCGCCGAGTGCTGTTCGAAATCGTCGGCACTGATGTGACGGCCCGAACGCAAGGCGGTATCGATGCGCGGAAACAAGGGGTTGGCAATCGCCTCTGCGAGCCGCAGCGGCAAGGGAAATTCAGTATTGATCAATGACATAGGCCTGAACCTTGGATCCAGCTTGGTTAATGGGTTTCCATGCAGGTTGGCGGTGCAGCTCGCGCTCACCGCTGGCATGGCCCAGGCGCACGGCCTGGTCGATCAGAAGACGCGCCACATCGAAATGGGCGTGAGCCGGGTAATCCAGCAGGTATTCCCGCAGCACATCGGCCACATCCAGCTGATGGCCCTGCTCGGGATAGCGGGCGAGGTAGCGCTCGATGCGCTCCGCCAGCGCCTGATTGATGTCCACCATCTCCATGTACTCCATCTCGAGGGGAACCTCACCGGTCACCTCCTCGTCGTGGATGGCAATGGTTTCATCCCGCAGCTCCAGCAGACGGGGCTCCTCGGCGATGCGCAGCTGCCAGTTGTGCTGCTCGAAATTGCGAATGGAGTCGCGCAGCCGCTGGCTGAAGGCGCGGTTCTTGTCCATGTCGATGGCATTGCGGATAAATTTGTGGACGTGGCGATCGTAACGGGACCAGAGCTCGATGCACTGCTGGCCCCAGCTGGTGATCACATCGAGCCGTCCCTGCAAGGCATGGGTCAGCTCCTCGACGTGAAACAGATCGTCGCGCCCCTGGGCTGCTTCCTGAATATTGAGCAGCCCCGCCTGCAGGCGGTGGCCGGCAGCGTCCAGGGTATCTTGCAGCTCACGCAGGGTCTGGCCGGTTTCGTGCAGCAGCTTTTCGCAGCTGTGGATGGCATCGACCCAATTCTGGGTCAACAGGGCCGCTATCTCGCTCTTGACCTGATTTTGCTGCTCATCCATGGCGCGCTGGGTCAAGTCGATGCGTCCCAGCGTCTCTTCCAGCGAGAAGGTGAGCCGTGGCAACACTTCCGCGTCCCACTGCTCGCGGGTGTTGGTCTCAAGCGCCGCCTTGCGGGCGGTGTCGAGCTCGGCCGCCAGGTGTTCGAGCAGGATGGAGAGCTTGATGGAGTCAACCTGACGCTGATCCATAAAGAAGTCGACGATCCCCATCCCCAGCCGCGACAGGCGATAGAGACTCTCCCCCGCCACCATGTCGGTGTTGAAGCGCGACAGCAGTTGCTGGCGAATGAGATCGTTGATGGCGTTGTTGGCACGACCGGTGAGGGTCTCGTCCATCTGGCCAAAAGCGTTGCTGACATAGCCAAAGGCATCGTGCAGCGCCGCTTCCGACAAGTCCGATTCATCTTCGGACAGTGTCTTGATTGCAATCAGAAAGGCCAGCCGGTCGGTAGGCAGGCTCAGCGCCAACCCCTCCTGCCTGACCCACCCTACTATCTCCGGCACAGAACGCTCGGGCAGGGTACGGGATGTACTCATCATGACGTTGTCATCTCGTTGTTATCCGTGGGACGGTCTCATCATATGAAACTGACCATCTCGTTGTTATTACAAGGCTGCCAGACAGACTGCTTGTCAGCTTGACGGTTTCTGCGCCATTACATGGATGCATTGACCCAGGGACGGCAAAGAGCACCGAAGGGATTATCCCCCAGTCGACCCACTCTCCGACCCATCAGCTGACTGGCTTTTGCGCCATCACATGGATATAGCGGCCCAGGGAGATAAACGGCTCCTGGCGACAATATTGCTGCTCCATGGCCAGCAGATCATCGAACTTCTCGACCTGATCCTGCTTGTGGCGCATGTAGTCGTGAATGACCCGCACCCCCGTCTTGCCAATGATCTTGAGGCCACCTCGCCCAATCCAGTCGTAAACCTGTTCAGGCAACTGCGGATTGGTGGGGGTCAGGGCGGTCTGGCGCTTCTTGCGCAGGCCAAGGCGCACATAGTCGAAATTGCCCACCACCAGACTCTGAAACAACAGACCATGACGGTTGTAAAAAAGCAGCGACAGTATGCCCCCTGCATTGACGAAAGGGAACAGACCGAGCAGGGTCTGGCGCGGCTCGGCGAGCCACTCCAGCACGGCGTGACAGAGCACCAGATCAAAGGTGCCGGTCACGTGGGCCTTGAGATCCTGAATGGGGCAATGGATGAGACGAATTCTGTCTTCCAGCCCCTTTTCAGCGATCTGGACCCGTGCAAGTTCAAGCATTTCGGCGGAGAGATCGCACAGCTCCACCTGATGACCCATGGCCGCCAGCTTCTGGGAAAAATAGCCAAATCCGCCCCCCGCATCCAGGATGCGCAGGGGCCGGTTGCCAAGGCGAGCCAGGCAGGCTTCAATGTCGCTCCAGACCACAGTGGTGCGAATACGCCCCTTGGTGGAGTCATAAATGTTGCGAGCAAACTTGTCGGCACGCCCGTCAAAACTCTGATCTTGCTTCAAGACTCACTCAACTTTTGGCCGCAGCATTGGGCCTGACGAAAAAAGAGGGGTATTCTGTCACATCCCGAATTTGCTGAAAACTCAAGGACGACATCCCAGTGTTTGAGCTCAACCTGTTTGCCGCCAACTTGTTTGTTATCAAGAAATGGCTGGGTCAATTGCTGATGCCACTGCCCTTTTCCCTCTCCTTATTGCTGCTGGCGCTTTTGCTGCTCTGGTTCACCCGCTTTCAGAAAACCGGCAAGCTGCTGGCGACCTGCTCCCTGGTCATTGTTGCTCTGATGGGGATGCGGCCGGTGAGCTATGAGCTGGCCAGAGGGCTGGAGCAGAGCTTCCCGCCGTTCGAGATAAGCCAACACCCTGATATAGAGGCTATCGTGGTGTTGGGCAACGGCCATGTGAGCGATCCGGCGATCCCTGAGCGCGCCTGGCAGAACAATATCGCCCTCGCAAGAACTCTGGAAGGCGTACGCCTCGCCCAGGCTTACCCCCAGGCCACACTGGTCTTCTCCGGCTATGTATCGGGGGATCCCCTCTCCAACGCCGAGGTCAATGCCCGCATGGCGGCCAGCCTGGGGATAGAGAGATCCCGAATGACGTTGTTTGAAAACAACAAAGACACCCATGACGAGGCCATCAGCATCAGCCGTTATCTCAAGGGCAAGCGGGTGGCGCTGGTCAGTTCGGCAACCCACCTGCCGCGGGCCATGGCGCTGTATCAAGGGCAGGGACTCGATGCGGTGCCGGCCCCCACCGACTACACAGCCAAGCAGAGTCAGGTGGCGCAACCCCTCTACAGCTACCTGCCGAAGGGGCGTTATCTGATGTATTCCGAGGCTGCCATTCACGAATGGATTGGGGTATGGTGGGCCCGTTTGCGAGGGCAGGTTAACGATTGAGCAATCGAGCCTTTCATTCCTGATTTGGATCAGGAAAGCGAAAAAAAATTACGTCATTTGCCGCCGGGTCAGCTATCTTGGGCTCGGTTCAATTCATATAATGTCGCGCAATCAAATGCCTAGGAGAGTTACAAGATGAGACAGCACCTGGTAATGGGTAACTGGAAACTGAACGGCACCAAAGCTTCTGTAGAAGCTCTGATCAAAGGACTGACCCCGGCTGCTGCCGCTCATCCTTCCGTGCAAGTCGCCGTCTGCCCGCCGGTTATCTTTTTGGGTCTGGTTGAGCAGCTGACCGCAGGCAGCAAGATTGCCTACGGTGCCCAGAATGCCGACGTTCACGAGTCCGGCGCCTTCACCGGCGAGAACGCCCCCTCCATGCTCAAAGCCTTCGGTTGCACCTACTCCCTGGTCGGTCACAGCGAGCGCCGTACCCTGCACGCAGAGAACGACGACGTGGTAGCCGCCAAGTACGAAGCCATCCAGAAAGCGGGCCTGATCCCCGTATTGTGCATCGGTGAGACCCTGGAGCAGTTCGAAGCCGGCGTGACCAAGACAGTGGTTGAGACCCAGCTGAAAGCCGTCATCGACCGTTGCGGCATCGCCTCCTTCAGCAACGCCGTGGTTGCCTATGAGCCGGTATGGGCTATCGGTACCGGCAAGACTGCTACCCCGGAAATCGCTCAATCCGTTCACGCTCACATCCGTCAGTACCTGGCCAGTTTTGATGGCGCCGTGGCTGCCAAAGTACAGATCCTGTACGGCGGTTCCGTCACTGGTGCAACCGCTGCCGACCTGTTCGGTCAGCCGGACATCGACGGTGGCCTGGTGGGTGGTGCGTCCCTGAAAGTGGACGACTTCTCCCAGATCATCGCTGGCGCTGCCAAGTAATTTCGCATTACTGACAAAGAGAGGGGTGTGTCCCCTCTCTTGTATCGCTTTTCCTATGGCGGCCCCCGCATCCCATACGAAAGCCGATATAGTAAAAGTGGCTTGTCTATTTCCAAACATTCGTATTTGACAACTCAGATCCAGAGGCACTCATGACCAAACAACTCAAACGTATTGGTGTTTTGACCAGTGGTGGTGACGCACCGGGTATGAACGCAGCCATTCGCGCCGTGGTGCGCGCCGGTCTGCATCATGGCCTGGAAGTTTATGGCATCTATGATGGCTACCTCGGTCTGCATCAGGACAGGATCGTCAAGCTGGAGCGCCACAGCGTCTCCGACGTGGTGAACCGTGGCGGTACCTTCCTGGGTTCTGCCCGTTTCCCCGCCTTCAAAGATCCGGCCGTGCGTGCCGAAGCGATCGAAAACCTGAAAAAACACGGCATTGATGCCCTGGTGGTGATTGGCGGTGACGGCTCCTACATGGGTGCCAAGAAGCTGACCGAAGAGGGTTTCCCCTGCATCGGCCTGCCGGGCACCATCGACAACGACATCGCCGGTACCGACTTCACCATCGGTTTTGATACCGCCCTGAACGTGGTGGTTGATGCCATTGACCGTCTGCGCGATACCTGCAGCTCCCACCACCGTATCTCAGTGGTCGAGATCATGGGTCGTCACTGCGGCGATCTGGCCATGTCTGCCGCCGTTGCCGGTGGTGCCGAGTACGTAATCGTACCGGAAGTGGCCTTTGACAAAGAGAAGCTGCTGCAGCAGATCAAGGAAGGCGAAGCAAAAGGTAAACGTCACGCCATCATCACCATCTGTGAACACGTCACCGACGTGAATGCGTTGGCCAAGGACATCGAAGCCATGACTGGCCGCGAAACCCGCGCCACCATACTGGGTCACATCCAGCGTGGTGGCTCGCCGACTGCGCGCGATCGCATCATGTCGAGCCGCATGGGTGCCTTCGCCGTCGAACAGCTGCTGGCAGGCCAGGGTGGTCGCTGCGTCGGTATCCAGGGCAACGAGATGGTGCACCACGACATCATCGACTGCATCGAGAACCTGAAGCGCCCGTTCAATCAGGAGCTGTACGATCTCTCCACCACCCTGTTCTAAGCCGCATGGCTTGCATCAGGTTGTTGTGACAAAACCCTCCGCTGGAGGGTTTTTTAATGGCTCTGTCCCAATTGTGTGTTGAAAGGCTAAGCTTGAAGTAGGCCATCACCTTGAGGTCTACCATCATGGATACCCCAGCCTTTCAACACCTGTTATCCCTCTTTCCACTGCTTACCCTGCGCCAGCGCCGTGTTGCCCAGCAGGAGCTCACGGCGCCACACGCCATTACCTCACTCAATACCCAGTTACCAGCATGCAGCGGTTGCCCTCATTGTCAGGCCGATCCTGCTCAGCTGGCGCCTTGGGGATGGAGTCGGGGACTGCGCCGCTACCGTTGCAAACTGTGTCTGCGCACCAACACCGTGCTCACCAAGACGCCCCTGGCCCGGTTGCGCAAAGCCCAGTGCTGGGAGGACTACGCGCAGGCCCTCATTGAAGGGCTGACCGTCCGTCAGGCAGCGCTGCGTTGCGGCGTCAGCAAAAATACCGCCTTCCTCTGGCGTCACCGCTTCTTACGCGCGATGGCAACCCATCAAGCCACACGGGAAGAGGGCATCATTGAGGTTGATGAGACCTTCTTCCTCGAATCGTTCAAGGGGCAACGGGGACTGCCGCGTCCGCCACGGCATCGCGGTGGTAAAGGGCGAACCCGTGGAACCGGGCCGGATTACATCCCGGTGATGGTGGTGCAAGACCGGGCAGGCCACCATGCGGATTTTCAGCTGGATAAGATGAATGCCGAAACAGTGATAACGGTCTTGAAGCCCTTGGTTTCACCTGACGCGGTACTGTGTAGCGATGGTGCGGGCGTGTATGCCAGTTTCAGCCAAGCGCAGGGGGTAACCCATCAAGTGGTGCACAATCGTCGGGGCGAACGGGTGGTTGGTGCGTATCACATCCAGCATGTAAACGGATATCACCATCGGTTGAAAGAGTGGATGGAGCGGTTCCATGGTGTGGCGACCCAATACCTGAAGAATTACCTGGGTTGGCGCAGGATGCTGGAACGTTACGGAAGGGGGGTGAATATCAAAGCGTGTTTGCATGAGGCGCTGGGGCACCCCATGCAACACGTAATTGGGACATAGCCTTTTTAATCCGCCTTGTTTACCGCAGCGTCAGCAGTAAACAGCGGCATTGCATGCCCGGCTTTACTGGCACTCCGCTTTACTCTTCATCTCACTCTTCTCGTTCGCTCGCACCACTCACACAAGACTGATTGGCTCACTCGGCCACTCAAGACCGTCACCAGGATCCGCTGACTTGCTGTGCGAAGCCAGGGGTTAGCAAGCCTTCCGCTGTCGGTGCCCATACTGGGTGATTGGGAAGTGCCTCAGTGTCCCCCTGCAACGCCAACCCGTGTCACCACTCGCCCCGCCCTTCTCCCATATTATTCAGGCTCTTTCCTCCTATTCACCCCCATCACACTCTCAAGCTGTCGTGAAAACGCCACAAACCGCTCGGAAGAAGAAGCCGATGACAGCGCAGTGACTGTGCAGCGAGTTACTGATCAACGGCCAATAGGCACCTGAAAATGCCAAAAATACCGACCCGCAATGTCACTCAGCCCGCATCCACAGGTGCATGGCATCGGGAAAATGTGAAATTCCTTCCCGCTGGCCCCGGCGGCTCTTTATCCCAGTGAAAGCCCACCTTTTTCATCCTTTTTATCCCTCTGACTGAAAAACAAGAAGAGTGACAATCCCCTGCAAGTGACGCCACCCATGGCCTGCGTGCTTTCACTGAACCAAAAATTGGATATCAACACCCTATCCTACCCTGAGACCGCCAACCCTGCTTGTGGCGACACTTTCAGGCGCAGCAGGAGACCATTTTTGCGCATAAAACTGGTCAAATCCAACAAAAGCTCCATATAAAACCCACCAAAAACATCACCACAAAAGAATGTAAGCATTTGAATTTATATACAAAAACTAAAAAATAGCACGTCTCACTCCATAGAAATGAACGGAGTGGTGATAAAACACCCTCAAAAATACAAAAACAAGGCTTAGCAACCACCAGCTCGACAATAAGCCACATAATTACATTTTGTCGTTGTGTTACTGCACAGTTATGGTATCTTGGTCCCATCAAGAGTCAGCCAAGGGAGACAAAATATGAAAGAGTTTGTTGTTACTGCCGTTTTTACCGTGTTTTTCACTCTGGTTGCCGTCTCTCTGCCGTCCTTGTCACAGCTCTGAGCCGGTTAATTATCCAGAACCCTGTATTACTGAATGACAACCATCGCTTTGGCGCTGACTATTCCACCGTTTCCTGTCTTTTTTGACTGCCTCACTCGAGATGATGCCTGAAACGGAATTTAGAACGGGTTGATGCACACTAAACAAGCTGGACGTCATCGCCATCACCAACAAGGGGAGCCTCATCGCTCCCCTTGTTGCATTTTGTCAGCGGGATTTACTCTTGCTCCCCTGCCCGTCACAATATCCGCTGAACTCGCCACGCAGGAATTACCATGACACAAGATGCTCTTCGCCATTGGCGTCGTGATCTTCATCGTCTGCCCGAAGCGGCCTGGTGTGAATTTCGCACCAGCTCCCTCATTGCTCACCACCTCTCAAAACTCGGATTTGAAGTCATGCTGGGTGACAAGCTGCTGGCCAGCAACCTCATCATGGGACGGGAGGTCGACGTACAAGCCCAGAAGGAGCGCGCCCTACGCCAGGGAGCGCATCCCGACTGGCTGGCGCGCATCGAAGAGATAACGGGTGTGATGGGAGTATGGGACAGCGGTCGTCCCGGCCCGACCCTGGCCTTTCGCTTCGATATCGATGCGGTGGAAGTGGACGAGAGCCAGGATGAGCTGCATCCCCCCAGCCAGGAGGGGTGGCAGTCTCGCAACGCCGGCTGGATGCACGCCTGTGCCCACGACGGCCACACCGCCATCGGGTTGGTGCTGGCCGAGCGGATAGCACCCCTGGCAGAGCGACTCAGCGGCCGCATCAAGCTGTTCTTCCAACCCGCCGAAGAGGGGTGCCGTGGTGGCAAGGCACTGGCAGCCGGTGGTCAGCTCGACGATGTGGATGCCCTGCTGGCGCTGCACATCGGCATTCATGCGGCCAGTGGCGAGCTGGTGGTCAATCCCACCGAGTTTCTCTGCTCAACCAAATTCGATGTGGAGTTTATGGGGCGCGCCGCCCATGCGGGTCTTGAGCCCAACGCGGGCAGCAACGCGCTGGCGGCAGCCTGCACGGCGACCACAGCCATGCTCGGCATTGCCCGACATCGCGATGGCATGACCCGCATCAACGTGGGCCAGCTCAGCGGTGGCAGCGGTCGCAACGTGATCCCGGGCCATGCCCGCCTGCAGGGAGAGACCCGTGGTGCCACCCCGGCGCTCAACGACTACATGTTCGGCCAGGTGCAGCAGATAGTGGAAGGGGCAGCCATGATGCAGGGAGCCACCTACCTGATTCGCAAGCAGGGGGAAGCCATCGGCATCGAGAACAGCCCGGCCCTGCTCGAAGAGATAGTACCGCTTGCTCAGGCGCTCAAACTTGAGACCATCCACACCCGCCGCTTTGGCGCCAGCGAGGATGCGGGCTTTCTCATCGAGCGGGTGCAGCGTAACGGTGGCGAAGCCGCCTACCTGATCCTGGGCGCCAATCTGGCCGCGCCTCACCACCATCCGGAGTTCGACTTCGATGAAGCAGTGCTGGAACACGGGGTTGCCCTGCTCGAGTCCTGGCTGCTCAGCCGCCTCGGTACCTGATCCCCTCAAGATCACAAAAGGCAGCCTTGATGGCTGCCTTTTGTGTGTCTGGCGATCCGCTTGCTGCCCTGGTGCTTACTGCCCCAGCACTATGGTGGAGAGATGGGCGAAGTGGTGGATCTCGTGGGTCGCCTCGCACTCGGTGTCGTGACGGGCCGGATTGTACCAGCAGGTGGCCAGCCCCTGGGCCGCCGCACCGGCGATGTCGGTCTTGGGGTTGTCCCCCACCATCAACACCCGTGCCGGGCTCGGCTGCCCCATCAAGGCAAGGGTATGCTGGAAAATGGCGGCGGCCGGCTTGGTCACCTGCACTTCGTCAGAAATGACCAGCGGCTCGAACCAATCGCTCCAGCCCAGTTTGCTGAGGCGACCGCGCTGCGGCAGGCTGAAGCCGTTGGTAATGATCCCCATCCTAACCTGGCCCTTGAGGGCCTCCAGTGTCTCGACGACCCCTTCAAGGGGCACACTCAGGGCAATGATCTGCTGCAAGAAGGTGTCGTTCATCGCCATGGGCGCCACGTCCACCTGCTCGGCGAACAGGGAGAAACGGGTCTGCTGCAGGTGCGCTGCATCAATTTCGCCCGAATTGTACTGTTGCCACAGCCGGTGGTTGAGCGCGTGATACTCCGCCATCTTGGGGGGAGTGGGCGCCACACCGTAGATCTGCAGGGTCTGCTCCAGGGCCTGGGCGACCGGGAAATCGAGCAGTGTTTCGTCCAGATCGAACAACACCCAGTCATAACTTGGTACTTTCACGTTATTCCTTAATTTTCTTGTTCATCGAGTTCATGGCGGCGGCCCAACGGGCTGCCTAACAAGTCCAGCGTCAACCGGACCCCGAATCCGGTCACTTCGCTGCTGACCACGCCATTGCCCCCCTTGCTGCGAAAACCGCTCAAATCGAGGTGCAACCAGGGGGTCTGCTGGGGCACAAAGCGGTTGAGAAAACGGGCGGCATCGATGTGATCCGGCGACGCGCCCGGCGCACATTGTAGCAGATCGGCCCACTCGCTATCGAGGTTGTCGTCGTAGTCCTCATCAAGCGGGAAGGGCCAGATCCGCTCGCCGCTGCGCTGGCCAAGACTTATCAAGTCACAGAGCCACTGGGGCCGGTTGGTAAAGGCACCGCTGTAGCGGCTGCCCAGCGCCCGTTTGCAGGCACCGGTCAGGGTGGCGTAATCGATCAGCAGATCCGGATTGTCCTGTACCGCCATACAGAGGGTATCCGCCAGCACCATGCGCCCTTCGGCATCGGTATCCACCACCTCTATGGTGGTGCCGTTGAGCGCGGTTACCACCTCCCCCGGCCGGTAAGCCAGCGGGCCTATGTGGTTCTCTGCGATGGCGAGCCAGCAGTGCACCTCATAGGGCAGACTGGCCCGGCTGATCGCATAGAGAGCACCCAGCGCCACGGCACTGCCGCCCATGTCCAGGTGCATGCCATACATGCTGCCGGCGACCTTGAGGTTGTAGCCACCCGAGTCGTGGCAGATCCCCTTGCCCACCAGTGCCACCCGGCGCACCGGATTGGGCGGGCAGTAGCTGAGCTTGACCATGGCGGCCTGGTTGTCTTCTGAACCTCTCGCCACTGCGATGAAGGCGCCGGCGCCCCGCTCGGCCAGCTGGGCCTGATCGTACTCGAACCACTGCCACCCTTCGACCTGAGCCAACTGACGTACCCACTCCCGATAGCTGCGCGCGGTGAGATCGGAGGCTGGCGATACCGCCAGATGTCGAGCCATGCCGTTGCCTTCGGCTTCGGCGTAGATCCGCGCCAGATCCAGCACACAGCGCGGTGACACTGCAATCTGCTGATAGCGCCACTCGTCCTCGACACAGTGCTTGTGACTGGGCATGGGCACGTTCGCCGCCAGCAAACAAGCCAGTGCCAGCTCGGCCAGCAGCGCCCTGTCCCCTTCGTCAAACCCTTCAAGGTGCACCCCCATCCGCTCGATCTTGAGGCCCGCCAAGGGGACTACCCAGGATCTGGCTTGCTTGTAGAGGGCGTGATCACGTACAGGATGGCTGCCCATGAAGACCACCAGTTGCAGGCTGTTATGCTGCACCAGGCTGTAGGGAGCCTTCTGGCCCAGCGCTATCTGGGTCGCCACGGGGGCAAATTCGGGCATGGCAAGAACAGGATCACGCAACTCTTCCGCGATCAGCAACAAGTTGGCCGAGAGCCCGTTGGTCATGGCCTGACTCAGGGTGGCATCGTGAATATCGATTTGAGGGGGGAGATAAGTGAAATTTTGCATCATTGGGCAAGGCCCTCGTCCATGAAGAGATATCACTGATGATACCCAACAAAACGCGAAGACGACCAGATTTACACTTGAAAATCAATATCAAGCGTCATGATGCACTTATGTGACGAACGGCTGGACACACAGGGAAATATAAGGAAGGGGTAATACAGAAAGAGGGAAACAACGGAAAGTTGGTTGCGGGGGCCAGATTTGAACTGACGACCTTCGGGTTATGAGCCCGACGAGCTACCGAGCTGCTCCACCCCGCGTCCGAATTGTACTGCCTTTATCACCGCGTACTACCGAGCAGAAGTAGTTCGCTGTCTTTACGTTCACCGCTTGGCATCAGCCTCACCATGAGCACAAATAGTTGGTTGCGGGGGCCAGATTTGAACTGACGACCTTCGGGTTATGAGCCCGACGAGCTACCGAGCTGCTCCACCCCGCGTCCGAATTGTACTGCCTTATCACCGCGCACTACCGAGCAGAAGTAGTTCGCTGTCTTTACGTTCACAGCTTGGCATCAGCCTCGCCATGAGCACAAATAGTTGGTTGCGGGGGCCAGATTTGAACTGACGACCTTCGGGTTATGAGCCCGACGAGCTACCGAGCTGCTCCACCCCGCGTCCGAATTTTACTGCCTTTATCACCGCGTACTACCGAGCAGAAGTAGTTCGCTGTCTTTACGCTCACCGCTTGGCATCAGCCTCGCCATGAGCACAAATAGTTGGTTGCGGGGGCCAGATTTGAACTGACGACCTTCGGGTTATGAGCCCGACGAGCTACCGAGCTGCTCCACCCCGCGTCCGAATTTTACTGCC